>JAKQQT010000015.1 GCA_029564025.1 Armatimonadota bacterium | reverse complement strand
CCCCCCCCGCATAATAGGTGCCAATCATGGGAACCGGAATGTTTCCGGCTTAGCCTATGGGATGCTAGTGAAAATGATTGGACATGAATGGAGTGAACAGCATGAGAAAATGCCTGTTTATTGCAGTTCTGGTCGCGAGTGCGGTTGCGCGGTTTGCATGTGCGGTTGACCTTCAGCCGCTTGTCGTCGCAAAAGGTGAATCGGTCACGATTTCATCCGCCCAGTCGAACTCCTCTCTGACGGTCCACGGCACGTTGAACGTCACATCCGGTCTGTATCTGGCACCCGGCGATCACACTCTCGGACCGGACACGGGCGACGAGGGCCAACTCATCGTGGACGGCGCATACAACACGGCCTTCGTGAGTTCGACGATGGCCAGTTCAAATCTCTTCTTCCTCGTCGGCTCGAACGGCGGTAAGGGCGGGGCGACCGTGTCCGGTCCTACGCCCGTGCAGCCGACAGGCTACGGCTACAATCCCCAGCTCGCGTATCGCTATCTGTTCCTCACGCAGCACGCGAACGCGAAGAGCGAAACGGGCACCAACGATCTCCTCACGCTGGACTTCGGCGGCATCGCCGGATTCCAGAAACTCCAAAACAGCAGCACGTCCACGGTTGCGCGCGTCCGTTTCAACGGCGGGCTCTATTACCTTTCCAACCAGTGGGAGGGCAATACGTTATTCGTTTCGGCCTCTGGCGCGAGGATCCTTCTCGAAAGCGTGAACGACAATCCGATCCAAATTTATAAATATCTGAGCGGCGGCACCCCGTCGTTCAGTTCGGGGACGGTCGAAACGACCGGCTCGGGCGACGTAGTCCTGTGCGGACGCTACCAAGATTACTACATGCTGTTCAACGCCGTGACGTGGAACCACACGGGTAAAACGCGCCTGACCGGAAATTTCTACATGTGCCTCAACGCGAACGAGGCGACGCCCTGCGGCGCGGGCAAGTCGAGCCTTTATCTCCAGTCCTCCGACGCGCGGCTCGACCTGAACGGCAAATCGACTTCCGTGAACGATCTCATCGGTCCCGGTAAGCTCATGAACAACAGTTCGTCCACGGCGACGCTCAAGATGGGTGCCTGGAGCAACGACTGCACCTACAGTGCGAATTTCTCCGGACCCTACGCGATCAACCTCGTGAAGTCCGGCACGGGCACACTCACCGTGACGAACGGCGTGCTGCCGAATGTCTCCGTGACGGGCGGATCGCTCGTCGTGAAGCCCAAGTCGGGCACGGTTTCCTTCACGGCCGGAGCCCTCTCGCTGGCGGCCGGCACAGCTCTCGTCGTGGACGGCACGAAACTCCTCGTGAGCGGCTTCACCGACGCGGGAGCAACGGTCACGCTGCTCAACGGCGCGACGATTGTCAACACCCTGACAGCCACTTCCGACACGATCTCCGACGGCTCCGCGCTTGGCGAAGACGGCCTGCTCGTCAAAGCGGGGTCGGGTGCGCTGATGCTCTGCAGGGACTCGGTGTTCGGCGGTGACCTGCGCGTCGAAGCCGGCACGCTCCGCTTCTCCGCGTCCGGCACCACGAACCACTGGTTCCGGTTCACGTTCAAAGGCATGTACACCGGCTACGCTTTCGAACTCTCGGAAATGATGCTCATGAACAAAAGCGGTGCGCGCGTGGACGGCGGCGGCAGCAACAACGAAACGCTCCGTTTGAGTCCGGTCACCAACGCGCCTGCGGCAGCGGCACCGGCGGACATGGTGCCGCGATCCGTATGGGCGTCGGACCAAGGCTGGCTTCTGAACGAGCCTGCGGGCGGCTACCGTGACCGTACGCCGTCGTCGCTCTTCGACGGCCAGAGCTGGACGCGCGTGCGGTACAGCACCGCGGCGACGCTGAGCGATCCGAACAGTTGGAAGAAGTTCGTCGTGCGTCTTCCCTCCGCGGCGGGCCTGACGGCATCATACAATTTCCGTAACGGCTACAGCGGCGTCAACCATCCGAACCACTGGGCGGTGGAGTCGAGCCCGGACGGCGTCAATTGGACAACCGTGAGCCAGTACTGGTACGTCACGCCGCCCTCGGGCGTGAAGCAGTATTACAACGGCGGCGTCCACTACAAGATCAACACCGGCGACGTGGCCGGGGCGGGAGGTCTCAGCCCGACGTCCCTCGTGCAGGTCTGTTCCGGCGCAACGCTCGACGGTTCGCTCGTCACGGGCGGGCAGGTGGTTTCGAAGCTCGCCGTGGACGCAACCGCCGGCGGCGGCACGCTGAAGAATGTCAAGTTCTCGACTGGCGGCGCGCTGTATCTCACGGCCCTTCCCGCCGGCACAAAGCTTTCGAACTACGAAATCCCGCTCACGTTCGACGGCGTGACGAACACCGCAGCCGTGCGCTCCTGGACAATTTACGTGGACGGCGTGGCGCGCACGGACGTCCACCTCTCATTCATCGACGGCAAGCTGGCGATTCCTTGCTTCGGAACGTTGATCTCCGTGTACTAGTCCGCTGCGGTGCCGCCGGTGGCAGATCAAGCAAGTCAAGAGATGAAGAAAACTGTTCTTCGTCTATATCTCCCAGCCCTTGCGGTAACTGCGCTTTAGGAAACTGTTCGCGCTCTCCTTGTTGGTGAAGCGGCCAGCCTTGGCGTCCCACTTTAGCTCGTCGCCGCTGTCTTCCGCGATCGCCGTCACGCCAAGCATGACCACCTCGTTCAGGCGCTGCGAATAGTCGAGGTTCGCGCAAGGCGCGGGGCCTCCCATGCAGCCGCGCATGAAGTCGACCTGATGCCCGCCCTTCACTCGCGGAATCGTCTTCTGCGGCGACGGCTTGTTCAGCTCCCCCGGGAAGAAGCGTATCCAATCCCCGAAGCAGCCCATCACGACATATCCCTTCTCGCCGACGAATATCGACCCGTCGTCGCCAAGATCGACGTTGTATTTCTTCTCAATCTCTTCCAGAAGCGGCGGCGTGTACCAGACTTTGCGGTCCTTGATGAGCTTGGAAGTCGAAGCACCGACGAACCACGTGGTGTCGTCCCACGGCGTATCCCCCTTGAGGCCGTCATACCAGTGAACCGTCACCGGCGCGAGATTGCCGCGCGCGGGGAATTTCCAGATCACGTGGTCGCGCAGGTTCCACGAATCTTTCGACCCGCGCCTCACGTCCGTCACGCGGACGCTCTCCGGCGCGCCGAGGTCCAGCGACCAGAACGCGGGGTCGAGGATGTGGTTGCCCATGTTGCCGAGCGTG
>JAKQQT010000012.1 GCA_029564025.1 Armatimonadota bacterium | reverse complement strand
CTCCGACTCGTCCCGCAATGGAGCCCCGTCCACCATCAGCTTCTCCCGTACTGTGGAAAGAGCCGCTTCCCGGAAACTCGGCCCTTTGGCGACGGCGAGCAGTTCGGCGATGACCGCCTCTTCCAACGTGTCACCCCTGTGGTAGACGCCGGGACAGTGCTTCTCACCAACGAATTCGTTGGGAGCGTGTCGGAATCCCACGAAGCACCGCTCGCCGTCTTTTCGTTTGTAAGTCGCGTACTGCGCCACAAGGGTTCTGCCGCACGTCCCGCATCGGACCAGACTTGACAACAGGTGGGGTGTCGCCTTGGTACGCGGGGCTTGCTTACGCCGTGAAGCCACCATCACTTTGGCCACCGCCCAGGTTTCGTCATCGACGATCCGCTCGTGGCATCCGTCAACCAGATGATCCCCAGCCACGATCTTGCCGATGTAGACGGCGTTCTGCAGCATCTCCCAGACCTTCACCTGATGCCATTGGCCTGAACCACGCCTGCCGCATTCCCGCTTCACTCCTGTCGTGTTCAGGTAGAGCGCGATCTTGGTGGTGCCCCACTTGTCCTCGGTGAACCAGCGGAAGATACTCCTGACAATCTCCGCCTGTTCCGGAATCACCTCCAGTGACGCGCCGGGCACATACGTGTACCCATACGGGGGATTCCACTTCGGTCCATTCCACTTCCCGGATTCCGCACGGCGAAGCAAACCGTCCTTCACATTCTCGGCGATCATTTCTCGCGTGAGTTGGGCGAGGACGGCGGCAAACCCGAGCATGGCACGTCCCATCGCCGTGGTTGTATCAAACCCTTCCGTAATGCTGGCGAAGTCGACATCGTTCGCTTTCATCAACTCGATCGTGTCATAGATGTCGCCGACGTTTCGCGAGAGTCGGTCCAGCCGGTACACAATGACGAGATCGATCTCGCGTTTCTTGATGGCGGTCAGCAGGTCCTGGAATCCCGGTCGCGACGTGTTCTTGCCGGAACCGACATTCTTCTTGACCTTGACGATGACCCAGCCTTTGGCTTTGGCGTAATCGCGGGCGCGGACTTCCTGGTTGTGAAGGCTGTAGTGGTCTTCCCGGGATTGCTCTTCCGTGGAGACACGGCAGTAGACATAGGCTCTCAACGTTTGCACCTCTTTCAATTGACGCTCAGATACTATGTGTATCTTATACTATTATAGCGGAATAAAGGGATGAGAGATACGCATACACCGCCTCTCGGAAACGCCTGCGGGATTGTATACTGAAGATAAATACCGCCCCGCTTTCCAGGAGATGACAAGATGAGCGAATCGAATTATCCGGCCAACACAGGTTCCGATACAAGCCAGATTGGCGCGCAGATCGCCCAGGAAGTTCAGAACACGCTCCAGAAGGGTCCCATACGCAAGGTGCGCATCAAGTTCGGCGCGCATACCATCAAGGAAATCCCCGTCGAAGCGGCTGCCGTGACAGCCGTCATCATCGGCCTTGCCGCGTTCGTTGTCAGCCAGTTGAGGGTGGAAGTCGACCGCTAGGCGCACTGACACCCGATGCAAATCCGCCTTCAGACCGAAGCCCGCGAACGCGCGACCCTATCCCCACGCGCCAGCCTGAGCGCGGAATCCAGGGGCCGGGCGGTTCCGGAAGAGCCGTGCCCAATCCGCACGTGCTTTGCGCGCGACCGGGACCGCGTTATCCACTGCAAGTCGTTCCGAAGGCTGAAGCACAAAACCCAGGTCTTCCTGGCTATTTCCGACGACCATTACCGCACCCGCCTGACCCACACGCTGGAAGTATCTCAGATCGCCCGCACCATCTCCCGCGCGCTGGCTCTGAACGAGGACCTGACGGAAGCCATCGCCCTGGCGCACGACCTGGGACACACACCGTTCGGCCACTCCGGTGAGCAGGCGCTGGACCGGGTGATTCGCCAATGCGATCCCTCCCTTTGTTTCCGCCACGTGGAACAGAGCGTGCGCGTAATCGATGTTCTGGAGCGCGACGGGCGCGGGCTGAACCTTACCTGGGAAGTGCGCAACGGTGTGGCGTCACACTCGAAAGGGCGCGGCGACATTGTGTCGGACAACCTGCCGGCGACGCTGGAAGGGCAGGTCGTGCGCATTGCCGACCGCCTGGCGTATCTCCATCACGACACGCAGGACGCCATCCGCGCCGGAATGCTGTCTGCCGAGGATTTGCCTGCTGTTGTGGTCTCGTCGCTCGGGAAATCATCTGGCGAACGCCTGACGCGATTGATCACGGACCTGATCGAATCGTCGCGTGTATCCGACGCGATCCGGATGTCGGAGACGGCGTCATCTGCCCTCGACGTGCTGAAGGATTTCCTGTTCGAACGCGTGTACAACCGCGAAAGCGAGAAGATGGGGAATCTGGATATCGACCGGATCGTGGCCGACCTGTTCGAGCGATCACGAACGGATCCGACTTCGGTACCGCAATGGATTACCGACGTCGCGAACCGAGAACACTCTGATCCCGCGCGTGCCTCCATCACCGCCGCAACGGATTATGTGGCCGGGATGACCGACCGTTACGCCCTCGCTATGTGGGAATCCATCACCGGCAGGCAGGTGGAGTGGTCGCTTCCCTGAATCCGCATCAAGTCCGCTACGTCGATTTACGCCCGGACGCTAAAAACACGGTAAACTCGCGCGTTCCCTTTCCGGCCACCGGCTTGTTCACCCGACTGGCCGTATGAATCACAATGTCCTCGAGGCCGGCTTTTTCGAGGATTCCGCGCATCTGATCACGTTCGAAGCCGAAGTGAAGAACACCGGTATTGTCCGCGTGAAACTCGCCTTCGTCAGGGTCCAGATCAGCGATGGCAAGGTATCCGCCCGGCTTCAACAATTCCGCAAATCTGCCCATCATCGCCGGGACATCCGAGATGTGATGCATGGTCAGCGTGGAGACAATCATATCGAAGCGCTGAGAAGGAAGAGGATCACATTCCAGATCGAGCGCGATGGTACTCACATTTGTGAGATGTGAAGCCGAGACTTTCTCCGCAAGTTTTACCAGCATGCCGGGCGCGTTGTCCGCGGCAACAATGTGGTGGACGTATGAGGAGAGCGCGAGGGTCACAAGACCCGTCCCGGACCCGTAATCCAATACATCCATATCACGGGAAAGCGGTATCCGTGCTTGCACGGCATCGGCGATGGCGAGTGCATTCGCCACCCGAACCGGATTGTCGTCCCACGATGCCGCCTCTGCGCTGAAGTCCCGCTTTTTCCGTGATTCCACTGATATCCTTGATGACGAGCAGATGCCCGACCGATTGAGTGAAGGGGCCTAGATGAACAGCGTGCTTTTACTGGTACCGGCCTCGCCGAGGAACTTCGCCACGCCCGCCAGCTTCAGGTCGGGATAATCAATCAATTCGTCCTGCGAGAA
>JAKQQT010000703.1 GCA_029564025.1 Armatimonadota bacterium | reverse complement strand
GACGCTGAACGTGATAATAGCTACACGACGTCCCTGGGATACCAATCGAATTGCCCTGACGGGCATAGCTCAATGATCAGTAACACTTGACAAATCAACACAGTTGCTGAGCGTCAGCGAAGAATCTCCGGGTTTTGAGAGGAAAGCCCGGGCATCCTGAGCGGAGCGAGGAACGAGCGTAGTCGCCCATACGGGCCCGTACGGGCTCCGCTCAGCGTGCCTAACGCTTGTCTGACCGATACAGTTGGTACAAATGACGGCAAGGCATGGCTTTACAGAGCTGTCCACGCCGTCGCCAACCGGTAAACCCAGTACGCCGAAATCACAACCAACGCGGTAAGGGAAGCACGGTTGACGGTCTTCTGCGACAGATGGACGGCGCGCCTCCCGGCCAGCGCCACCACTTCATTCCCCAACCATAACAAACCGCCGAGGTAGAACGGCAGGCTCAGGGCATTCAACTTCCAGGCTGATATCACATTGCCGTGACCAATCGCCAGGAATGCCCGCGTCATACCGCATCCCGGGCACGGCAGTCCCGTAACGTTATGGAAGACGCAGATGGAATACCGCGCCCCGTCCAGAGCGTGTTCCGGCGTGATAACGCTGATGAGATACACGGCCGCCACAAACAACGGGAAGGTTACGTCCCGCCTTCGTGCCCGCATATGCGCTTGAGATGCATCAAAATTGAGGGGCATCGCCTTCCCACAAACGGTTAAGGTCGGACTGCATGATGGCCATATTCACCAAGTCCAGCCAGCCGTACCAGAATCCGGCGACGGACAAGGCAACCAGCAGAATCGAGTTGTCAGTGACCGGCCTGAGCTTGATCGACTGCGCTTCGGCCAGCATCTTGCCGTACTTGAACCACCAGTAAACAACATACAGCCCGCACGTGAGGACGATCAACAGCACTTCCAGGCCCGGTGAAGTATCAGTTTGCCCGGTTACTTCCTGAAGTTCTCGCGAAACTTCGTAATACCACACCAGTCCGTACAAACCGCACGTTATGATCGTCAGAACAATCACCGCGGGAATCGACCTTACCGTTCCTCTTGCCATGCAACAACCCTCCCTTTCTCACTATGTCCTTACGCAGTCTCCTGAGCGCGGGTTTCACATAAGTGCGCGAACGGGCACAGAATAGAACAGTAGAATCAGGAGGAAGGCATGCCGGATCCGACGGAGTTCTCGAACGAGACTCCATCACGTGATGACCTCCGCGCCCAGATGGGCCGAGTCATCGAACAATACCTGAAACTGGACCATGAACTGCGCCAGGTGGAAAACACCAATTTCCGCGTGTGCATCTTCGGATCCGCGCGCATCCGCAGAAGCGATCCCGCGTACGAACTGGTCTACAACGTTGCGAAGCGCCTGTCTGAAATGGGCATGGACATCGTCACCGGCGGCGGCCCCGGCCTGATGGAGGCGGCCAACCGGGCCGTGACCGACGTTCACTCCGCCAACTCCAAATCCTACGGCCTGCCTCTCGATATCCCCACCTTGCGCGAACCCGCAAACCGGCATCTGGACATCAAAAGCGCCCACCAGCGTTTTTCGTCCCGCCTGGACGAGTTCATAAGACTGTCGCACGCTGTTATTGTTGCACCGGGCGGAATTGGAACTCTTCTGGAATTGTCTTACGTCTGGCAGTTGCTTCAGATACGCCTCGTGGAGCCACGCCCGGCCATTCTGCTCGGCGCCGACTACTGGAAAGGTTTGATTGATTGGATGCGGAAGGAAATGGCGGGGCGCGCCTTCGTTAATCCGGAAGATATTGACATTGTGCAGATTGTGAACGAACCCGACGAGGTTGTCGAGATTCTAGCCAGGGAACAGGAGACCTACCTCCGCAATTTCCACAACAACCACATGCCGTTCATCGGCACAGCCGCCTCCCAGGAGTGATAAACGACAAAAGCATGGAAACACGAAATGTTGTGATACTTGGATCGGGTCCGGCCGGATTGACGGCCGCCATCTACACCGCGCGCGCCGGATTGAGCCCCCTTGTGCTGGAAGGTTCGCAACCCGGCGGCCAGTTAACCATCACGACCGACGTGGAGAATTTTCCGGGCTTCCGGTCCGGCGTAATGGGTCCCGCGTTGATTGAGGAAATGCGCGAGCAGGCGTTGCACGTGGGGGCCGAGATCCGGCGCGATCAGGCGGTGAAGGTCGACCTGGCTGTTTGGCCGTTCTCCATCGACACGGAAGAAGGTTCCATCCGGGCACGAACCCTGATCATCGCCACCGGCGCTTCCGCGAAGTGGCTGGGACTGCCGGAAGAATCGCTTGGTGAAGGCGGCCTGTACGGCAAAGGGCTGAGCGCGTGCGCCACCTGCGACGGTTTCTTCTTCCGCGGCAAGCAGGTTGTCGTGGTCGGCGGCGGGGACACGGCGTTGGAGGAAGCGACCTTTCTGGCACGTCTGGCGGAAAAGGTTTACGTAGTCCACCGCCGTGACGCATTCCGCGCCAGCAAGGCGATGCAGGAACGCACTTTCAATACTCCGAACATCGAGATACTGTGGAACAAGGTCGTGACACGTATCCACGACCCGGCGGAAGGCCGTGTCACCGGCGTCACGCTGAAAGACACGAAAACCGGCGAAACGTCCGTACTCCCCGTCGACGGGGTGTTCGTCGCCATCGGCCACCAACCGAACACCGTTCTTTTCGCCGGACTGCTGGAAATGGATGAAAACGGATACCTGCGCACCTTCGGTGGAACGCGCACCAGCGTGCCTGGCGTATTCGCGGCGGGGGACGTGGCTGATCCGGTCTACCGTCAGGCCATCACCGCCGCAGGTTCAGGTTGCATGGCCGCCATCGACGCGGAGCGCTGGCTGGGCGAACAGGACGCCGTTTCCGGCTAGCGAACCGGTGCCGGCCGACCGCTAAATCCCCTTCGCAGAGCCTTCCGCAGTTCGCCGAACACCAAGGGCGACAGCGATAGAACAACCACCACCAGCAAATCCATACCCTTCAGCGATCTGGTGCTGAATATGTCATGGAACACAGGCGCGTAGACAGCGGCCAACTGCAACAGACCGGAAATCACCACCGCTATCACCAGTTTTGGATTGGACAAAAAACCGAGACTGAAAATACTTTGCGTGTTTGAACGGCAGTTGAAAGCATGCACCAGTTGCGAAAATGAAAGAGTCAGGAAAGCCGCCGTCCGGGCGAATTCCGTATTGTCCGTTCCGTGGTTCGCCATCACGAATCCAAAGGACAATAAGACCGCCAGAGCGATAAACAGACCGTACCATATGATGCCGACTACGGTCTCCCTGTCCAGAACACCCTCGCTGGGATGGCGCGGTGGTCGGCGCATTACGTCCGGCTCCGCCGGATCGACACCCAGGGCAAGCGCGGGCAGACCGTCCGTCACCAGATTGACCCACAGAATCTGCACGGGGATCAGCGGCGCGGCCCACCCTATCATAATCGCCGTGAAAAGCGTAAGCACCTCGCTAATGTTGCACGAGAGCAAGTAGAACACGGATTTGCGGATGTTGGCAAACACCGTCCTGCCTTCATCCACGGCCGCAACGATGCTGGCGAAGTTATCGTCGGTAAGAACCATCTCCGAAGCGCCTTTGGCAACATCGGTTCCGGTGATTCCCATGGCCACACCGATATCGGCACGCTTCAGCGCCGGCGCATCGTTGACTCCGTCGCCCGTCATGGCCACGATTTCGCCCGACTTCTTCATCGCCGAAACTATCTTCAATTTGTCATCCGGAGAAACGCGCGCGAACACCGAGGCTTCGTTGGCGGTGGCAGTCAACTCCGCTTCGTTCATGCTGTCCAGTTGGCGGCCTTCCACCACCCGGCCATGTCCCATTCCCAATTCGCGGGCGACCGCGCCGGCGGTTACCGAATAATCGCCGGTAATCATAACCGGGCGGATTCCGGCCGACAGGCATCGTGTGATGGCCTCGGCCGCTTCCGTGCGAGGCGGATCAATCATACCCATCAGTCCGATGAACGTGAGGCCGACCTCAACGTCTTTCGGTTGAGGCGACGTCGGCAACGATGGCAATTCTCTGATGGCGAAACCCATTATCCGTAGAGCGTCACCGGCCATGGACCGCCCGGCCGCGGCAATATCCGCGCTGTGCTGTTCTGTCATCGGTTCGATGGTTGATCCGACCAACACGTGAGAACACAATGGACGAATCATATCCGGAGCGCCTTTGACGATAGCGAACACCTTGCCGTCCACGTTGTGGATGGTTGTCATGCGCTTGCGACCTGAGTCGAACGGTATTTCATCAGCGCGCGGCCATTCCCGTTCGGCTTCGTCGCGGCTCCACCCACCCTTGGCGGCGGCTGTCAGAAGCGCCGCTTCCGTCGGATCACCTATGGCAGTCCAACCCGTCGGTTCCTGACGAAGGTTGGCGTCGTTGCACAACACCGCGGAGCGCATCAGCAAGTCGAGGTCGGGACGCGAACGGGGATCCAGCGGTTGGCCGTTCTGTTGGATCTCTCCATCCGGTGCGTATCCTTCGCCGGTAACAGATCCCTGCCCCGAGAAGGTCCACCAGCGCCGAACGGTCATCTGGTTGCGGGTAAGCGTTCCGGTTTTGTCGGTGCAGATAACCGTCGTCGCGCCCAGCGTTTCCACAGCCTGCAGACGCCGGATCAGGGCGTTGCGCTTGACCATGTTGCGCATACCGACCGCCAGGACGATGGTAACGACGGCGGGAAGCCCTTCCGGAATGGCGGCCACGGCCAGGGCGACTGATGTCAGAAACATCTCATCCACGGGATTGCCGTGAGCCAACCCGGCGATAAAAACGATGACACAGATAACCAGCACGATGACGGCAATGAACTTGCCAAGGCCTTCCAGTTTCTTTTGAAGTGGTGTCTGCTCGGAGTCCACGCCTTCCAGCATCGTGGCGATGCGGCCCATCTCGGTGCCGCTACCGGTCGCGACGGCAACGGCGGCGCCCCGGCCGAATGTTACGGCGCAACCGCTGTGCAGGATATTCACGCGGTCGCCGACTCCGGCCTGGGGATCGGACACGACCTCCGTGGATTTCTCAACCGGCTCAGACTCGCCAGTCAGCGCCGATTCGTCCGCTTTCACCGATGCGCTTTCGATAAGCCGCGCATCGGCGGCTACTACGTTGCCGGCTTCCAGCAACAGCACGTCACCTGGAACCACCTGCTCGGCCGGAATCTCCACCGAGGTTCCGTTGCGCCGCACGCGGGCCATCGGCGCGGCCATCTTCTTGAGCGCCGCCAGCGACTGCTCCGCTCGAAACTCCTGCACCACGCCGAGTATCGCGTTCAAGACCACAATGGCCAGAATGACGACAGCATCGGTAGCTTCGCCGATGACGAAAGAAACCAGCGTTGCCGCCAGTAGCACCCAGATGAGCATGTCGTTGAACTGGGCGATGATCATCCCGAACAGCGACCGGCTTTCCTCGGTTTTAAACGCGTTCGGCCCTGCTTCTATCAACCGCTGTTCCGCGTCGGCGGACGTCAGTCCCTGATCAGGATTGACCCGCAACTCGGCGGTTACTTCCTCGATCGATTTCGTATGCCAGGGAGCCTGTTTCATGATTGGTTCCATCGTTGTGTGTAATCCTATTTGATGACGCGAACACCGGCAACCGGCCTGCCGCAATAACTGCCTTCGTAACGAAACGACGTCTTGTGCCCGTCGTTCGTCTGCGTAACCGTCAGTAAGGTGCGCTTAAAATCGCCGCTTTGATACCGATACGAGATACCGTCATCCTCGTAGAACGTACCTTCGGCCAATGACCCGTCCGGCCAGGCGATCCATTCGACAGGTAGCCCTTCCATCTCGCCGGTGTGCTGAACGACCGGCTGTGTTGGAATCGCGAAACCGGCCCGGGCGAACAAAGGCAGGCAGTCGAACGGCGCTTCCACGGTGATGTTATGTCCGCCTTCGATCCGCTCGCCCGTATGCCAGTCGAACCACGTTCCCGGCGGCAGATAAACACCGCGGCTGGTTTGGCCTTCCACCAAAACGGGAGCGGCCATCAGCGCGGAGCCAAGCATCACCTGGTCTTCGACGCCCGCGGAGCCGGGATCGTCCAGGAACTCCAGAAACAGCGGGCGCATCACGGGCACACCGGTGCGCGACATCTCCTCGAACAGCGTGTAAAGGTATGGCAGTAACCTGTAGCGGAGGCGTATCGATTCGGTATTGATGGCCGTCCATTGCTCGCCGAACGACCAAGGTTCCTGCTGTGCCGACTCGAATTCCTGTCCGTTCTCGATGAATGAGTGCGAGCAGTGTACGCGGCAGAACGGGTAAAGAGCCCCGATCTGCAACCATCGGGCGAACAACTCGGGCGTCGGATTGCGGTAGAAACCACCGATGTCG
>JAKQQT010000693.1 GCA_029564025.1 Armatimonadota bacterium | reverse complement strand
GTGGCGTTGCTGTTTTTGGAGTGTTGAAGGACTTGGGCACGGCGTGCCGTGCCCCTGCCCAGGCATTTACAGATCGCCCCTGCCGGGCATGCCGGCCGGGAGGCCGGCGGTACTTACCCAACGCCAATCAGGAGATTGGCGGTCCCGGCGGTGGGTAGTTATTCAGTACCGACGAACGGTAAGCGGTCCCTCGTCGCTTACCAGGGCGCACCAGTCGGGATTCTTCATGATCTGCTCGATATCGCGCTTTTTCCCGTCGACCACACATTCGCGCGAAATAAACCGAATGCCGTGGCTGTAATCGACGTAGGTGTTGACGTGCACGGTGGAGAGCGGCTGGATGGGCGTGCCGTTGGTGTAATGCCAGCCGTAGATGGCGACCCGCGTCGGTTTGGCGGCCAGCAGGTTGGTCAACACCACGTCCTTCTTGATGCCGCACGTCAGCATGCCGAGCGGCTTACCGGCACGTTGGCCTTCGATGATGTCGTTGTGAGCAATGAAAGTGGAAACGCTTTCGCGATTTTCGGTCATCGGTTTGGGGTCCAATCTCAGTTCGGCGTCCGAGTACACGATGTCCGAAATACGCCGAGTGATCAGCGAGCATCCGTATAGGTCGGCCAGTCTCTGGGCTGTCATCGGGGTCATCGGAACGCGCACAAAGTCGGTGTTGCTTCCCACGGCCAGATAGTCCGGCATCACGTGGATCAAACCCGTATGAACGCGGCGGGCGCTGTCGCTCCATCGGATTCGCAGGCTCTTGAAATTGCGAAGGAAGTCCGGGACATTGCCCTTTTTCAACTGAGACCAGATGGCGTCCTCGCGCGCAGTCAATCCCAAGCTTGCGATACTGTTCATGAAGGCGTGTCCACCGGGTGCGGTACTCTTGCGCGGAGGAATCCCGCGAAATGCGGTGGTGCCGGCCACGGAGTATGTGACCTCCAGCGGCGCGATGAAACCGGTGTACGCACGCGGACCGCGGTAGGTTCCTGCCCGTCCCTCGTCCGGCGTACCGAGGGTCATCGCGTGCAAAAAGCCGTTCGTCTCAACAAGCACGGTGTGCAGTATCTTGTTCGCCGGATTTCGGTCCAGTATGACGTTCAGTCTGCCGTCCAGACCGGTGTAGGAAATGAGATCGCCCGAGGTCGATTCGCACAGCGGCACGTCGCGGCGGAAGCGGTCGATCATACGAAACGAGGCGCGCCAGGTGCCGCCGGTCGGGCCGACCACCTTCTTTCCATTTAATGCAATCTCGCGGTCGTCATACGCCAGAACCACAAGGCGGCGTTCCGGAGAGCCCTTCAGCCAGGCCAGCAGTTTGTCACCGTGACGATCCTCGTTGGAGTAGGAGTAATTGGCATCCAGGAAAGCAAACAAAACTGCGTTGTCGGGAATCGCTTCGCCGCCGTTGAGGTATCCGAAAAGGAACGAACCACCGCCGCTGTGACCAGTCATTGCGATTCGAAGCGGGGAACCCGGCAAGCCTTCGGTGGTGGACTCCACGAACGTGCGAATCAGATCGGCGTTATCCGCATGCTTTGCGCGCCATGCCGGCCAGGATCGTTCATCGGCCTGGGTCACCACAATCACGATGTTATCGCGGGTGTTCACCTCACGCAGACGGCGGGTTTGCGCGGCGATGTGCTGGATGTCGAAATGCCAGTCCAATCCCGGCTCCATCTCCGCCCCCAGAGTTTGTTCGATGGTGTTGCCGTTGGGGGTCGCGTAGAAAACGACAAGCGTGGGTCTCTGATTCGATATCTCAAGCGGAGCGTTGATGACCGCGCGAATTCCCTCCGGTGTCCGGACTTCGCGTACCTGTTCGTTCGTAAACGGCGCTTTGCTGAATCCGGGAAGGAGATTGGACGCCCGGGCGGGGCAAACCAGACTCGCGAAAACCAACACGGCGAGCAAGAAGGTTGTCAGGTTAAGACACGGCATGAAACGAGCCTCCGATTGTGCGAATGTACTTGAAACCAGTGTAGCCCCGGAGGTTCGGAAGGCGTTAATCCAGTCTCCTGCTGAGCGTGCCGGATTCGCGCGTTTGTTCGGGAACACGCCGCGGGTCCATTCTTCATGGTGAGGAAGGAAACTAATGACGAAATCAAATGGTGTGGATCTCCGCGCAATCGCCTACCAGGCGATGACGGACCGCGGATTCCGGGTCGACTTCTCTTCAAGCGTTCAGAACGAGATTGCCAAAGCCCGGGAACCGGACTTCAGCAGTCTCGGGATACCCGATTTGTCCAATCTTCTGTGGTCGTCCATCGACAACGACGATTCCCGTGACCTGGATCAGTGCGAGTACTTGGAGGCCGGCGCCGGAGCGGGTGATCGTGTCTATGTGGCCATCGCCGATGTCAGCCACTTCGTGCCACTTGGTTCCGCGGTAGACGACGCCGCCACGCAGAACACAACTTCCGTCTACACTGGCGTCGTTACGTTCCCGATGCTTCCCGAGGAACTCTCGACAGACTTGAGTTCACTGAATGAGGGCGTGAAGAGATTGGCAATCGTGGTTCAGATGGACATCGTGGACGGACAAGTCACCGCGTCGAAGGTCTATCCGGCAGTGATCAAGAACCACGCGCAGTTGACCTACAACGGTATCGCGACGTTCCTCGAGGAATGGCCCGAACCCCATTCGGATATCACACGCCGCGTGCTGTCCAAGGTGAACGGAATTCCGGGGCTGAAGGAACAGATCATCGCGGCCGACCGCATTGCCCAAAGCCTCCGTGCCCGTCGGTTCGATATCGGCGCCCTGGATTTCCGCATGCCGGAACTGCGGCCTGAAGTGAACGAAGACGGAACGATATCGCTTGGCACTCACGAGACGAACCGCGCGACACAGATCATCGAGGAGTTCATGATCGCCTCAAACACCACCGTGGCGGCTTTCCTCGATGAAAGCGGTGTTGCTTCTATCCAGCGCGTCGTGAAGACCCCCAAAAACTGGCCGCGCATCGTAACACTGGCGAACCAGTACGGTTGGCGGTTGCCTTCGTTCCCGGACGGCGAGGCTCTGCAGGCCTTCCTGGCCGACCAGATAAAAAAGGATCCCGACCGTTTCCCGGACCTCTCGCTGGCCATCATCAAACTGCTGGGGCGTGGGGAGTATGTGGTGAAGGCGCCCGAGGAAGCCGGACCCGGCCACTTCGGACTGGCGGCCTCGAACTACCTCCACGGAAGCGCCGCCAACCGCCGGTATCCGGACCTCGGCGACCAGCGCGTCCTGCTGAACCTGCTCGCCGGCAAGGAGTCGCCGTACACAACCACCGAACTGGCGGATCTGGCCGCCTGGTGCACCCAGCGCGAAGGCGAGGCGAAAAAGGTGGAACGGCAGGTGCAAAAAAGCATCGCGGCGGTCGCATTGATGCCACGCATCGGCGAGATGTTCGCAGGCTTCATCACCGGTTCATCGGATAAGGGCGTTTACGTGCGTATCGCCGACCCGCCGGTGGAAGGCAAGGTGGACGGCAAGGCGAAAGGGCTTGAGGTCGGCGACAGCGTGGACGTGCGCCTCGTCAGCACCGACCCGTACAAGGGCTACATCGACTTCGAGGTGGAGCGGAAGCGCTAAACCTCCTTCGTCTATCAATCAGACAAGCGTGAGGCTGACTGAACGGAGCGCAGGGAGCCTGCGACCGAGGCGTAGTGGCGTCCTTCGACTGCGCTCGCTCGGCTCAGTATGCCTCGGCTTTCCTCTGCAGGCGCATAACGATTATATGTCCAGGTAATGATTTCGGGCACCTGTGAAACCGATTTGACTTCCGCTACGCAAAACCTATATGATGGTCCTTGCGTGCCTCGTGCGCGCTCATCTTGACGAAAGGAGTCGGGGCTGTGGCTTTGACACGGCAAAACAACCGCATAACGTGGAACATTTCGACCTGCGCAGGGCAGGGGATGAAGCACATCGCCGCGTCCCGTCTCCGAGACGGAAGGGCGTCAGTCGACGGCTGACGATTCCTTCAACACGTTTTCGAACGGCCCCGGCGGAACAGAACGCCGGGGCCGTTTCGCATTTCAGGGAACCATATCGCAGTCAGTTGGATATCACGAAAGGAGAACGATGATGAATCGACAGAACGATCGCACTACTACCCGATGGGTTTACAACGGTGATTCGCGCAATGACACGCGAACCACCTGGCGTGAGCACGCTCGGGCGGCACTGGAGGGCCGAACGTCCGGACGCGAAGCGGTTGCGGCATCCGGAAACGCCCGGGAGAACGGCCGATGACCTGCGCCGTGCACGGAATCGAAGTCCCTGCCTTCGTCAACCGCTACCCGAAAAGATAGGCCCTGCTCGAAGTGAGCAGGGCCTATCCGGTAACTGTCGGTTCGAAAGCCGAACCTCACTGCGGAAGCTCAGCTCCCACAGTCACCTCGTAAATGTTCAACCATTGAGCACCACCTCCTTTAGTTGTTACCAACATGGTATCACGATTCCGCACGATTTCAAAACAGCGACCGGCACACGATGAGCGTGCGAATCAAAAATCCTGAAATAATTCTATAAGATTCGTTTACTTTCCTCGCGACGTGCTAGTATGTACTTGCGCGTGGTTTGCTTCTGCAGAGGTTCCGTTCGGGTTCCTGGTTCCAGTTACTGATCCAGTCCGCTCGTTCTCCACGAAGAGACTCGCTGTACGGGCTGTCGATCGACACCATCCTTTCAGGATGTTCTCGTCTTCCCCGTGATGGCGTTCTAGGTGCCCCGCGCAGCACTTTGCCCCTTCAAGGGGCCCTTATCTCGGAAGGAAACGAGAATGACAAAACGTCTTTTTGTCGGTAACCTGGCTTTCAGCACCACCGAAGACGAACTGAAGGAAGCCTTTGCGCCCTACGGCGTGAGCGACATCCACCTGCCCTCCGACAGCATGTCGGGCCGTCCGCGCGGTTTCGCGTTTGTGACGGTTGAAGAAGCCCAGGCCGGCGCCGCTATCAGCGAGTGGGACGGCAAGGAACTCAACGGCCGACCGTTGACCGTGAACGAAGCCAAGCCGCGCGAAGAGCGTGGCGGTGGTGGCGGACGTGGCGGAAGCCGCGGCGGCTACGGCGGCGGCGGTGGACGCGGCGGCTGGTAATCAGCCTCGCGTTACACGCAAACAGTGGAATGAGGGGGGCGTCCGAAAGGGCGCCCCTCTTCTTTATCTCAAGCCCGCAACAATCCAGAGGAGGCTGATGGCATCCGTCAGGCTCACCCGGCCGTCGTCATTCAAGTCGGCGGCATCCCTACTGATTGCCGGTCCCCCGAGTTGCCAGCGCAACACGGCAATCGGATCACGAAGGTTAACCGCACCGTCCCGATTGGCGTCACCTGAGACAAGCGTTTTCGGCGCGAGGCTGAGCAAACGGTAAGCCAGTTCGAGGTCGCGCTTCGCCGACGAAGTGATATCCCCGGCTGTCAGCAACGGAGCGAGGTCTGTTTGCGCCAAACCGGCGTGCATCAGCGATCCGGTCAGCCGGTTCAACGCCGACTGCGCTGTCGCTTGATGCGCAACAGTGAGGCTGGACAAGACGTTCCTGATCAGGTTCCTCGCGCCTCTGATCGGCATGGTCTCGGACTGGTCGGAAACCTGGCTGAACGGCCCGGAGAGCAATAATGGGCCGTCCGAGTCCAGCAATGAACTGTACACCCAATAGGACACTCCGATATTCGGTTGCGTTCTGATGGCGTTCAGCAGGGGCATACCGGTGGAGATATCGCTGGTTTTCACGGCCGGCCACAGTGTCGCCGCGGGATTCGCGGCGTTCAGGTCAATCGTCATGTCGTTGATCCGCCCCTGCACATCATTGGCCGAAGGGGGATTGCTACCGGTGTAGTACTGCATCGACAACGCACGGACCTCCGGCCACCACGCGGGCCAGTTACGCAGGCTGTCGCGCGTACGCCAGTCGGAATCGTAATGCGGATGCACGGTTCCGCAGAACACCACGTTCGGATTGGCCGCCGCCACGGCCAGCGCCAGTTCTTTCGCCGTATCGGTGGTCTGCTGTTCGCGCCACAATGTCCACGTTTTGAAATCGGCGTTCTTCGTGCTCAACGGGATGGTGGTGATATCCAACCCCAGTTCGGCCAGCGTGCGTTGTTTACTCACGTCGTCGTAAGACAGCGCATTGGTCGGGCCGAGCGCCCCTCGCGGGTACCGCAGGTAGTCCACAAACAAACCGTCGACCCCTGTATTGGCAATCTCCGCGTACAACTCCTTCAAAAACTGACGCGCTGTCAGGTTTGCCGGCGAGATGTAATACATTGAGGTTTCGGCGTTCTTTGGCAGAGGCGTGCCGTCAAGATTGCGGATGGACCACTCGGGGTATTTGGTCAGGATTGAGCCCATGCCGGGTCCGAGAACGGAGTTCCAGACGTAGAACGTCTCGACCCACGCGTAGACGGTCATATTGCGGGCGCGCGCCGTTTTGATGACCTCGGCCAGCGCGGACGGACCAGGAGTGAAGCCGGGCCGGGTGGCGGGAAGGCCCCACTTTGTCATCACGCCGCTGTTGTAAATGGTGGTTCCGTGGTAGAACGTTTCGACGCGCACGCAGTTGATGCCCATGTCGCCCATGCGGTTCACGGCGTCGCGCACCTGCTGAAGCGTCCAGTTATTCTCAAGCCGGATTTCGCACGCGCGGGTTTCCACCGGCGCCGCGCGGACGCCGATGGAGAGAACGAGGAGCAGACAGACGAAGGATAGAAGGTGCTTCACACAGTCATGTTAACGCCCGCGCGCAAGGATCCGCTAGTCTCGGGAGATTCTCGCAAGTTCACGAGTGTCACGGCGCCTGCTGTTCAGTCGGGCGGTGCGGCGGGCCGATTCCGGGGTTGCTCTGGCCGTTAACGGTTCAGACAGCACCAGCGTGCCGAAGGTCCAGTCAGCCAGCGGCAAAACGACGTTCAGGTTCTTGTCCATCTGGACGTGGTGTATTACGTGGCGGCGCTTCATAAACCGGAACACCCGCATGCGTTCGATGAACGGGACGGTCGGCTTGTGCATCAGGAAGTGGAATCCTTCGTAGCAGGCGTAATAGGCCGCTATGGTCAGAGTAAACGTGATAAGGAAGGCGGCCCAAGGGAACGAGACGCCGGCCGCGTTCAGGGCGAGCGCGAGCAACGCCCACGGAGCGGTATTGATGGCGATGAGCAAAGGCCCCCCGTACCAGGTGAACGTCAGCGCTTCTTCCTGCTCCTCTTCGGTCACGTGGAAGGTGTCATCGAACTTGCACAACTGGTGGTGAACCAGCGTGTGCGCGCGGAAACAATCTTTGGGCAACCACGGCTTGTGGAGCCAGTATTTGTGGAAGGCATACTCGAAGTAACTGGCCTGGACGGTGCCGAGGACCAGTGCGGCGGCGATGGCCACGATCAACATGCGGACTCTCTTTCGGGTGGACAGGGCAGGGTAAACGCGAGGACGGGCTCTCGGTCCGTTCGCACCTTTATCACACCTTCGGTGGTTCCGTGGTTCCCTTCCGCCAAATTCGCACGCTCACAGTCTTCAATGGTAAACTGATGGGGGACATCGATGCCCCCGATGAACTGACTTGAGAGGACAAACACTTGCTGACACGCATCTGCCTGACTGCTCTGCTTGCCGCATTCGCTGTGTTGCCCGTTTTTTCCCAGAACGGAGAGGCGTGGCAGGCGAATTTCAATGCCGATGGAACGCCCATCCCGCTGAACGATCCCGCCGACACCACCGTCTGGCCCAACAAAACGAGTAACGCGAACTCCGATGACTGGATTGCCGAGAACCACGACCGCATCCGCCAGATGCGCCCGCGCCTGCTGGTCATCAACTTCTCCAACCAGGTGGAGCAGAACAAGCCGATGCGCCTGTTCAAAGACCTGATGACCGCCGTGCGCGAAAGCAGTCGCTACCACGGATACCGCAATCCCAAGGCGCCGGCCTTCCTGGAGTATTCCATCTGGAAGTACGTGGACCTGCGCGATCCCGGCGTGACCACGAAGAACTCCAGTAAGTCGCCCATCAAGGCCAATCCGCGCCGGGGCGGCGTCAACTGCGACTACAACGCATTCTTCGGCGAGAAAATGGCCGAGTATTACGGCGTGCGCGACCCGAAGGACAAGTCGCGGTTCCTGCGCCTCGATGAACTGCTGGACCGCGGCTACGTGCACGAGGTGTGGTTCACCGCCGCCGCCACCGGCGACTTTTCCTGCCTCGAAAGCATCGAATTGAAGCCGGTATACGACGACAACTTCAAGAAGGTCCCCGGCAAGGTGGTGGAAAGCGGAAACGGAGGCGACCCGGACCGCAAGTGGACCGGCCGCTCGGTGCGCCTGAACTGCCTGAACCACGATCGCGGAATCGGGTGCGGACTCGAGAACCTGTCGCACTCGTTCGAGGGTATGGCCCACGGGAGCGCGATTCCCTACTTCCGCAAGTATTTCTATGAGTTCGCCGGATTCGATCTGGACAAGCGCTGGGGCCTGCCGTTCAACTCCTTCTATCCGCTGTGGGGCGAGGGCAAGGGCATCTCCTACCCGGACGCCCGCACCGCCGTGGTTACCGACGGCAAGGAAACCTGGACGATTAAGAATTTCGTGGCCTCCGCCGGCAACGTGCACTTCCCGCCGAACGCTCGGAAGCACTACGACCAGGAAAACCGCGGGCTCGTGATGAGCACCATTGAGGGATGGAGGATGGGCGAAGGACCCGGCGGCAAGGACCTCGCTCGTCCGTTCAGCGCCGCGACGCTGGACAAGTACGCAAGCCTGAGCCCCGACTGCATGGGAAAGTGGCTCATCTATTGGCGCCAGAATATCCCCGGCTTGGACAACAAGAGCAAAGACGACAACGGCAAGCCGATGAAGAACTGGTGGCCGTTCCTGTTCTATTGAGGTTAGGATCCAGGATTAAGGATTCGGGATTTAGGTGCCGGGTGTCAGGTGTCAGGGCGGTCTCTCCGGTTTCCCCTCCTTTTCAAGGAGGGGCGAGGGGTGGTTGCCGTGATTGTCTACACACAAAAAACTGACCTCTGCGTCCGCCTTTTCCCGTAGGGACGATTCACGAATCGTCCCTGTGATGAATTCGGCAGGGGCCCGTACGGGCCCCTGCCAAACGAGACGGGTTACTTCACGTCCTCAACCCACAGGACATGCGGCATAAGAGGTCCGATACGGATGCGGTCGTAAAGGCGCCGGTCGGCGGTGACCAAGGCGATGTCGTGCGTTGCCGCCAAGGCAAGGTACAGCGCGTCGTAAACGGTGCATTCCGTCTCCAGCGCGATTTCGAGAGCGTGTGAAAGAAGGTGCTCCGAAGAGACAGTCCTCAGCCCGATCGTTAGTAGCGCGGCAAGCACCTCCCGGGCTTCCGCATCGCTCAGTTCGTCTCTCCCGACCTTCTTCCACAGGATATCACCGAATTCCGGGAAGAACAGGTCGGGTACCATCAGAAAGTGGAAGCCGGAAAGCAGGTTCCGTGCCGGAATATAGTGGATTTCGGGGAGAAACCACTTGATGCTGACGCTGGCATCGACGACGAACTCGCTCATCGCTTGCGGTCGTCGCGCTGGTCAACGGCGCTGTCCGTGAACGCGCGACCGGCGAATAATGCCTGCAGGCGGCGCGTTTCTTCGGTGATCTTCGCGGGAGGCGATCCGGCCTCGGTCACGATGTGCCGCAGTTCGGCCTCCAGCGACCGGTTGTGCCGCGCCGCGCGCGCTTTGAGCCGCTCCAACACATCGGGTTTCAGATTGCGTATCAACACCTGAGCCATCGTTATCCTCCATTAGAACGCTAACATAATGATATCACAAATGAGACCATCTGATGACTGACAGGGTTGCGAAACTCTCTCCCTTCGAAGCCATCGAACGCATCCAGGATGCGTGCGACCGGACGATTGAGCGCGCCGTCCGCAACCATCAGCCGCCGGTTACGTGCGCGATCGGGTGCGCGCACTGCTGTCGCCAACCCGTGTTCATCACCCCTCTGGAGGGATTGGCCGTCTACGATCGCGTCACCCGGTCGCTGGTTGATGATTTCGCCCCACAGCAGATTGCGAAGTACCTGAAGGAACTGGAGAGCCGGCCGGGTGCGGTGGACGGGGTGGGCGCGCTGAAAACGAACCTGCAGGGGCGCGGTCCGGCGCCGACACCGGAACAGCGGGCGGCGGTTTACGGCGTCAATTGCCCGTTCTTGTGGAAAAAGACGTGCATTATATACGGCGCGCGGCCGCTGATGTGCCGCGAACACATCAGTTTCGACGACGTTGGGAAGTGCAAGCGCGACGTACCGTTCTTCGGGCTGGACAAGCCGATGTTCCATGAGGTCAGCGCCTGGCTGACCCGCGACCTGCCCCGCAACCATTCGCTTTTCCCTGTGTGGGAGTACGAGCAAGCCGCTGAGGTTGTGCCGGACCGGATGTACTCATCCCGCGAGCTGGACGAACTGTTGCGGTGGAAGATTGGTTCACAGCCCTAACCCCCGCCCTTCGCTGACGCTTTGGGCACCCCCTTCCCCACGTGGGGAAGGGGGCCGGGGGATTAGGGGCGTTCGGGCCGACACCCGACACCTGATCACTCGTACAGCGTCCCCTGAATGCCGCGCAGGCGCTGGTACATCAATACGACTCCGGCGTTTGACAACGGTAAGGTAACCAGAAGGCCCACCCCGCAAGCGAGGATGCCGGCCAACCCGATGATGCCAAACAGAAAGGAATAAACAAACAGGGTCAGTCGCCGGCCTTTCGTCACGCTCCAACTGGTCTGAACGGCTTCCAGCGGTGGTTTGCCTTTATCTACGACCTCATAGGGGGCAAGGAAAACTCCCATGATTATCATCATGATCACGATGAATCCCGCGATCACGAGCAGGCCGCCGAGTATACCCGAGTTGGAAACAAACGTGGCGCCGGCGAATACCAGAACCAGGCCGGGAATCATACAAGCGCCGATTATGAACGCTGTAACGAACAAAGACCACCATTGCCTGTATCCGTGGAAGGCCGCACCGAACGTAGAGCGTCCTCGACCGATAATCTGGCAGAAGACGTAGACAAGCGAATAGTTCAGCGGCAAGAAGACGAGATTCAGTATTATCGTCAACAGCGAATTAATGTCCTTCGAAGGACCGTCTGAAGGTGCGATGATTTCAATAATTGCGCCGGCCACAAACATGAAACCATACAC
>JAKQQT010000692.1 GCA_029564025.1 Armatimonadota bacterium | reverse complement strand
TCCGTTAGTTCGGTCAGTCGTTTCTCGGCCTCGGCAATTTCGCGCTCGATAACGGCCGGATCCGTCGGTTTGACCTTCTTTTTGCCCCGTGTGGAGAGGTTCTTGCGGTTGGGCTTCGGCTTGCTCAGCCGCCTTTGATGCTCGCGGAATTCCCCGTATGTGCCCTCGAACGGCGTCACACCCCCGTCCCGCACCAGCAATAACCGCGTCGCCAACCGCGCGAGAAGATAACGGTCGTGCGACACGAAGATCAACGTGCCGTCGAAGTCCGCCAGCGCCTCCTCCAGCGCGTCGCGACTCGGAAGGTCCAAGTGGTTGGTCGGCTCGTCCAGCAACAGCACGTTGGCCCCGCGCGCCAACAGGACCGCCAGTTGCAGGCGGTTTCGCTCGCCGCCGCTCAGAACTTCGAGTTCGCGGAATACATCATCGCCCCGGAAACCGAACCGCGCCAGCAGGTTGCGCGCGTCGGCGATGGTCATCGGAGCGGCGTTCATCAACGCGTCCAGCGGTGAGTCGCCGTACAACTCCATATCCATTTCCTGCGCAAAATACGCCGGTTCCGCGTTCATTCCCCAACGCACATCGCCCGCGTCCGGCGGCAGTTCGTCGGCGATCGTCTTCAGCAGAGTGGTCTTTCCGCATCCGTTCGGGCCGATGATGCCCAGGCGCTCGCGGCGCTTCACCTCGAACGTCACGCCGGTCAGCACAGGCCGGCCGTTGAATCCCCGCTCCAGTCCTCGCACCCGCAGAACATCGTCGCCGGACCGCACTTCCGCCTTGAACGAGATGTTCGGCCCGCGTTCCTCGCGCGGTTTGTCGATCCGTTCGATGCGCGCGAGGGTTTTCTGCCGCGACTTCGACATCGTCGCCCTGTTGCCGGCACGGTAGCGCTCGATGTACGTCTCCAGACGGGTGATTTCCTCCTGCTGGCGGCTGTACAACCTCTCCTGTCGCTCGCGTTCCTCGGTTTTCAAACGCACGAACGCTGAATAATTCCCAGGGTACGAACGCGTGTTTCCGTCCTGCAGTTCGACCACGCGGGTCGCGACCGCATCCATCATATAACGGTCGTGCGAGATGACCAGCGCCGCGCCCGGGAACCGCCCCAGCCAGTCCTCCAGCCATTCAACCGCCTCCATGTCGAGGTGGTTGGTCGGTTCGTCCAGGCAAAGCACGTCCACTCCCCCCAGAAGAAGCCGCGCGAGCGCAAGCCGTGTGCGCTGACCGCCGCTCAGGGTATCCGTGGCTTGCGCCCACGTCGGCTCAGGAAGCCCCAGGCCGGTCAGCGTGGCCTTCACATCGGCGTCGTAGGCCTCGTCGCCGAGGTGGCGCAGGCGTTCGTGAACCTCGTTGTACCGGTCCAGGTCCTCGTGAGTGGGGTGCTCATTCGCGGCCCAGGCGTCTTCCAGCGCCCGTGCCTCAGCCCTGGCGGCAATCAGTTCCTCGCGTGAGCCGAGTGCCGTCTCCCAGACGGTTCCGCTGAACGTCGCTGACGTATGCTGGTCCAGCACGCCGATACGAAGGTTCGGGGTGAGGGAAACCGAGCCGGAATCAGCGGTAATCTCGCCCAGGATGATGCGCAGGAGGGTCGTTTTCCCCGCGCCGTTGGGTCCGACGAGGCACAACCGCTCGCCGGTATTCAGTTGCAACGAAGCATCGACCAGCACGTGGTCGGCCCCAAAATGCTTGCTGATTCGCGATGCGGTGATGAGAGACATTGGACAGGTGCCAGGTATCAGGTGCCGGGTGTCAGGATTCCGGCTGTCACGTTATGTATGATAACGTTTCGTTCCGAATCTCCGGCCTGAATCCCGAATCCTCACCCATGAACCCTTAGTTCGTCGAGGATCGGCGCCGGAAGTCCGCTCAACGTGGTCTGCCCGGCGTAGTCCACATCAAACACGATGATGCGGTTTTCGCCCTTCTTCAACCAGCATCCGGGCAGATACAGAGTCTGTTGCGGCCCGATGCGCCAGTACCGGCCCAGGTGGTGCCCGTTCACCCAAACGTTTCCCTTGCCCCAGCCGCGCATGTCCAGGAACGTGTCGCCCGCCCTGTCCAGCCGGAACGTTCCGGTCAACACGGCCGGTCCCCCGGCCGGTATCTTCCCGAACGGCAGTTTCGCCACGTTGTCGAACGGCAGGCAGTACATCCTCCACTTGTCGGGCGCGCCCACATCCGTGTCCACCTTCTGAAACAAGCCCTGTTGTTCGCCCGGCAGGGCGCGGCCGAAGTTCACGCGGCCGGTGTTCTCCACCAGAATATCCAGCGTCGCAGGTTTCGTGCGGTCAGGCAGAATAAGCGATGATTGACCAAGCCGCCGGTCCAAGGTGCCGGCCTTCTTCCGGTCGATGAAAACCGTCGCGTACCCGTGGAAGCCCGGAATCGTCATCGGCGCACGGTTCCGGATGATTGGTGCCCCTTCAACCGGTTCCGGCAGGAAGGGTATCCCTTTCGGATAGTTCGGTTTCAGGTCCGCACGGTATAGAACCATGCCGTACGACTGACCGAGCGTTTCCATCCCGATCGGGTACTTCGCCTCGACCGGTTTCGGCAGGATATCCCACAGCGAAACACCTTTGTCCAGCGTGATTTTCGGTATCCCGATGACCGGCAACGGCTCCGGCGGTTCCGGCAGAACCGTGCCTTCCGGCAGGTGCTTCCGGATGACGTCGCGGAAGGCATACCACATCGGTTTCAGCCTGCCGTCCTCGCTGATGGGCGCGTCGTAGTCGTAGGAGGTTGTGTCCGCCCTGTAGGGCGGGTCATTCGCGCCGGCCATCCACCCGAAGTTGGTTCCTCCGTGCGCCATGTAAATGCTTACCGAGCAGTCGTGCGACAACAGCCAGTCGATGTCGTCAGCCTTGTCCTTCACGTTCACCGTGTGGTGTTGAACGCCCCAGTGGTCGAACCACCCGCACCAGTACTCGCCGACCATCATCGGCCCCTTCGGCCGGTGCTTTCGTGCGGTGTTGTACGCCTGCTCCGCCCCCCCGCCGAAGTTGAACGCCGCAAACAGGTCGTCCAGCGCCCCGTTCGGCATCTGGTCCGGCCCGTCCGCCGTGAACAACAGGGCGTTGAAACCGGCGGCTTTGAACAGGTCGCGCACGTTGCGCATATACTCGCGGTCGGCGCCGTAACTGCCGTACTCATTCTCGACCTGAACCATCAGAATCGGTCCGCTGTTCACGCCCAGAAGGGGCTTGACCTCTTTTGCCAGCCGGTTCAGATAACGCTCGCAAGCCTTCATGAACTTCAGGTCGCGCGCACGGACGGTCAAGGTATCGTCCGCCAGCAACCACGCGGGATAACCGCCGAAGTCCCACTCACTGCACACGTACGGCCCCGGTCGCAGGATGACGTGCAACCCCTCTTCCTGCGCCGTCTTGATGAATGCCGCCACGTCGTTGTTGCCCTTGAAGTCGAACTTGCCCGGTTTCGGCTCGTGCAGGTTCCAGAAGACGTATGTCGTCAGCGCGTTGCACCCCATCGCGCGGGCCTTCTTCATGCGGTCGCGCCAGTACGGGCGAGGGATGCGCGGGTAATGCATCTCGGCGGAGATGATCTGAATCGGCTGGCCGTTCAAAAGCAGGTGCGAATCGCCGCTCGTCAAAACCGCGGGCTCGGTACAGGCGCCGGCCGTTGCGAGTGCCGCCAGGGCGAGCGTGGATATTCCGATGGTATGCATTGATATCATCCTTTGCACGATTCTCCGGATTCCCGGTGTATTTCCTTGCCGTCTATTCCATCGGCCTGCGCGCGAAGGCGAAGTGCTTTCGCCAGGAATCGCTGTAAAGTGGATCCGCGCTGTCGAAACTGTTGATTTGAACTTCCGGCGGCGAAGCGTGGATATATCGCATTCCGCCCAGCGACACGCCCGAGTGAATCACGCGTCCGGCGTCATCGCAGAAGAACACGAGGTCGCCCGGAAGAAGGGGCGGCAGGTGATACGGAGTCGCCACTGTGCGCCCGACCAGAATCTGCTGGTTGGCGTCGCGCGGCAATGTCAGCCCCGCCGCCGTCCACGCCAGTCCGCTGAGCCCGGAACAGTCGATGCCGAGTTGACTGCGCCCTCCGAACACGTACGGGGTCGTAAGAAACTCGGCGGCGGCCTTCGCGGCGCGAAGGCCCGGTGGTTCGGTTCCTGCGTCGCGCAGATGCAGGTCCGCAACAGGCGCTTTCACGGATCCCATGCCCTTCGTCGCCCGTACTCCCTTCGGCAGTCGCAACACCACCGTTCCGAACGAATCGTCCGATTCGGCATGTTCGAGCACGGGTAGCGCGGCTCCGGCCGGAAGTCGTAAGTCGTCCACCATGATATCCCGCCTGACCACGGCTGTTCTGGCATGGAACCAGTCCGAAAACTCGGCCTCATCCATCCTTCGCACGGCCTCGCTTCGCACCCAGCCCCAGTATCCTTCTCCGCCCTGCACGAGGAGATACCCTTCATCGGCGGTCTGGTCGAGCAGAAAGACCCGTTCGCCGAGGAGGAGTTGCGTCCTAACTCCCGCGCCTTCCACGGGTCGGCTCCAGGTCAGAGCCATCGGAATCTGCACCACGCCGAACCGCTTTTCACCCAACCGCTCGGAAGGCAGAATCTCCACCCGGTTCTCGATGTTCTTCAATCCCGCGGCTTTCAGTATCTGCTCCGATGCCTCCTGCAGAATACCATAGTTGGTCGCACCGGATACTATCCACTTCTTTTTCTCCCTTTGAACCTTGATGTCGAAAAGGAAAAAAGTGGTATCGTCCAGTGCTTCTCGCCCGTAGCGGTGCAGAAGCCACTGAACCTCTTCTTCGTTCTTTGGCGGGCGTTTGTACGGCCAGATGCCGCTGACCACCTTCATCACCAGGGGCGACACACCGAGCGCCTCGGCCCGCGCGTTGATAACCTCCGCGGCGCTTGCGCGTGGTTTCGTGTTCGCAACGTCCGGAAACAACCTTCGGCGTAGCGACTCCAATTCCTCTCCGTGCTCCTGCCACATGCGAACAATACCCTCGTACAAGCCGCGCGCCTCGTAACGGTGCGAACCCTTCTGGCTGACCCACGCGTCGAATTCCGGATTCGTCATAAAGCCGAATTCCACGCACGCGGAAGGAATATCCGAGCCCGCTACCAGGGGATGCTTGTTTTCCCAGGCGTCGAATCGCTCGTTGTGAGGCACGAACTTCTCGATTTCGTCGCGCAGGATATCCGCCAGTTGGCGCTCCAGAGGCTGGTCCAGTCCGGCGGAATCGGTCGGCCAGCAAAGAATCATGACTCCATGTGCCGAACTGCGCGACGAGGCGTTGTGGTGAATGGAAATGAAGAGGTGCGAGCGGTTCTGTTCCGCAATGCGTGTGCGCGCGCCCAGTTCCTCGGAACGGCTCAATTCGGTCGCGGAAGCCACCTTGCGGTCGTCCTGCCGCGTCAGGTGAACCTGCGCCCCTGCATCCGTCAGGTGGTGCCGCAGTTGGGCCGCTACCAGCATATTGATGTCGTTTTCAACGATACGGCTGTTCACACCGCGAGCACTGCCTGTGTAGCCGGGTTGGTGGGCAAATCCTCCGTGGCCGGGATCCAGCGTGATATCCAGACCCTGCAGGGGCTTACCGGTTGGCGTAAACGGCCTCTCGCCTTCGATGTTCAAAGTATCAGCGAACGCCGCGGCAAGGAAAAGAATGAACAGGCACGCGGAGAACAGCACATTGGTTGTCATATGATCAGACCTGCCTTTCGGGTGAATACTCCGTACCTGACGCCCGCGGCCGGTAACAGACATAGAATATCTGGGGAGTTGATTCCTATGTATTCTATCCATCTCGTGTATCTGATCGGCCTGTTGACCCTGCTTGCCCTCTGCGCCTTCACCGGTTGGCCGGAAACGCCGGAACAGAAGGACACACGCATGAAGTGGTGGAGGGAAGCCCGCTTCGGCCTCTTCGTCCACTGGGGACTCTACTCGATTCCCGCCGGGCAGTGGAACGGCAAGCCCGCGCCCGGCACCGGCGAGTGGCTCCTGCAGAACGCGCAGATCAAGATCGCCGACTACGAGCCCCTGCTCCATCAGTTCAATCCCGTCAAGTTCGATGCCCGCGCGTGGGTCCGCCTTGCGAAACGTGCCGGAATGAAGTACCTGGTCATCACCAGCAAGCACCACGAGGGTTTCTGCCTCTGGTATTCCGCGTTGACCGATTTCAACGTGATGAACACCCCGTTCAAGCGCGATATCCTGGCGGAACTGAGCACAGCCTGCGAGGCCGAGGACATCCGGTTCTGCACCTATCACTCCATCCTGGACTGGCATCACCCGGACTACCTCCCGCGCAGGCCCTGGGACCCCCGCCCCGCTGAAACACCCGACTTCGAACGCTACATCGCGTATCTCAAGGGGCAGTTGGAGGAAATCGTCACGCGCTACCACCCGGCCGTGATGTGGTTCGACGGCGAATGGGAGGAAACCTGGACCCACGAATATGGAGTCGAAATCTACCACTACCTCCGCGCACTGGACCCGAACCTTATCATCAACAACCGGGTCGACACCGGACGCGAGGGATTCCAGGGGATGACCAACCTGCCCGGAGCGGTGGGCGACTTCGGCACGCCCGAACAGGAGATTCCGCCCGAGGGCTTTCCCGGCCGCGACTGGGAGTCGTGCATGACCATGAACGACACGTGGGGCTACCGGAGCGACGACCACAACTGGAAATCCGCCGAAACGCTGATCCGCCAACTCATTGACTGCGCTTCCAGGGGCGGCAACTACCTGCTGAACGTCGGGCCAACGGGCGAGGGCGAAATTCCCCAGGCCAGCATCGACCGCCTGAACGAGATCGGTGACTGGATGAACGTCAACAGCGGGGCGATTATATAGATGAGGTTATTGGGGGCACGGCGTGCCGTGCCCCTACCGAAATCCCGACAACTGCCTGAATCCTAAATCCTGAATCCCGAAACCTAACCATGAATCCAATCACCCGCCGAGACCTTTTGAAATCCGCCGCGCTGACCGGCGCATTACTTTCGCTACCGGAAACATCCTTCGCCGAGGACGCCGGGAAGACAACCCCGCCGTCCGGCAAGGGCGGCAAGACGATGATGGGCGTGCCGTTCGAGCCGAGGGAACGCGTGAAAGCCGCGTTCATCGGAGTCGGGGGCCGCGGTTCCTATCTCCTCCGCGAGTTCCTCGCAACCGACGGAGTCGATGTGAAAGCCATCTGCGATGTCGTGCCGGAGAAGGTTCGTCGCTCGCAGAAGGACGTCACCGACTTCGGCCAACCGGAACCCCGCGGCTACTCCAATGGCGACCGCGACTACGAGAACCTCCTTCAGAACGAGGAGATCGATATCGCCGTCATCGCCACACCGTGGGAATGGCACGTGCCTATGTCGCTGTACGCGATGAACCACGGAACGCACGCCTTCACCGAGGTCCCCGCCTGCTACACCATCGAGGACTGCTGGAAACTGGTGAACACCTCGGAAAAAACGCGCCGCCACTGCGTCATGATGGAAAACTGCTGTTACGGCCACGAGGAGATGCTGGTCAACAATATGGTCCACGCAGGCCTGTTCGGCGCGCTCAGCCACGGCGAAGCCGCGTACATCCACGACCTGCGCGACGAGCTGTTCTCCAACGTGGGCGAGGGCACCTGGCGCAGGTTCCACAGCATGAAGCGAAACGGCAATCTGTACCCCACACACGGGCTCGGTCCCGTCGCCTGGTACATGGATATCCACAAGGGCGACCGTTTCGAATCCCTCGTTTCCATGAGCTCGCCGTCCCACGGCTTGCAGGATTACGCCGCCCGGACCTTCCCCGAAGGCGACCCGCGGCGCGCCGAGAAGTTCGTCTGCGGCGACGTCAGCACCAGCATCATCCGCACCGCCCTCGGTCGAACGATCCTCCTCCAGCGAGACACCAACAGCCCTCGCGTGTACGACCGCCTGAACGCCATCACCGGAACGCGCGGCATGTTCCGCGGATACCCGGCGCGCCTGTATCTGGACAGTTTCGAGAGGGACGAATACACGGACCTGTCGGATTACCGCAAGTACGAGAGTCCGATGTGGACCAACATCGGGGAACTGGCCCGCAAGCGCGGCGGACACGGGGGAATGGACTTCATCATGGCGTACCGCTTCGTTCAGTGCGTCCGCGAGGGGCTTCCGCCGGACATGGACGTCTACGACGCCGCCGCCTGGAGCGCCCCAACCCCGCTGAGCGAGATGTCCGTGAAAAAGGGCGGCGCCCCGCAACCCTTCCCGGACTTCACGCGAGGGATGTGGAGAATAAAGAATTAAAGATTAAGAATTCGTGCCTGTTTCGGCACACATCCCGCTCGTTGTTATTCAGAACGAAGCGAAGTATCTCAATTCAAAGTCCTGTTCGTACAACTCTTAATCTTTAATTTTTAATCTTTAATCGTTAATCGAAATGGCTTCCAACTCCACCAGGTGGCTCACGGTTCCGCGAGGCGGCAATTTGCCAATCCGGCCGGATTCGCGGGCCGAGCGCCGGCCGCCCGGTCCGCAGTTGCAAGGTTCCAGGCCCATAACGTAGTCGCGTTCGCCCATCATCTTCCACTGCCACATCCACGGCAGTTCGCGCTTCCGCCAATTGACCCTGAATCCAAGGCCCAACCGCGCATTCACCAGTTCCGCCCGGCACATCCCGCCGGCATCCGTATTTGCATCGTGTATGAACACCTGCTCGGGGACGCCGTGTTGCGGAGCCGTGCACCGGCTTGACGAGGCAATGCCGGCTTTTGCGTTGGCGTCGTATCCCTCGAAGGTAGAGTCGATGCGAACCTCCGAACCGTCATCCAGCACGGGATATCCGGCGTTCACGTGGTAAATCGTCATGAACAACTCGTCGCCGAAGCCCTCGTTTTCGATGGTATCCTCGATGGTCACCTTGTTCGAGCCCAGGCGCGTGGTCACGGTACGGTGCAGTGCCAGGCGCGGGCCGAACACGCGGGATTCGCGCATGGTGGCTTTAACCCTCAGCACATAATCGTCGCCTTCCCACTCCGCGCCCCACTGAAGGTTCTGAGCGGGCGCCGCGCCGATACGGCCGTGAAGACCGTGCTGGACACCTTCGTCTTCGTTCGGGCCGCCCGCGTTTCGCAGGCCGCAGGTGCTCAGCATCCCGCCGAAGAACGTGCCCAGCCAGTCTGTTCCGGTCGGTTCGTAGAATGCGGGCGCGGCGGGACCGATACCGGAATGCCACGCCATCGAGCGTCCGTTGTGCCGGAAATCCAGGATATCAAGGCACCGGTCGGCCAGAAGGCTGAACTCAAGGCCGCTTCCCGTGTGGACGTGCAGGATGCGGGCATTCCTTCCGCGTCCGTCCTCCAGAGACATCGCGCGGATACCGGCAATCTGGCTCATGTCACCGACCCGGCGCTCCAGGTCGGCGCGTGAGAGTGTCTGTCCGAAGATAGAGGGCATTTTGTAAACCTCCCGTCAGTTCCCGCAGAGGATGCGGTAAAAAGTACGGTAGTCACGTTGGGATACGCCATATCGCAAGCGCATCAAGTCTATTTGAACTCCAACCGTGTCATTCCGAGGCGTAGCCGAGGAATCTGCCCCTACGGGCCCGTATGGGCATTTGCCTGGCTCCCCGCGAGCGGGGAGCCAGGGTATTACCCGCAGATCCCTCGCATTCGCTCGGGATGACACGTTATTGAGATTGATCTGTTTGCAGATCCGACAAAGGTTCGAATCTCATTTAGCCTCACGGGGCCTGGCAATAATCGTGGGACGCCCTTCGATGCAAGCAACGCGCTTTGCTGTTACTTCTTAACCGACTTGGTAATCTTGGCTTTCTGCGCCAGGTAGTTCTTCTCGATAGCCTTCAGTTTCGCGTCCTTCTGCTCCTGGGTCAGATTGTTGTTGTTGACAACCTTCATCGCCTCGGCCTGCGCGGATTTCTGAACCTTCGTCAACTGCTGAATTTGCGCCGGCGTCATCCTGCTTCTCAGTTGCTGATCCGCCGCCTGCTCCGCCATAACCTTCTGCATCGCCTGGGCCTGCAGTTGTTGGAACTTCGTGCGCTGGGCGGGCGTCAGCACGGCATTGATCTCGGCCATCGTCTTCTGTTGAAGAGCGGTCATTTTGCCGGTCTGAACCTGCTGGGTCCCGCCGGCGTTTCGAATCGCCATCATCTCCTTCATCGCCTTCGCGTTGATGGCTTCCAGCTTCTTTCTCTGTGTCGCGGAAAGGCCCAGCGGATTACTGCTGGACGCGGCAGGCGCTTTGGTCTTGGTCGGCGGTCCGGCTGTGGCGTTCTGGCTCCCCGTGAAAGCGGTCAGTGCCAAACCGACCGCCAGTATACCCGTGATAAACCGTTTCATCGATGTCACTCCTCTTCTGTCAGGCGGCCGCCAGCCGGGCCGTCGCTTTCATTATATACGTAGAAAGTTTTCCACAAACTGTGGATAACTTTGGTGGACAAGGCTGTTGATTCAGTGTTGATAATGCCCTTTCGAGCGTTGAGACTGTGGATAACCCTGTGGAAATACGCGAACGGCACGGTTCCGCGACCCTGTCGGGGTGTTGAAAACCGCGCCGTTCTGTGGATAAATCAGTAGCGGAATCCCGCCGTCACGGTGAAGCCGTCCGCCTTGGCTCCGTTGATGCCCTTGAAAAACGGGAGGTGGTAGTTGGCTTCCACAACCAGGTCCTTCGTAAGGACCACACCAGCCACCACCTTGCCGCCCGCCCCGCTCTTGTTCTTCGAAACGGAAACCGTGGAGCCATTGTAGGCAACCGCTGGAGGTACTACGCTGTACTTGAAATGCTGTCGGTAGTAGCCGATGCCAAGGCCGAAGTACGGCGAGGGCTTCACGAAACTGACAACAGGCACGCCGAAGCGCTGAACCAGCGTGACGCCCATCAGGTTGGCGTCGTTTTTACCCATGTAGTCCAGACTTACGGTCTGACCGCCGAGCACCGGAACGGCGGTGATGTTCAATTTGACGTCCAGCCCCAAAGCGAGGTTGGTCTTGCCAAAGTCCTCGTCGTTCGGGCGGTAGGCGCCGGCGCGCCCGGTTATCGACAGCGGAGTGTAGGCCGCCTGCGCCATCGGTAGCGCGGCCAGCAAGGCAACAGCGGATAGAATCAGACGTTTTTTCATGCGGGAATCCTTTCTGTGTGTGTTGAAGCAGAGCGATCCGGAACTACGCCGCCGTTTGCCGGCGTTATCTGTATGCGAGGCCTTCGCGAGAATGGATCGGCTCACAGGCGTTGTTCGGTCATCATTAATTTAGAGCGGAACTCCGCGTGTTGTCGCCCGGATTCGCGGAACAGGCCCGGAAGAATCCATGGATCGCAAAGCCTACACCGTCACGGGCATGGACTGCGGCGAATGCGCCGCCAAAATAGACCACGCGGTCAGCCGATTGCGGGGCGTGGATCGTGTTGTCACCAATTTCGGTTCCTCGCGAATGGTCGTCTCCTGGGATCCCGAGCAAACCAGTGAGCAAACTATCCTGCGAACCGTTCACAGCCTCGGCTTCGAAACCCACAACTCTCTCGCCGAAGCCCAACGCCGCCGAAAAAGCGAGGCGGTACGGCGCATGGGGCCGGTGGTGGTCAGCGGCGGCTCGGTGATTCTGGGCGCGATACTCGGCCATCTCGGTTTCTCAATGCCGGCCGCGGTCTTTCAGGGCATCGCCATCATCATCGGATTCGTTCTCGTGGGCCGCCGTGCCCTGGCTTCCCTGCAGTCCCGTGTGCTGGACATCAACGTGCTGATGACCGTCGCCGTTATCGGAGCCGTGATTATCCAGCGCATCGATGAAGCCGCCACGGTGTACTTCCTGTTTATACTCGGCGAGTGGCTGGAGGAATACGCCGTCGACCGCACGCGCGGAAGCGTGCTCGCGCTGATGGAACTGGCTCCGCCCACCGCGCGCATCCTGCGCGACGTCGGCGAGGTGGACGTTCCCGCCGACTCCGTCCGAATCGGCGACATCGCCCGTATCCGCCCGGGAGAAACCATTCCCGTGGACGGCCAGGTGATCGCCCACGAATCCGTTGTCAACGAGTCCACGCTCACCGGCGAATCGGCGCCTGTCCGCAAAGGTCCCGGCGACCAGGTTTTCGCCGGGACATTCAACCAGGACGGCGCGCTGGATGTTCGCGTCACCCGTCTCTCAAACGACAACACCGTCGCCCGCATCGTCGAAATGGTGCAGTCCGCGCAAAGCGGCAACTCGCGTTCGGAGCGCTGGGTCAACCGGTTCAGCCGTGTCTACACCCCGATGGTGCTGTCGCTGGCCGTCGTCGCGGCCTTCCTTCCTCCGCTTGTCTCCGGCGTCGCGTGGGACAGGGCGCTGTACAGCGCATTGACCCTGTTGGTGGCCGCCTGCCCGTGCGCGCTGGTCATCAGCACCCCGGTCGCCATTGTCTCCGCGCTCGGCGTGGCCGCGCGTCAGGGAATCCTCATCAAAAGCGGAGTGGCTCTGGAGGAACTGTCAAGCGTTCGTTCCATCATTTTCGACAAAACCGGCACGCTCACCGAAGGTTATCCAACAGTGGTCGAAGTGGTTCCCGCGCCCGGGGTGGACGAGGATGCGCTCGTATCGGCCGCCGCGGCGGTGGAATCCCGCGCCACGCATCCTCTGGCCGATTCTCTTCGCCGTTACGCCCGCGACCGGTCGCTTGCCGTTCCGGAAGTCGCCGGTTTCGTATCGGAACCCGGACTGGGCGTGTCCGGCGATGTTCACGGAACACGGATATGGGTCGGCAACGAAAACCACGGCGCCAACGGAACGGCCCTGCCGTCCGTCCTGGACTCGGCACGCCGCCGGCTGGAGGAAGCCGGCTGTTCCGTGTTGTATGTCGGCACGGATACTGGTACACTGGGGATTATCGGCGTGAAAGACCGCCCGCGCCCCGGCGTGGCGGAGCACATCGCCGAACTGCGCTCCGCGGGCATCCGGCGGATGGCCTTGCTCAGCGGCGACTCCTCGCATGCTACTCAGTCGCTCGCGTCGGCGTTGGGAATCCCGGAAGCGGTCGGGCAACTCCTGCCTGAACAGAAGCGCGACGCCGTGACGAAATGGCGCAACAGGGAACCCGTGGCGATGGTCGGCGACGGCATCAACGATGCGCCTGCCCTGGCCGCCGCCAACGTGGGAATCGCCATGGGCGCCGCCGGTTCCGACGCCGCCATCTCCGCCGCCGATATCGCCCTCATGGGTGACGACCTGGGCCACGTCACCGACGCCCTCATCCTCGGCCGCCGCGCCGCCTCCGTGGTTCGTCAAAATGTGGCAATCGCGCTTGGGCTGAAGGCCGCTTTCCTCTTGGCGATTGCCGTCGGGCATGCCACACTATGGATGGCGGTCATCGCCGATATGGGAGCCTCCCTGCTGGTGACGCTCAATGCCCTGCGGTTAATGCGTCCTCTGGACCGGTATCGGACGCGCCGTAAGGCCCGTATGGGATGAAAACGTGAAGGGGAACGAGATGCGGCGAAAACGAAACGCGGAACAACAGCAACCCCG
>JAKQQT010000686.1 GCA_029564025.1 Armatimonadota bacterium | reverse complement strand
GAGTACCACTCCGCGATGGACCGTTTGCTGGATCCCGCCAATGGGCGCCTGGACCTGGTGGGCGGGCCGAACCGTGTACCGGGCGGTTTCGCGATTCCGTCACCCGGCCATGAGAGCGTGTTCTATTCCTACGCGTACGAGGGGTACTTCGGTGACGTCAGCACGCTGGCGCACGAGGGCGGACACGTAGTGCAGGACGCCGTGATGCAAGCCGCCGGGGTAGCGCCGGTGTACTCGGACGGACCCCGCTACCTGACCGAATCGTTCGCGATTCTCAATGAACTGGTGCTGGCGGACCATCTATACCGCAAGTCCACCAATCCGGGCATCAAGCAGTATTATCTGGAAAAACTGACGGACCAGATGTTCGGCTTCTACGGAACGGCCCGCGTCGCGCAAATCGAGAAATCCGTGTACGAGAGCGTGTCGCGAGGAACCGTGAAGACGGCGGACGACCTGGACGCCGTGGCGCAGAAAATCGGTTCAAAATCCAGTATCTGGTACGACCTTGATCCCAGCGTGAAGGCATTGTGGCAGGAAATAGAACACTTCTACACCTCACCGACCTATATGGTGAATTACGTGTTTGCCGACCTGCTGGCCCAGCGTTTCTTTGCCATGTACAAGGCCGACCCGAACGGTTTTGCCAAACGCTACCTCGGTCTACTGAAAGCCGGTTATACGGCCCCGCCGGACAAGCTTTTAATGAAGCATATGGGCATCAACATCAAGGATCCGGCCGGTTACACTGCCGTTTTCCGTTTACAGGAACAATACCTGGCGGAGTTGGAAAAGAGCTACTCCGGCACCAAATAGGATTCGGGATTCAGGAGTCAGGATTCAGTGGCTCGTTCAGATACGGATCGCCCCCCGGTCCCCAATTCTGGGGGCTACGGTCAGGCCTGGTCCGAAAGCCCCCCAGTAATGGGGGGTTGGGGGGCTCTGATACCTGAATCCTGAATCACGTATCCTGAATCCCCCTGCATGGGTGTGGTCAACACTGCCGTTGTGTGGTAACATCTCTTCAAGCGGAACCTTCCGCCGAACGCGTATGCGTAACCAGAAACGGAGGTTGTCACCATGCGGCACACGCGGACCTCTTGGGCGGGACCGGTATTCGGTCTCCTGTTCCTTTCTCTCCTTCTGCCCGCCTGCCGGGCTACGATGAACCTCTTCCCTCCCGGACAACAATGGTATCCCGGAACGGACGGAGCCTTTGCCCCGGCGGCCAATACAACGGTCGACCTTTCCCTTGCTCCGACCGGCACGTGGGACCAGGACAACACCGCCAACGCAGGTAAGGGAGTTTACGACCCGGTCAAGTGGGCGGTTGTATTCAAGTATTCTACCGTGAATATTCCCTCAAATGTTACGGTTACGTTCAACAACCATCCCGCCAATCCCCCTGTGGTGTGGCTTGTTGACGGTGATGTGACCATCAGCGGAGTGGTGGCTCTGAACGGACAGAACGGATCGAACAATTCCACGGTGTTGATACCTGCCGGCCCCGGCGGATTCCGCGGCGGAAGCGGGACGACCTACTGCGCCGGCCTGGGCCCGGGCGGCGCTTCAACCGTTGATAATGGACTCGGCAATTACGCCACCGAGCAGTCCGGGAAGCTGGGAAGGAAGTACGGCAATCCGGCCATCATTCCGCTCATCGGCGGCTCCGGCGGTTCGTGGTGGAACAACTGGGGCACCCTGGTCGGCGGCGGGGGTGGTGGTGGCGCCATCCTCATCGCGTGCTCCGGAACAATCACCCTCAACGGTCGCATCGAGGCTTACGGCGGATCGTCCAACGGTCGATACGGCAGTGGCGGCGCCGTGCGCCTGGTATCGGAGACTCTGGCGGGAGCAAGTTCGGGCAATATCTACGCGCTGGGCGCCGGCGACGGCCGCATCCGCATCGAATGCAGTAGCGGGACCTACGCGGGGGCTTCGAATCCCCAGCCGTCCTACTCTGTACCGTCCGACCCGCCGATTATCTGGCCGCCGGACGATTACCCGGATATTCAGATCACCAAGATCGGCACCCGCGATGTGCCCGCCGATCCCCGCGCGAGCGTCAGTTTTCCCAACCAGGACATCGGATTGCAGACGACCGCGCCGGTAACCGTAACCCTGGCGGGCAAAAACATACCGGCGGACTGGACGGCCTACGTGCGTGTGGTGCCGCGCTCGGGGGCAGATACCATCGTCAACGCAACCCGTGACGGCGATGTCGGGAACGTATCCACCTGGTCGGCCACCATCACACTTCCGCAGGGATTCTGCATCCTGCAACCGAGGGCCGTGAAGCCCTGACCGCGAAAGGAGACCGTTATGCGGATACCAGACATTCGCGGTTTGCCGTTATTCTGCGCGGTTCTAGCGCTGGCGCCGATCGCCGGCGCAAGGGGACAGGACCTGACCGATGCAAACGGTCGCGCAATCAGCGTGTACAACTTCACGGATACATCGGTAAGCGACGCCAACGGGCGCAACGTGAGCACCTACAACTTCATCGAGGTCAGCATCACGGACGCGGTCGGCCGCGAGGTGACGAACTACAACCCGGTCGAAGTGGTGATACGCGATGCCGTCGGCCGGGAATTGACTGCCTTCAATCCCCCGCCGGACGAACCTCTGGACGCGATCGGGCGGGAGTTGACGAGTTACGTTCCGCCTTACACGCTCGATGAAGCGTTGTCCGCGTTGCATATCGCCGCCGGATTTCGCATTTCCGATGCGGATAATGCGATTCGGCTGGACGTCATCCACACGGACGGTTCCCAGGGGAAAATCGAATTGCCGGACGCCGCGAAGATACTGAGGCTTGCGTTGGGGCTGGACCCGTAGTTGACCAGGGATTACGATGCCCCCTGCCCCATTTCCCGGTAGCGGGGAACGGGCAAGCCAATCAGCAGAGCGTACCCAGTACTGATATCTGTTGATTGGTTCTCGATGTCTCTCTGGTTCTCACCCTTCGCGTCGGAACACAAGAATGAACTGGTGCAGTTGGTTGGCGACGAAGGTGTAGGGGTAACCAAAGGGATACAGCCGCGGCGTGCGGTCGTGCCAGATGCGGTATCCCCGGAAGGACAGCCCGGGGATGCGTGCCAGGCGATCGGCAATCTCGGCGTGGAGCATGTTCGGCGCTCCGTCCACGGGTTGGAGGTCCTTGGTGAACACCACGCAGTGCCCGCGCGGTTTCAGCAGGTCCCGGCAGTCGGCGATAATGGCCTGAAGCGCCGTCAGGAACTCCTCGCGCGGGAGGTTGCCCAGGTCGTGCCCGGAATCGGTGAATGGCGTGGCTTCGGCCTTGCCGGTTTTCTTGAGCGCCTCGCCGGTCCGCGCGCGGGAAAGAAGATCGCCGTAGGGCGGATCGGTGAGCACGAAGTCGTACCGTTCGGGCGAATCGGGCACCAGGGATTTCACGTTGCGGGCATCGCCGGCCAGCAGAGTCTGGGGAGCCAGGCCGGTTTCCCGACAGGCTTCCGTGTAGGCGTTGATGTATCGTGTGTCGAGCTCTATGCCGACTCCGTTGCGTCCGGAAATCGAACACCCCAACAGGGTTCCGCCGACACCGGCAAACGGATCAAGCACCCACTCTCCCTGTTTCGTGAAGAAGCGAATCAGGCGGGCCATCAACTGAGGCGGTTTGGGCGACGGGTGGATGCGGCGGATGCGGTGCGCGTAGCCCTCGGGACCGGTGGTCGGGTAGCAAGTGGACTCGAGAGAATTGAGGAAGAACACCCACTCGGCGCCGGTCATGTCGTTCAGCCGGTTGCGAGGGTCCACGCGTCCCCGGTTCTCGCCGTTGGAATCGGGGGCTGGCGGTACCGACGTTGCGGCAAGCTCCTCTTCCATCAACGCGCGGTGTTCGGGATCCTTCAGCCACTCGATCAGGGCGTCGGTCATCGGCTCAGGCATCAGATGGTATCCTCAATCGTCAAAACGTACAACCTTTCACGAACCCGGGCGTTGGACGCGTATCGGCGCGATTCCCGGTCGCGGTCACTGCGGTAGCGCCGGTACGGTTGTTCCAGCACTTCCACGGTTCCCCGCAACTGCAAAGTCTCCACAATGCGTTCGCGCGGCATGATGCCCTCGCAGTTGTAGGACAGCAGGAGAAGCCGGCATTGGGCAGTCGACACGATTCTGCCCAGTTCCATCAGCGCGGAATCGGCGCGGCACCAGGCAGACCGTTCCGCCCGCCACGGACGAAGTCCCGAGACGCCGTACACCGCCGGGTTGTCCCAGCGGGCAATCGTCTCAAGAATATGGTAATTCGAGGCGTACTGGCGAGTGTTGTACGGAGGATCCAGATACAACACGTCACAGACAATCTTGCCGGCCAGGTCCGCGGCGTCCTGCCGGTATGCGAAACCGGCCGGTCCGGTGACCGGGCCCGGAGATTCAAGGACAAGCGGTTTAAGGGCGCGCGGGTCCCAGTGCTTCAGAAACGCGCCATAGGTGCCGGAGGTGTTGGAGACGCCGGGAACGGCTTCCAGCAGGCAGGCCAGCAGGCCGTAGAAGGCATCGTCGCTGATGGCTCTTTCGCTTCGCCACTCGTCGATACGGTTGCGGATGGCATCGATGCGGGCGGCGTTTTCGTTTGAGAAAAAGCGCCGTGGGCGTTCGGCGCCTCGCGTGCCTTCCTCGCTGTAGTGCCGGTGGATGAAGCCCGGTTGCGGAGGGAGGGCATTCAATTCAGCCAGCATGTCCGTCAAATCGGCGGGTGTATGTGTAGACTGGATGTAGGATCGGGAAAAAACGTACGAAAACGCGAGGATATCATTGGAGTAAACCGTGAAGCCGAGCGATTTGAACCGGCGCCCCACGGAGACAGTCCCGGCCATCAGGTCGGCGAACGTGCCGGTGCGAATCCCGCGCGACAGCACGGCGTCCTCAATGAACGGCAGGAGATTGTCTTTACAGCCGATGTAACGCACGGATTGGGGACCAGCCTTTCCCGCTTATGATAGCGCGGGACTCGGAACAATCCCTGCCCGGCGCCGGTCTAGTGAAACGTCGCAACTCGAGACCTTTCGTAATAACAGGAAAACGGATATGACCAGATTGATCGCCCTATTGATACTGTGCGCATCGGCTTCAACGGCATTCGGAGCCGTTCCGGGTACACCGGCCGTTCCGCCGTCGCCGAAATCGCTTGTGCTGGCCCGCTTCAAGCCGGAAGCGATGGATTCCGCGCGTCAGCGCTACACCATCCTGCGCGAACGTCCGCGGTTCGGTATGTGCACCCTCGCCGTTCCGGCCGGCGATACGGTGGATTCCCTGCTGGCAAAATTGAAACAGGATACCGATGTGGTGTATGCCGAGCGAAATGGAAGCACGCATCTGCTGACGCTTGCTCCGCCGAACGAGCCGACGTGGGGCGCGCTGGACCCGCGGCCGGACTACACGACGCGCGTGCTGGAGATTGACGTTCCGGCAGGCAATCGACTTCCGTACACCTGGGCACAGGAAACCGTGGGCGCGCTGGAAGCCTGGAATATCTTCCCGGGCGCATATTACACCGCCGCGACGAAACCGGCGGATTCGGTGATTGTGGCAGTACTGGATACGGGTATCGATCCGGCGCATGAAGACTTCACCAATCCCGGCGGAACCGGCATGTACACGGACGAAGGCGGACAGGTGATTCGTCAGCATGCGGTTTCTTTTGCTTTCCGCAATGACCAGGGCGGCCCAATCCCAATCACCGACGATATCGTGGGGCACGGCACATGGACGGCCGGCATCGTGGGCGCGGCGGCAAACAACGGTGGACAACCCGGCGCGGCTTCTATCGGCCTGGCTTGGCCCCTGCGGTTGATGCCTATACAGGTGCTGAATGACGCACAGGAAGGCTCCACCGAGGATTTGATTGACGGAATCCTCTACGCCGTGGACAACGGGGCGCACGTGTTGAGCATCAGCCTGGGCGATTACGTCTATTCCATCCCCCTGCAGGAAGCCGTGGACTACGCATGGGAACGAGGAGCGCTTGTCATCGCCGCCGCCGGCAATGACGGGAGCGCCGCCAACGGCGGACAAAACCGCGCCACTTATCCCGCCGCGAACAACCACGTCTTGGCTGTGGCGGCAACCGATCCATACGACGCCAGGGCTTCGTACAGCAACTACGGAGAGTATGTGGGCATCAGCGCGCCCGGCGGCGATGCCGTTGATGCCGGGGTGGTGATTGACCTGTTCGGCATGGATTACCCGATGCCCACGCAGTTCGGCGTGTGGGGCGCTTTCCCCACCCACCCGTACCAACTGCAACTTGCCTCGGACGGAATGGGCGGCTACGTGGATGACGCGTTGAACCTGAAATACGACTACGCTCCCGGTACCAGCGGCGCCTGCCCGCTGGTGGCGGCGCTGGCGGGATTGTACATGCAGAAGAACAACCTTCCGCGCACGAAGGAAAACGCGGTCCGAACGTGGCAGGCGATTCAGCGGGGCTCCGACAAGGTAACCACAGTCGCGAACGGCGGCTGGAACCAGACGCTGGGATTCGGACGCATCAACGCTCCCGCGACACTGCTTGACCAGAATACGCGCTCGGCAACGGTGGGATGCATCACAGGGCGTCTGACCAGCAACGGCGTACCCGTGGCCCTCGCGCCCGTGAGAGCCGTGGGACCCGTGACCAAGACCGGCACCACGCGAATCGACGGCTCCTACCGTATCTCCAACCTTCCCGCCGGAACCTACGCGGTAACCGGCAACACCGTCAGTTCAACAGGAACCATCACGGTAACCGTGGTGCCCGGCGCGGACGTGCCTGGCGTGGACTTCGCCCTGCCGTGGCCATTCGGCGACACGGATGCCAGCGGCCAGGTGACACTTCGGGACGCGGCGCTTGCCTTGCGGATGTTCGCAGGAGTGGACCCGGTGGATACGCCGTCGAAGAACCGCGCGGACATTTTCCCGTGGGCCGGAACCGGCGGCAGAACGCACGGCGACGGCGAGCTGACGATCGACGACGCGGGATTGATACTCAAGGTTGCGGCGGGCATGATGTGATTTTTACCACAAAGGCACAAAGACACAAAGCCGAACCGAGAGTCTTATTATAAGATCCGCGCACCATCGTTCGCAGATTTGGAGTCGATGAGCCGTAATAGAGATTCACATTCTTTGTGCCTTTGTGTCTTTGTGGTAAATGATGTATCCCGACCAAATAGACCGGACTTTTCGCAGGCGGATTGACGCGATCTTTGCCGCGCATATCTGGGTGTGTGTGCCGTTTTCGCGGCTGTGGACGCTGTTCGGTGTCACTTTCGGTTCAGAACCCATGCCGGCGCGCGAAGCCGGTGCGCTTCGGGCGATGAGCCTCGGCATTCTGTCTTATCTGCTCGTTCGCACGTATGTCACGATGTTCGGTCGGCTGTCGCCGCGATGGGCAATCCTCTGGCCGCTCATCGACATCGTGTGGCTCACCACCGTATTGGCCCTGCTGAAGTACCCCTACAGCCCGATCTCGTTGTTGTACGCCGTACCGATTATCTACGCCGCGTTTATGCTGACGCTTTGGCAGTCCCTGCTGGTCGGCGTGTTGAGCGCGGCGGGATACATTGCCACCGGGATGGCGGGCGAACTGTGGACGATGGCGCCGTCCGACCTGCATCCCGAAGCCGAACACCCCGCGACAATCGTGTTTCGCGTGTTCTTCCTGCTGTTGCTGGCCTCGCTGGTGAGCTTCGTGGGCAGAGAGGCCGGGCGGTTGCGGGAACGCCTGGCGGTGAGCGAATACCAGCGCGAATTGAGCGCCGAGATGCACGACGGCATCCAGCACGACCTGGTGCTGATGGCGCGAAGGCTGGATCTTGCGGAGGCGGTGCGCGCCGACGACCCGGAACGCGCGGCAAGCATCGGTGTGGAGCAGAGGGAAGCCGTGCGCCGGGTGTCCGACGAAATCCGGTTCCTCGTGCGCGATCTGCGCGCGGACGAGGATACAGACGCGGACTTCAATGCACGCTTCGACAAGTACCTGCGATCTCTGGGCGAACGCGCGGGGATTCCGGTGGAAGTGCGTTGGAAGGGCTCGGAACCGATACCGCCCCGGTGCCGCCACGCGGCGCTGAGGATTGCGCAGGAAAGTATAACGAACGCCTGGAAACACGCGGATGCGGCAACCCTCACAGTGTCGATCGACAGCCGAGAAGACGGATGCGAACTGCGCGTGCGCGACAACGGACGGGGCTTCGATGCAGATACAATGGAACCGGGGACCGGCATCGGGCTGATGAAGTCGCGCGCGGAGAGCCTCGGCGGTTCGTGCTCGGTGACATCGGCGCCCGGCGAAGGGACCGAAGTCGCCGCGTGGTTGCCGTCGCGCCCGCTGGGAAGAAAGGAGAAAAGCCGTGGAACGCATCCGAGTCGTGCTGATTGAGGACGAGAGCCTTCTGCGTAGCACGCTGGCCGAACTCCTGCGCCTTCAGCCGGATATGGACGTGGTCGGCGAGGCGGCGGACGGCGAGCAAGGTTTGAGGATTGTCTGCTACCAGAAACCCGACGTTGTGCTGACCGATATCCAGATGCCGAACCTGGACGGCATCGAGATGACGCGGCGCATTCGCGAGGCCGGCGTGGAATCGGCGGTGGTGGCGCTGACGAACTTCGATGACGACGAGAAGGTGTTTGGCGCGTTGAAAGCCGGCGCGATCGGCTACGTGCTGAAGTCGGCAACTCTGCCGGAGGTTGTCGAGGCGGTGCGGTCTGCGGCGCGCGGCGAAGGGGTTCTGCCGCCGGCGCTGGTGTCGCGGGTGCTGGCCGAATTCACGCGGCAATCCTCGTTCCTCGAGAAGCACAAGGAAGTGTTCGCCGAGTTGACGAAGCGCGAGGTAGAGATCCTCGAGATGCTGGGCCGGGGCAAGCGCAACCGCGATATAGCCGAGGAACTGTTCCTCAGCGAGCGCACAGTGAAGAACCACGTGTCGTCCATCCTCTCCAAACTGCACGTCAACACGCGCACCGAAGCCGCGCTCATCGCGAACCGGTACGGGCTGTGAGGGTACCGGAAAGCCGGTACCCAGTGCCTGCTCAAATTGCTCCTTACGCCACCTGTGCGCGTGCCCGCAAGTGACCTATCATCGGGTTAGATGTCCGTCCGATTGCGAATCGGAGGAGGGAGAGTCCGATGGAAGAGCAGAACAATCCCCTGGAAGAGCGGGTGTCGCGGCTGGAGATGGAGTTGCAGACGCTGGCCAAACGGGTTCAGCGCGTGGAGCAGGCCGCGCAGGCGCACACGCCCCAGCCGGTGACGACCCCGGCAAGTCGCCT
>JAKQQT010000669.1 GCA_029564025.1 Armatimonadota bacterium | reverse complement strand
CAGTACTGATCTTGTTGTTGCGCTGACGCCTCAAGGTCCGGATTATGTTTACACTCTCACGCCAGATCCCGCGTGGCTGGCAAACGCGCGATACCCGGTGTTGATTGATCCCAGCCTGACGGCTACCTTCGTCAACCCAGGAGCATATGCCGGGTATGACTATCCGACATATACCTACCTGGCGACTCCCAATGCCTACGTTGGCGCAACCAGCGCCAACCAGGTCGGCGCGTTTCGGCCATTCCTCCAGTTCGATGCGTCCACTTTGCCGCTCGACGCAGAAGTAGACAGCGCGTTACTCCAATATTCCGTCACATCTGCCCTGAACCTGAATACAATCACGATCGAGGCCCGCGAATTTCCGTTCCTCGTGGAGCCAACGGACATCGTGTGGAGCCAGGATTCGGGGCGCAATGACCTGATAATCGGACAGGACCTCACTTCTTTCGCCGCAGGCATACCAAAAACCTACACTTTCAACGGTGGGTCGTCTTTCCCCTTCTATGATTACTACGGCCTCGATGTAACGAGCATCGTTTCAGCATGGGCCGACAAGCGTTACGCCTTGGACGGGGACGATGAGTTCCAACCCCTGATGCTGAACTTGGTTCTCCATGACACGGCGGACGGTCCGAATGGTGGTGGTTCGGGAAACCATTTGGGCATCTTTTGCAGTACGTCCGGCTCAGGCCCGATGGTGCTGAACATCAACTACGCGACCCGTGGGTGGTACATGATCCAGGGGAATCGCCGTCATACGGGACGCACCCAGTACCCGATCAGTCCAGACGCCACACGAAAGTGGTGGGCGGCCCTGCCGACGGGAACGGGCGCATACCCAACGTTCGAGCTGAACGCGGCACCTGTTGCCGTTCCAAATTCAGCCAGTCCCACCTCCGGTTTCCCAGTCATCTATGCGGCCGTCACGGACTACGCCGACACCGCTTCGACCCGCGTGTACCGCATCGAGGATCTGGGGACTTCACGGAATATCAGTAGCACGGTCCTGAACAACTTCCAGGTAACCGGCACGCCATTGGTGCTACCGGGCTCCTCTTCCACCGTGGCGGACAAGGTGATCTTGTCCGGGAACGGAACGGGCGATGATGTGGACATGGCCAAGGTGTTCCGCCTTGACGCGCTCACATCCGGCGGCACCACGACTTGGACGCAGATTTGGATGCGACCCTTTGAGAACGCCGAAATAGACGACGAGACGAGACAGAGTGAGATCATGGCATCGCCCGCTTTCTACGGTGGGTACACGACATACACTTTGCATACGACTAACGGTCCTACACAGCAGCAAACCAACACTGGCGGCGCCATCATTGTGGCCATGAATATGAAGACGGTGCTAGCCTTCCCCAGTTATGGATTCAAGACCGGCTACATGCGCGCGCTGTCGCTGGCAAATGGCAAGAACGTTTGGGGCCACGTGGACGCGAGCGGCGCTCTCGTGGACGCCCTTTGCGACGCCGGTCCCCAGCAAGGGTCGATGACACCTGGCGGGTTGTGCAAACTGGCAGAGCCCAGCACCCACAGTTCGCCCGCCATCGGCGGCATGGCCGCAATCGTGAATGATTGGTCGTGTTACAATAACGCCCGCAATGTGACCAACGGTTCTTGGCTATGGGAAAGCGCATGGAGTTATTCTTCCACTGTGGAATCTTCCCCCAGTCTGTTCAACGGCCGCGTCTTTCATGGCGAAAAAACTTCTGGACAGATCGTGTCCATGGATTGGCTGGGCTCCTCTCTGATTGGCGGGCCTAGCTATGATGATATCTGGACCACAGGCGCCTTCTCGTCGGACCATCAAGCCGTCATCTTCGGAGACGATTCCGGTCAGGTCTTTGCGGCCAACACGGACCTTGTCTCTCTTAGTACATATATGTACGAGAAGTGGTGCACTACTGACGTGGCACCTAGCTACAATATCCGATGCTCCCCGCTTGTGGCGGGCGTGCCCGGGTCGAACCAAGGCAACGTGTTCGTGGGCGCCGATGATGGGTTTGTTCACGTTCTTAACGCCGCGGACGGTGAGCCGGTAACCGGGGCGGACCAGTTCTCAGTCCTGATAGGGAATGGCCTTGACTTGGATGACAATCCGCTCCCGCTGAACGGGGCCGTACGGGCCTCGATGGCGGCATACCAAGGCCGGCTGTACGTATTGACCACGGGCAACCCAGTCGCTCCCTGGCCGACGCTTTACTGCTTCAACTGACGACCATCGGGAGGGGCGGGAACTAATCCCACCCCTCCCACTTCTCATCTTCAGGTTTAGGGGAAGAAGATGATGACGCGGAAAGCCTTTACCCTCATAGAACTGCTCGTCGTGATTGCCGTGATCGCCATTCTGGCGGCGCTTTTGTTCCCGGTGTTTGCCCGTGCCCGCCGGCCCGCCTATCGGATGCAATGCATCTCGAACCTGCGCCAACTCTCGGTCGCAATGCACCAATACGTGGAGGACTGGGACCAGCGGTATCCGGCGGCTCATTCCGGTGATTCTTACGGCGCTCATGGCGGCCGCCCAGGCCTTAAGTTCGTCATGCAGGCCTATGTGCCTGATGAAAGACTCTGGCGATGTCCGGAGGACATAGGGGAAACGTACCCCCGTGGACCTCTGGGCTGGCGCAGGCGCACGCTACCCTGCTACGCTTTCTACTCGTTCACAAGTTACGACTGGCCCGGCTTGGGACCACCGTTTAACGGTTCCAATCCGCAGACCTTGGCGAGGAGACCGATTTCTGATGTTAAGAAGCCCACCATCACACCGTTGCTTTGGGAGGGGCGTCCTTGGCATAGCAATTATGAACCAGACGATGACTTCACCCGCAGTCCCAACCTCTACAACGTCCTCTACTGTGACGGGCATATTGCCAGAGAACCGGTATCAGTTTACGTCTACGAACATATGTATCATGCATTTCGCTGAACGGGGTTGTCTGCCTTTCTGGGATTATCAGGGCCGGCTGTACATGCATACTTCGAAAAGCCGGCCCTTCAAATGTGCTTCTGTTGGCGCTATGTTACGCTGGTAACCTTCACCGTCACGATCCCAAACCCATCGACCTTCACGGAGAAACCGTTCCCCGATAGGGCGGCGCTCGACTCCGGCAAGGCGCGCTCGATGAGGTCGGCCTCAACTGCCGCGCTCACCTTGCCGAACAGGGCCTCGCTGAGCGTCACGTGGGCCGTGGTCGTCGTTCCCGCGGTTTCCTGCAGGCGGAACACCAACTCGTCCGAATCTTCCGCTCGCTTCAACTGCGTCACGATGACGTTGGACTCAGCGCAGGATACGCCATCTTCCAGCACGGAGGGCAGTTTGCCGGCGTGAACGTCGGTCGAAACCACCTGCAACGGCTGGTTGAAAGCCGCGCCCGCGCGAATCAGGTCGGCTGTGGTGACATCCTCGCTGTGCGGGGCGATGGCGAATCGGATGCGGTGGTCGCCAATCTCCGGCAACGGATCGGGGCTGTAGGTTGACCGCAACAGCGCAACGCGCAAAGTGCACCCGTCGTAGGAATGCGAGTACCTGGAGTCGTTCAGCACGGCCAGGCAACCGTCCTTCGTGCGCACGTCCGCCCAGCGGAGCGAGGGCACTTCGCGGCCGTTCATCGCCTTGCGTTCCAGTGTGCCGTACGGAATCTCGTAGAGGGCCGATTCGCCGGTAAAGCCCATCGGGAACCGGATGGCAAGACGGGGGATGCCGGTTTCGTGGCTTCCGCGCTCGAACCAGCGAACCTCAACCGTGATTTCCAGCCACGGTTGCCCGGCTTTCAGTTGATAGAGCACCGTGAATGTCGAATTGCTGACGTGCCCGTTCGCGCGGACCGTAGCCACGTAGGGCTTCTGGTCCTCGATGCGCGTGCTCCAGCCTCCGATTTCGCCCGCGCCGAAGCCGGTGAGTTCCAGCGGGCAGACGCACTTCGCAGGCGTGCCGGTCACCCAGGCGCTTCCGCCCTGCGGACGCTCCTGCACGAATTCCAGAATACCCATCGGGTTGTCGGGGTCGGCAACATCGCGTCCGGTCCGCTTGTCGACAAGGCTCTTGATGCCTCCGCTGAGTTTGTCGAAACTGACCTTGATGTATTCATTCTCCATCGTCACGGAACCGGCCGGCAGGTTGATGCGGTCCTTGCCCTCGGCATCCATGGTTAGTGTGACCTGCGACTTTGGCTCTTCCGCCTCTCCCTCCTCGATGCTGTAAGTCGTGTAAGCCAGCGGCCCGACCGACACAGGGAAGACAAGGTCGGCATAGCGGTGACCCCAGTACTCTCCGAAGTCGGTCCGTTGCGCGGGTATCACCTTGCCGTCGGGCGATTTCACCACGAACGTCTTTTTCTCCAGCGGACCCGGGCAGATGCCGGTCTGGGCGTCCCACACGCTCACTTTCACAACCTCGTCGCGTTTCCACGAGGTGGGATTGAAGATGACGAACGGACGCGGCCCGTCCACGACAAGCGTCGCGGAGGAGATATCGCCTCCCATCGTTCCGCGGCCAGGGCCTCCGCCGAAACCGTTGGCGGTATCAACCGGGCACACACAGCAGTCATCGGGTTTGCCGGCGAATCCCGTGTCGACGGCCGCGGCAAGGGCGCGCAGGCTGTTGGTTTTTATCATGCCCGTCGCCGCCGCTACTCGCTGGAATGTGCCCTGGTTGAAGGTTCGGGTGTCCGGAACGCACGATCCGGGAAGGATGTCGTGGAAGTGGCTGAACAGCACGTCCACCCATGCATCGCGCAAGACCTCCGACGGGTAGGGGCGTCCGAGTGCGGCGAAGGCCAGCGCGGCGGCCGTGTCGGCCTCGCCCGCCAGGATTTCGCCAAGCCTGTTGTTGCGCTTGATGTCGCTCTGGGAGGTATAACAACCCGAGAACTCGAAGTTCATCTCGTGGCGAACCACCGGGAACTCGACCGGTGACGCTTCGAGCAGGCTGAAGTACTCGTCACTGGTGCTGAACTTGAAGTTCGGGAAGATGGGCCACGTGTCCATCTCGATGGCGTAGCGGATGTCGCGCCGGGTCGGGCCGCCGCCGTGGTCGCCGACGCCGTAGACCTGCATGCGGTCTTTGAGCCCCGTTTCCTCGTAAAAGTCGAGAGACAGCAAGGCGGATTCGGGCTTCAGTTCGCTGTTGTACCACAGTTTCTCGCGGTCCACCAGCACACGCCCGCCGTCCGGGCCTTCCCACCAGAAAATCGATTTCGTCGGCGTATCGCCGCCCCGGCACAGGTAATACCGCTTCACGGCGCCTCGGGCGTCGATGCTGGGAAGCGTCCAGGCGTGGCCGAAGGTATCCGGCGACCAGTCCACCAGCACGTCCTCCGGCTCCAGGCCGAAGTGCTGTTTGAAGAACCGACGCGTGTAAAGAAGGTGCCGCGCGAGAGCTTCTCCGGAAGCGATGTTCTTGTCGCCTTCCACCCAGTGCGAGGCAACGACTTCCCAGCGGCCCTCCTTGACCTTCTGTTTGATAGCTTCGAACAGTTCGGGGTTGTGGCTCCGGGCGATTTCATATACCGACGCCTGGCTCTGCGTGTAGGTCAACTGCGGGAACTCGTCCATCAGTTTGAGGACGGTGAGGAACGTGTCGTTGGTGGTCGCCACGGTCTCCGGCCATCCCCACATCCAGTTCATATCAATGTGGCCGTGGCCCACGCAGTAGATGGTGTAGGCTTTCGCCTTCGGCGCGATCGGCGCCATCAGCCCCTCGGCCTTCGCGACCGCGTTCTTCAGGTCCTCAAGGCTTCCGTCCAGCGATTCCTTGACGATGCCTTCCGCGAGGTCGATGAGTTCCTTCCAGTCGATTTTCTCCAATTCGGCGAGTTTGCGCGCAAAGGAAATCTCTGAGAGAATGCGCGTCACAACCGCCTGTCGCCCGGCCCCGGCCAGTTCGTTGTCCCGTGTCAAATTCGGCATGTTTCCTTTTCCCTTCGGGTGGTCTCACACATACTTTGACGCGCGGGCGCGCGGAAGGAAAAGAGGATTAAATCCGCAGAGGCGAGAAGACACGGAGAACCCTCCGGTTTCGCCTTTGGAGAGGCACAGTGCAGGGGCCCGTACGGACCCCTGCTGTAGTGCGCGGCTCTATTTTTCGGTCTAGAGGCCTATAGAAGATCGGGCAATCGCTGTCGCGTCGGCGATGTCAACCACCGAGGCTGAAGCGCCGTCGGTGACGACGTTCAGGCGCGCCATTTGAGTCGCGTCGGCAGTCAGCAGTCCGGCCGCAATGCGCAGGGCATTCAGGATTTCGGGTACGGTGAACTCGTTATGCAGAACTCCGCGCACGAAAATATCCACCACGTTGTTGGTGTCATCTGCCACCAGGTCCGGTGCCCAGGACTGGAACGCGATGTGCCGGGCGTCCGGGCTGAGGGCGATTCCGCGCAGGTTATAAATGGAATCGAAACCGCTGATGCTTCCACCCACCGCGCCCTCGGGTGTTGCCGATATGAGACTCAGAGAGCCCTTCACGATGTCGCGCAGGAATATATCGCCGCGGTCGTTGGTGTCGCCCGGAACCAGGTTGTTGGCCCACGAGGTGAACGCCACCCAGCGACCGTCGGCCGAAATCACCGGTGCGTAGGAACCCTGATTACCCTCCGCGCCAGTTTCAGACGTGGATACCCGTGTGGTGGTTCCGGTTTCCAGGTTCCGAACGAAGATGTCCCACGAGGCGTTGGTGTCGTTCGGCGTCAGATTGGAAGCGTAGGACTGGAATGCCACCAGATTTCCCTTCGCGCTGACGCTGGGAATGGATGAAGCGGCGTTGCCTTGCGCGCCGTTCGAGGCTACCGAGACCAGCCTGGTCGTCCCGTTTGCGGTGTCGCGGATGAAGATGTCGCGCGTACCGTTGGTGTCGTTGGGCACCAGGTTGGTGGCGGTCGATTCGAACACAACGAAGCGACCGTCAGCGCTGATGGCCGGCGCATTACCCCACCCGTCAGATCCGCTGGAACCGTTAGCCTGGGAACCGTCGTTCGCCACTGACACGCGGATCGTTTCTCCGGTCGTCAGGTCGTGAACGAATACGTCCTGCCGCATATTGGTATCGCCCACCACCAGGTCCGAAGCCACCGACTGAAATACAACCTTGCGGCCGTCCGCGCTGATCGAAGAGCCGTTGCTGGCCGCGTTAGCCTGCCGCCCCGAACTGTCCACGGATACGCGCCGGGTGGTTCCTGCGACCGTATCGCGGACGAATACATCGATCTTGCCATTTGTGTCGCCGGCAACGAGATTCGTGGCGCCCGAGATGAAGGCTACGTAACGTCCGTCCGCGCTGACCGATGCCGCGGAGTTCACCGAACTTGCGTCGTTTGCTTCTTCTTCGGTATCGCTAACCGAAACGCGGGTGGTGGTTCCATTCAGGGTGTCGCGCAGGAACACATCGCGCGCGTGATTCAAGTCCTTGGGAACAAGGTTGGTCGCATCGGAATCAAAGACAACCCAACGACCGTCGGTTCCGATAGAGGAACCGTATGAACCACCGCCCGACGCGCCGTCGGACGTTTCCGCCCAGGCTACGCGCGTGTTCGTTCCAAACGACATTTTACGGCGGAAGATGTCGCCCATTCCGTTCGTGTCGCCCGACACAAGGTCGCTCGCGTCCGATTCGAAAACCACGAACAATCCGTTTTCGGAGACAACCGGACCGGACCAGAAACGCCAACCCTCGGAGCGCTGGTCGGAGACGTTCAGAGAAACCCGTTCGGTATTTTGTTTCACGAGGTCTCTCAGATAGACGGTTGTCGCCCCGGCGCGCCCGTGCTGGGCAAGATCGGCGCCGTCGGAGAGGAAGGCCACGTAGTTGCCGTCGGTGCTGATGTGCGGCGCGTATCCACCGCCGGCCAGTCCGCTCATCGTGGAGGATACCAGTGTCGTCTTGGACGCTGAGATGCTCCGTACGAAGACATCCGGTGAAGCGACGCTGTCGTTGGAAGTGAAGTTAGACGCCAGAGACCGGAACGCGATTCGGTCTCCCTCAGCATCGATGCTCGGTGAATCGCTTGTGTCGTTTCCCTGGGCGCTGTCCGTGCCGATTGAAACACGCTGTACAACGCCCGTGGCGATATCTTTGACGAACACATCCGGAACGCTGTTGGTGTCGTTCTCCACAAGGTCGAATGCTGACGAGGTAAACGCAACGGTTGTGCCCACGCGGTTGATGGACGGATCATAGGACGCGCCGGTGGCCTCGGAACCGTCGGACTTCGTGGAAATGCGTTTCGTTTCCCCCGTGGCCACGGTATACATGAAAACATCCTGGGCAACGTTGTTGTCACCCGGCACAAGGTTGTCGGCGTAGGAATCGTAAACGACGAAAAGACCGTTCCCCGAGATGGCGGGATTGAAGTTGCCTGCCACGGCCGGCAGGAGGTCGGACGTCACCGACACACGGGTTGTGGTTCCAAGAAGCACATCGCGCAGGAAAATATCGGAAGAGTTGTTGGTGTCGTAATCGCTGAAGTTGGAAGCGCGGGATTCAAACACCACATAACGTCCGTCATCGGAAATGCCTGGCTTGACGCTCGGTCCATTGCCAACCGAACCGTCCGTGCCGATGGACACAAGGGTCAGCGTGCCGGTGTCCATGTCTTTCAGGTAGATGTCGGAAAAGGTATTGGTGTCCTGCGGCAGAAGGCGCGGCGGAGCTTCAAAGGCAACGAACCGTCCGTCTGGCGTGGTTGCGGGATTCAGCAGGTCCGGCTTGGAGGCTTGAGCGCCGGAAGTGGATACGGACACGCGGGTCGTGACGGGTTGGGCAATCGAGAAGGATGATATCAGGACTCCGAGTGCCGCAACGGCGGCCCGAAGGAGATGCGTGTTCAGTTTCATCGCAGGTGGCTCCTAAAGCGATAGGTTGTGGGGGGCGCGCCACCCGCGAGGTGGTCTTGTTTCGCGCCCCTCCCCAACCGTATGGTTACGGATTACTATCCAGACCCGCAATCTTGCGGGCGATGACGATGGCGTCGGCCGCGTCAATAACCTCCGCGGACTCGCCGTCTCTTGCAACGTTCAGCCGACCAATGCCGTCTGCCGGGGCCGGGTCCAGACCGGCCGCCCAACGGAGCGACGACACGACATCGGATACCACAAAGGGAACGGCTCCCACGTTGAACGGCATGCTCTCCGCGGGAGAGAAACCATCCGCGGTTGCGACAAGCGCGTAGTCCGATCCCGGAAGGTCAACGCTCAGATCATTGAAGGAAGCGAGGCCTCCCGCGAGTGAGCGTTTTCGCGTGCCGGACAAGGCGGCGGTGGGATTACCGGAGCCGGGCTTCAGGGAAATCGTTATCATCGAAGGAACGTCGGTTACGTCTGCTTCAGTTCCATCGCGAAGCGAGATGGTCGGCGGTCCCGGGATTGTCAGACCGGGTTCCGCGTGGCCGGGTTGGGCGGTGAAGGCAAGTTTACCTCCGGGGACAAAGCGCAAAACGTTTTCCGCCAGGTAATACGAAACGAATTCATTGTCCGCCACGTTGCTGGTGGTAAGAATTCGAATCGGAATTGAGCGTCCGGATACACCGGATACGGGAGTGAAACGTATCTTCGCGGCGGGGCCGGTGGAGGATACGCCGTCCCAGTTGTCCAGCCAGAAGCGCACCATTCCCGCGCCCGACTCGACAAATGTGTAAGCCCAGTTCGCCGAGGGAGTCACGTCTGATGCGGTCGGGGTGGTGAGGTCTGCCGTCGGAAAGGCGATGACGAAGTCGCAGATTTGAACCGTTCGATCCGCCGGGTCCAGAGAGACGGTGACTTCGTTCGGTCCGGTTTGCGACAGGAAACCCATGGGGCTCCGAATGACGCTGAAGGGACTGGAGTCCACAGGGGGCAGTGTTCCGGTGACAGCCGTGAGTACATAGCCGGTAGCGGCCTTGTTCAACGTGAGATCACCGAAGGACGCGATGCCCTTAACCGCGTTGGTGGTCAGGATTCCGCCCAGTGTCGCTTCGCTGGAGCCGGTTCCGGGCTTGATGGAGATGGATACACTGCCGGAATAATCGGACACACGCTCTCCCAATGAGTCGCGTATCTCAAGAACGGGCGCCGGTGAAAGGATATGACCGATAAAAGCATCGCCGGGCTGTGCCGTGTACACCAGGGTGGTCGGCCGCCGCGCAATCGTGAACGAAGCGCAGTCACTGCTGACCAGATTAGGACTGGAGGCGGTAAGGACGTAACCGGTACCCGCAAGGTCAACGGCCAGGTCGGTGAAGGTGGCGATTCCGCCAACAGCGTTCACGGTTGTCGTTCCCAGCAGGGTCGCTCCGTTTGCGCCGGAGTTGGCCTTGATGGATATTGTTACGGGTGCGGTGGAATCCTGCACAACCGCGCCTTGCGAGTCCACTATTTTGACCACCGGTTGGGGACTCAGCAAATCGCCGGCATACGTCTGCGCCGGTACGGCTTGGAAAACAACTCTTCGCGCCGTGCCGGTCATGATGTGCACATCGAATGTAATCGTCGTTCCGGCGGTTCCGATATTGTCGATGTTCAGTCCGGCCGGTTCGCAGTTCGACAGGAACGATTTGGGATTGGTGTAGTCATTGATGGCCTTGCGTCCGCTGTTTGAACTGAGATAAGCCGAAGACACGGAACCGTTTGTTGTGCAGGATCCCCCGGGCCGGTACACGTAAAGCTCATCCGGCGGGCCCGATGCGTTTCCGTTGCCGTCGTAACGGGTGTTCACCCGGTATACGAGCAGGCCGGAACCAGGCAACGAATTCTCAAATTTGCCGGACTTCAGCCGGTATTCCAGCACGAAGTACTCGGTTGTGCTGTTCGGCGACTTGATCTTCCAGCAATTGTTGGTTGGATACGTAAGCGGGTTGAGGCTGTAACTGCCGGACGTGGTAATTTCGGGAATGCTGGTTATCCAGCGCCCGTAACGGTATTTCATATAGGCCGACATGTGCTGAGGTGGTTCCTGGTTGTTTTCCATCACGTCCCAGGGTCCAACCGGCACGTATCCGTCATAGGAGTAGTGGTACAGGTCCGGCGCGCCCAGGGAGTGGAACATCTCATGGCAAAGAACTCCGACCCCGCTCGAGTATAACATGTGGTTTTCAAGTTGCAGGTTGTACGTGTAGACCCGCTTTCCGTTCAGCGTGACGTACTGCGTGTACAGCGACCACTTGTGAGGCCACAACAGGTCCGCCCACGCGCCGGGAGACCCCTTGACCACAAAGCACACGTTGTCGACCCGGCCATCCGAGTCAATATCAAGATTCAATGTCGTCGGGACCTGGGAACCCACGGCGTTCACAGCGGCCGCGAGGAGGGTGTGCTCACGGGTTGCGGCCTGTGAGTCGTCCTGATAGCCGATAGGGTTGGAGGTTGCGTTGTACGGTTCGTAATAGGCACGGGGCTGACTGTCCTGATATGAAACAACCGTGGATCCGGTTGTTGTCGGGTAGAAGTAAGTGTTGACCGTCAGTTTGGTGAACGAAACCTCCTTGAAGTAGTTACGCATCGAACTGTTCGACGTCGTTCCGTTGAACATCGCGTCGTAAGTGGAGGTGGAGGTGGTGAATTCCGTCTGGTCCTTGAAACGGATGTAGATGACGATGTTGCTCAGTGTTCCCTGTGTCGGTGCGTAGGAAGGACCGTCATCGGAATAGCGGCGCGCCAGTTTCTCCTTGCGCAGGGAGGCCATGCCGTCTGGACTTGGCAATGCGTTTGGCGTCAATCCGACCGATGCGGGATCGACTTTGCCGGCGATGAACGCCGTTGGCGCGATATCGTCACCGTCTTTAGCGGCGTACACCCAGAGGCCGGATCGCCGGTCCTGCATGATGACATAGCCATTTTTGTCGTGCGCCCAGTTAAAGTACTCATCGCCGGAGAGCAATGCTTTGACACTTGACCCGTCGGGTTGTGTCAGCGTGGTCGGATAATCCCGAATAGGGGCTGAGATTGCTGGCAGGGTAGAAATCAGCCAGGCAATCAGGATGCCGAGGCGCACCGGATGGAACCGGGCAGGTTGTCCAGACGAAAAAGGCATGCGTATCTCCTTTGTGCGGTGACGTCCCTTGTACGGGATTCCTGTCATATATTCTATCAAACCTGCAATAAGGGGCGGTTCGAGGCGCAATCCACGCGAGGACTCACGGTTGGTAACACGCCAACCCATGCTGTTGTTTCCGCACCTCACAAGATACACGGCTACCATCGGCAGGGCTTTGTGAGCATAAACTGATATACCTATTCACATAAGGGGGCTGTTGAACATGAGTTTTGATACGAGGCACCAGAGCCGCACGTTGCTGGACGGACCGGACCGGGCGCCGGCCAGGTCCTACTTCAAGGCCGTTGGTTTTACCGACGAGGACCTGAAGAAACCGCTGGTTGGAATCGCGAACACATGGATCGAGTGCATGCCCTGCAACTCGCACCTGCGCGAACTCGCTGAATACGTGAAGGAAGGTGTGCGCGAAGCCGGCGGTACACCGATGGAATTCAACACCATCGCGATAAACGACGGCATAGCCATGGGAACCGAGGCCATGCGGGCGTCGCTGGTCAGCCGCGACGTGATTGCAGACTCGATTGAACTGTGCATGCGCGGCTATATGTTCGATGCGATGGTTGGTCTGGTCGGTTGCGACAAGACCATCCCGGGCGCCGCCATGGCTTTGTTGCGCTTGAACGTGCCAGGTGTTGTGTTTTACGGCGGCTCGATTGCTCCCGGCCACTTCGAAGGCCACGATGTCACCGTGCAGGACGTTTTTGAGGGTGTCGGTGCGAACGTAGCCGGCAAGATGAGCAACGAGCGCTTGAAGGATTTGGAGGATCACGCGTGCCCCGGAGCGGGCGCGTGCGGCGGCCAATACACCGCCAACACGATGTCCATGGCGTTGGAGTTTCTGGGGGTTTCGGCCCTGGGAAGCGCCGGTGTTCCGGCCGTTGATCCGGACAAGAAAGAGACCGCCCGGCAGATGGGCCGGTTGGCGGTCGAGATGCTGAAAGCCGGTCGCAGGCCGCTGGATTTCATCAACCGCGCATCGTTTGAGAATGCCATTGCCGCCGTGGCGGCCACCGGAGGCTCCACCAATGCGGTGCTTCATCTGCTGGCCCTGGCGCGCGAAGCCGGCGTCGATCTTTCCATTGACGATTTTGACCGGATCAGCGCCCGTACACCGTTAATTGCCGACTTGAAACCGGCCGGTCGTTTCCCCGCCACATATATGTATCTCAGCGGCGGCGCCCAGCTTCTTGCCAGGCGTCTGGTTGAGGGAAACTACCTGCATGCAAAGGCGTTGACCCCGACCGGAAGAACCATCGAAGAAGAGTCCGCAAACGCTGAGGAGACGCCGGGACAGCAGGCAATCCGGCGGATCGATGATCCGATCCAGCCGAACGGAGGTCTCGTCATCCTGAAGGGGAATCTGGCGCCGGCGGGTTGTGTCGTTAAAATCGCGCATCTCGGTCGGACTTACTACCGCGGACCGGCGCGGGTTTACGACGGTGAAAAGGCCGCAATGGACGCGGTGAAGGCACAAAGCATCAAATCCGGCGATGTCGTCGTAATACGTTATGAAGGCCCGAAGGGCGGGCCCGGCATGCGCGAAATGCTGGGTGTAACAGCGGCACTGGTCGGCGCGGGGCTGTCGGACGTCGGACTGCTGACCGACGGGCGATTCAGCGGCGCAACAAAGGGCATGATGGCCGGACACGTGGCGCCGGAAGCCTGGTCTCGCGGACCGATTGCGGCCGTTCGCGAAGGTGATATGATTGAGTTCGATATCGAGAAGCGGACATTGACGGTTGAGATTTCCGACGAGGAGATGCAGAAGCGGCTCGCCGAGTGGAGAAGACCGGAACCGAGGTACAAGACAGGCGTTTATGCCAAGTACATCGGCACAGTATCCTGCGCCTCGGAAGGGGCGGTGACGCGCGCACCGGAGCAGGATTAAGCACAAATCTTGCCGAATCGCCGTTGCCCTGCTATCATCCGGCGGGAGGAGATGGATTTTAACATGAATGTGATTCAGGAACTTGAGCGCGAAGAAGCGGCGCGGTTGAAAGAAACCACGCCCGACTTCAACGCCGGCGATACCGTCAAGGTTTACTTCAAGGTTATCGAAGGAGGCAAGGAGCGCATCCAGGCGTTCGAAGGCTTCTGCTTGAAGCGCCAGAACACCAGTGTGCGCAGTACCTTCACGGTTCGCAAAATCAGCCACAACCAGGTGGGTGTGGAGCGGACTTTCCCGCTGTACTCGCCCAAGATTGACCGTATCGAAGTGCTGTTCCGCGGACGCGTGCGCCGGGCCCGGCTCTTCTACCAGCGCGGTCGTCGGGGCAAGGCCGCCCGAATCAAGGAATTGCGGACCAGGGTTTGAGCGTCTTCGACTGGCTGGCCAATCTTCCGTATGTGTGGGTCCTGGCGATTGCCGTGGGGCTGTTCGCCCTGCGGGCATACTTCGCCAGGACCACCGTGATGTCCTCCGGCACGGCCCGCGTTCTCAGCGAAACGGCCGATTCACTGCTCTTTGCGTGGGTCGTCGTCTTCGTGATTCTGAAACCTCTGTTCCTTCAGGCGTTTTACATCCCCTCGGAGTCGATGGAGCCGACGCTAATGATTCGCGATCGGTTGCTTGTGGCCAAACTGCCTTACTGGTGGCGTGGCCCGGAGCGGGGAGAGATACTCGTCTTTAAGGCGGCGCCCAACGCCGACCCGGACGGCGTGCAGAGGGATTACATCAAGCGCATGATCGGACTGCCGGGCGACAAGCTGTACGTATCCCCGACCGGTGATGTTTACATCAACGACAAGCGTATCGAAGAGTCCTACACCAACGAAATGGGCCTGTACGCTTCCGGATTCGGCCCCGTGGTCATCCCGGACGGTCACTATTTCATGATGGGTGACAACCGGAACCACAGCGCGGACAGCCGGTTCTGGGGTCCGCTGGACCGAAGCCGCATTGTAGGCAAAGCCTGGATTCGCTTCTGGCCGCTGAACAAGGTCGGCCTCATCCGCAAACCGGATTACCCCGGTATCACCTCAAAACCCCAACCGGCACTGGGACCGGTTCTCCTCGCCAAGTGAAGCGACCATGCGGAACCCATGCGATATGGGCGACGCCGGCCTCCTGATTGACGTCCCAAGTCCCTTCGCTTCTTTCCCGTTTGCCTGGGAACAAGCCGCGAAATCGCGCGGATATTTGTGTGTCGCAGGCGTGGATGAAGCGGGCAGGGGGCCGCTTGCCGGTCCCGTGGTCGCCGCCGCTATCGTCTTCCCGGACTACTGGCACCCGGAAGGAATCGCAGACAGCAAGGCGCTGACCGCCCTTCAGCGCGACCGGTTGTTTCAACAGATCTGCGAAGCGTGCGCTTACGGCGTCGGAGTCGTGTCGGCCGGTGAAATCGACGATATCAACATCCTCAAGGCCACTCACAAAGCCATGAGGCTGGCGCTGGAATCCCTGCCGGTTCGGGCTGATTATGCGCTGGTGGACGGGTTGCCGGTTCTTGGGCTTCCGATACCGCACCAGAACCTTGTGAAAGGCGAACGGCGCAGTGTTTCCGTCGCGGCCGCCAGTATCATCGCCAAAGTGACGCGGGACCGGATGATGGTTGCGTTACACCAAAGTTATCCGGCCTATGGTTTTAACCGTCACAAGGGCTACCCCACGCCGTCGCATATCCGGGCGCTGGAAGAGCACGGGCCTTGTCCGGAGCACCGGCGATCCTTCGAACCCGTGCGCCGCGTGTGTGGAGGCAGTCGGTGAAACGCCCGCCGAAGGAAAAAAGGGCGCCGACACCGCTGAGGCGTTTGGGGGACGAAGGGGAACGCCGCGCGGCCCAGGCTTTGGAATCCGAAGGATATGTCATCGTCGAAAGAAATGCCAGGGCCGGTCGGGGCGAACTCGACATCGTTGCCCGGGACGCTGATTCCTGGGTGTTTGTTGAAGTGAAGACCCGGCGCGGAGACGCCCAGGGAGCCCCGGAGGAATCGGTGACGCCGACCAAGCAGGCGCGTTTGATGCGCGCGGCGCTGGCCTGGATGGAAGAGCACGGAGTCGGCGACGTTTCGTGGCGTTTCGACGTGGTCGCAATTCGGCTCCTGCGCGACCAACCACCGGATATCCGAATCATCCGCAACGCGTTCTAGCCCCTCCCCGGGGCTCAACCTCCAGGACCTACTAATTTGCTTCTAATCTCGACAGAATTAGTAGTTGGCACACGTAGAATAGAATCATTCCTGACGGATAGGGCCTCGTGCAGACCTCCAGCCTGACGGCAGATAAGGGAGAGAAGGCATGTAGCATGTCCTTTGGACACCAAACAAGCCTCAACGTTTGGCCGGCGCTTGTCCGGTGTGTTACACTTATGAAGACATTCCGCACCCTCGCCGGCTCTGGTGAGAGCGGGTTCGTGACCAGCGCCCTCCGGCAGATGCCGGCGGGTGTTTTCGTACGACCGCTTGTGAGCGCGAGGGGAGGCACAACCAGAGTAAGGAGACACATCTTGTCCGCAACCACTATGAAGGAACTCCTCGAGGCAGGAGTCCACTTTGGTCACCAGACCAAGCGCTGGAACCCCAAGATGAAGCGTTACATCTATGGGGGACGCAACGGTATTTACATCATCGACCTTCACCAAACCCTGCGCCTGTTCGACGAAGCCGTTCAGTTCATTCAGGGAATCGTTGAAAACGGCGGCCACCTCCTCTTTGTCGGCACCAAGAAGCAAGCCCAGGACGCCATTAAGGAAGCGGCCCAACAATGCGGCCAGTATTACGTCAATCAGCGATGGCTGGGCGGTATGCTGACCAACTGGCCCACCATCCGCCTGCGCATCAACCACCTGCGCGAACTGAAACGTATGGAAGAGGACGGCACCATCGCCAAGCTGACCAAGAAGGAAGGCCTGAAACTGGCGGAAGAGCGCGACCGGCTGGAGCGCTTCTTCGGTGGCATCAAGGATATGCCCGGCCTGCCGGACGTGGTGTTTGTGGTGGACCTGAAGAAGGAAGCCCTCGCGATTCACGAAGCCCGCCTTTTGAACATTCCCATCGTCGCCGTGGTTGATACAAACTGTGACCCGGACCTGGTGGACTACGTGGTGCCGGGCAATGACGACGCGATTCGCGCCATCAAGCTTTTCTGCACCAAGATCGCGGAAAGCATCGTGGAGTTGAGGCAGGGCGACCTGAAGGAATCGGATATGGTCGAGGAGACGGACGAAAGCGAAAAGCCCGAGGAAGACGAGCCTTCGCTGGACGTCATTATCCAAGCCAGGGACAAGGCGGACAGCAGTGACGTTGTGGCCGCCGAAGAGCAGGTTCTCGCGGAAACAGGAGTTCCCGCCTGACGGGACTGATATAACAGGAGCAGGGATGGCGATTACAGCGACACAGGTAAAGCAACTGAGAGACCGCACCGGGGCAGGCATGATGGACTGCAAGGCGGCCCTCTCGCAGTTTGACGGCAACGAGGAGAAGGCGATCCAGTGGTTGCGCGAGAAGGGTCTCGCCGCGGCCGCCAAGCGCGCAACCCGGCAGGCCAAGGAAGGCACCATCGGATCTTACGTGCACCCGGTGGGACGCAAAATCGGCGTGATGGTGGAACTTAACAGCGAAACCGACTTCGTGGCCCGCAATGAGGAGTTCCAGCAGATGGCGCGCGACATCGCGATGCACATCGCGGCCGCCAAGCCGGAATACGTGCGGCGCGAGGATGTGCCGGCGGACTTCATTGAGAAGGAACTGGAGATCAACCGCACACTGGCACGAAACGAAGGCAAGCCGGAAGGCGCCATCGAGAAGATCGCCGAAGGTCGCCTCAACAAGCGGCTCAGCGAACTCGTTCTGCTGGAACAGCCCTTCGTGAAGAGCCCCGAAGGCCGCACCGTGGGTGACGTGCTGGACGACCTCCGGGCCCGCATCGGCGAAAAGATCGAGGTATCCCGTTTCGCCGCTTTCCGCGTTGGAGAAGGCTCTTCAGACGCGGAGGACGCCGAGAACTGAAGTGGACTTGATTCCTCCCTCGATGCCGGCGCCGACCGGGGAACGAACTCCTGTCGTGGAACCGCGATTCAGTGATTCCGCGAAAGAAAGCGTGCGCTATCGCCGCATTCTGCTCAAGTTGAGCGGCGAAGCGTGCGCCGGGAGCAAGGGCTTCGGAATTGATCACGATACCGTGCACGAGATATCGTCGGAAATCGCCGGCGTTCGTGCTCTCGGTGTCGAGATCGCCATCGTGGTCGGGGGAGGGAATCTGGTCCGCGGCCAGACATTCGCCAGTACAGGCTTCGACGAAGCCCAGGCGCATTACATGGGAATGCTGGCCACGGTGATCAACGCCCTCGCGTTGCAGGACCACCTGGAGCGGGTGGGCGTTCCCACCCGTGTGCAAAGCGCCCTGCAGATGCAGGCCGTGGCGGAGCCTTTCATCCGCAGGCGTGCCATTCGCCACCTGGAAAAAGGGCGTGTCGTCATCTTCGCCGCCGGCACCGGCAACCCGTTCTTCACAACCGATACGGCCGCCGCTTTGAGAGCAACCGATATCGGAGCCGATGCCCTGCTGATGGCCAAGAACCGGGTCGACGGCGTGTACGATGCGGATCCCAACACGCACCCGAATGCCGTTCGGTTCGATGCGCTATCCTACGACGAAGTGCTTGAGAAGCGGTTGAAAGTGATGGACCTGACGGCATTCACTCACAGCCTGCATTACGAAGTGCCGATTATCGTTTTTGATATCAGTGCCTCGGGCAACATCGGCCGAATCGTGCAGGGCGAGGAGATTGGAACGCTTGTCAGTACCGAGGAAGCCGTGAGAGCCTGCCTGGCCCGCCGGAAAGCGGCGGGTCTCGTCAACGGCTGACGAGGCCGGGCATCAACGCCCAGCGCACGTATACTCAGGAGGACCCCAATCATGTCGAAGGAAATTCTGGATGATGCCGAGCGGCGGATGAAGTCCGCGGTTGAATCCACACGCAAGGAACTGGCCAATATTCGCACGGGCCGCGCCAACGTCGGCCTTCTGGACCACGTGATGGTTTCGGCCTACGGAGCGGAACTGCCGGTAAACCAGACGGCTACCATCTCCATTCCGGAACCCCGGCAGATTCTTATCACCCCGTTCGACCGCAGTCAGCTTGGCGCGATCGAAAAGGCCATTCTGAAGAGCGACCTCAACCTGAACCCGAACAACGACGGCAATGCGATCCGCCTGAACATCCCGCCGATGACGGAAGAGCGCCGAAAGCAGATGGTCAAACAGACCCACACCGAGATTGAACACGGTCGGGTTGCCATCCGAAACGTTCGGCGCGATGCAAACGAGCACCTTCAGAAGAAAGAGAAAGCGCACGCCATCAGCGAGGACGAGTGCAAGCGGTCTCAGGAACAAGTCCAGAAACTGACGGACAAGTACATCCACGAACTGGACGAGATTCAGAAGCATAAAGAAGCCGAGTTGATGGAGGTCTGATATTCCGCGGGGGGCAATCGGACGATTGTCCCCCGTTTGATTTGGGTGTCGCGAGGAAGGCTTCTTGAACCCCGAAAAACTGCCCGCCAATGCATCCGGCCTCGAGCCGGATTCCATTCCCCGGCACGTTGCCATGATTATGGACGGCAACGGACGCTGGGCCGCGCGCCGCGGCTTGTCGCGCGTTTTTGGACACGTGGAGGGCCATAAGACCGTTCGACGCATCACAAATCTGGCCGGCCACCTCGGTGTGCACTACCTGACACTTTACGCTTTCAGTGTGGAAAACTGGCGCCGTCCCGCCGAGGAAGTTTCGGCGTTGATGGAACTGATTGAGCACGTGGCACACGAAGAAATACCCTCTCTGTGCCAGGAGAACGTTCGGTTCAACATCATCGGTCGGCTACAGGATCTGCCCGAACCGCTTCGTCTGGAACTCGAGCGCGATATGGAGTTGACGCGCGACAACACAGGATTGACCCTTACCCTGGCGGTCAACTACGGCGGAAGGAGCGAGATTGTCGATGCCGTTCGAAGGCTTGTGGCCGACGGAGTCACGCCGGAGCAGGTGGACGAGCAAGCTATCTCCAGCCGTCTGTATACGGCGGACATCCCGGATCCCGATCTTCTGATCCGCACCGCCGGTGAACTGCGCGTCAGCAATTACCTCCTGTGGCAAATCGCCTACACGGAGATTTATGTGACCGATACCCTCTGGCCGGACCTCTCGGAGAAGGACTTCGTGGACGCGTTGCTGGCCTATCAGAAACGCACACGCAAATTCGGCGGACTGGTATCCTGAACGTGTTTCTGTAGCGGCAGACCCGGGTTGCGTGTGAACTTCGTCCACTCAGTCGGCGTTTCCATCGTGTAGCTGTGTCCCTGGCGAGTGCGCGGCAGTATAATGACTGTTGTCTTGCGCGTGAATGACCACGGTTCCGTTTGGAGGATCCCATGAAATCGGAACAACGTGTGTGGACGGAATCAGAAGGATGGTCCGATCCACGCGGAGAAGGACTGGAATCCGCGGCCGCAATTGTCTTCGTTTTCGGCGGTTCGGACCGAATGCGCTCCGGAGCTGGTATCAAGGAACTTCAGGCACTCTATCCGCGCGCGCCGGTGTTTGGATGCTCAACCGCCGGTGAAATCTCCGGCGTCACGGTAACCGACAGCACGCTGGTGTCCACCGCCGTGTCGTTTCGCTCCACCCGGGTCCAGCTTCGCTCGATCACCTTTACCGGCGAACCGGACAGCCACTCTGTCGGATTCAAACTCGCATCGGAACTGCCCCGGGAAGACCTCGTTCACGTGATGGCGCTATCGGACGGTTTGCACATAAACGGCAGTGACCTCGTGCGCGGTCTGCTGAGCGCTTTGCCGGAGAACGTGGGGCTGTCCGGTGGTCTTTCGGGGGACGGTGACCGCTTTCAGGAGACATATGTCATCGGGGACGAAGGGCCTGCTACGCGAACGGTGTCGGTATTGGGAATCTATGGTCCCGATATCCGAATCTCCTGCGGTTCGGAAGGCGGTTGGGATCCTTTTGGACCGGAACGGGTCATCACCCGCTCGGAAGGCGCCGTGCTGTACGAACTGGACGGCAAGCCCGCACTGAATTTGTACAAACTTTACCTCGGGGAATACGCCGGCGGCCTTCCCGCTACGGGTCTTCTTTTCCCGTTAAGTATTCGTTCGGTTGACGAGGACTATTCCGTGGTGCGAACGATTCTTCAGGTGGATGAGGAAGCGGGAAGCCTGACCTTTGCCGGCGATATGCCGATGAACTATCGCGCCAGACTGATGAAAGCGGGTTACGAGCGCTTGCTTGACGGGGCGGAGGCGGCGGCGCAGGCGTGCAAGGTGCACGGCGAACCACCCGCGGACCTGGCCGTCCTGATCAGTTGCGTAGGCAGAAGGATGGTTTTGAACCAGCGCATCGAGGAGGAACTGGAAGGCGTCCGTGCCGTTCTGGGGCCCGACGTGACGCTGGCCGGATTCTATTCCTATGGCGAGATGTCCCCGCTGGCTGGTCGATCCCGCTGTGAACTGCACAACCAGACCATGACCGTGACTACGTTCCGCGAGGTTTGAATTTGGATACCTTCCACAGTCTTCTGCGGCGGCAGATGCGGCGGCACCTCGGTGAATCCGGGCAGATACCGGATTCGTTGAGGGCGTTCCTGGACGACGTCAACAGCGCCTATCTGCAATCCGACGCAGATCGGCGCATGCTGGAACGAGCCATGGAGATCAGTTCAGCCGAATTGCTGAACGCGAACCGCGAACTGACCGCCATCCTCCGTTCCTTTCCGGACTCGTTTCTCCGCCTCGCACCGGACGGATCCATTCTGGACTACCACTGGAATCCCTCGGAAGCCAGTGAATCCGGCTTTCCTCACGGCACGGGCAAGAGCATCCGTGATATCCCGGACGCATCCGTGGCGGACCTTTTTAACCGTGCTTTGACTGCACTGCTCCGGACGGGTGCACGCCAGACACTGGAATATACATTCGAGAACGGGAACCGCCGGGACGATTACGAAGCAATCTTCATACCTGTATCCGATGAACAGATACTGGTGTTGATTCGAAACATCACTGAAAGGAAGAGGCTGGAACGCGCGGCTTTCCTGGCCAAGATGATCATCGAGAACAGTCCTGCCGTTGTTTTGATCTGGGGAGAAGATACCGAGCATCCTTTGGAATATGTTTCGGAAAATGTGTCACAATTCGGTTACACTGCCGAAGAGTTGATGACAGGATCTGTACTGTACCGGAATATTGTTCATCCGCAGGATTTTGAAGTTGTTACGGCAGAAGCCCAGAAAATGGTGGACAGCCATATCGACGCATACACGTTCGAATATCGCATTATTGCGCGCGACGGATCTTTGCGATGGGTGGAGGACTCAACATTTGTAAAGCGCGATTCCACCGGTGAACCGGTCAAATACGAAGGTCTTCTACACGATATCACCCATCGCAAGAAAATCGAGGAGGAACTGCGCTTCAACCACGAGCGGTTTACCCTGATTACACAGAGTGCGCAAGATGCGATTATTTGTGCGGACGCCACGGGTGAAATCACCTTCTGGAACGCCGCGGCGGAGCGCATTTTCGGGTATACGGCGGACGAGGTTGCGGGTCGCGGAGTGCACTCGGTGCTGGCGCCCGAAAACGTACGGGAGGTGGCGGAGCAGGCGATGGCGCACTGGCGTCTCACCGGTGAGGGAACGTCGATCGGAACGACCGTTGAAACGATTGCCAGACACAAGGATGGGCACGAGTTTCCGGTGGAGTTGTCGCTGTCTTCCGCCAAACAGGGTGATCATTGGCAGGCTATTGGGGTTCTCCGCGATATCTCGGCCCGCCGATTGGAAGAAGAGCGAAAGGCGCGCCTGATGGCGGAACTGGAGTCCGCCAGCCGTGCCAAGTCGCAGTTTCTGGCCAATATGAGCCACGAGATACGCACTCCGCTGAACGGCATACTCGGCATGACGGATCTGCTGATCAACTCGCCGATGAGCGAGAATCAACGCGAGTACCTGGAGGTAATTCAGGAATCCGGTGACGCCCTGTTGTCGGTCATCAATTCCATCCTCGACTTTGCCAAAATTGAAGCCGGTAAAATGGACCTCGATTTCGGCCCATTCGACATCAAAGCGCTACTTCAGAACACACTAAGAACCTTCAACGAAAAAGCCCATTCGCAGGGCGTTCAGTTGAACCTCAATCTAGATGCACGGATTCCCGACGAGGTAGTTGGTGACGAAGCCAAACTGCGGCAGGTTTTTCTTAATCTCATTGGAAACGCCCTGAAGTTTACCCGAAACGGCGCAGTGTCCGTGGAAGCCGGGGTCGAGGACATCAACGACGACGAGGTGGTAATGGCCTTCTCAGTGTCAGATACCGGCATCGGCATTTCACAGGATAAACACAGCATTATATTCGAGCCGTTCTCTCAGGCGGACAGCAGTACCACCAGGGAGTACGGCGGCACGGGACTCGGCCTGGCAATTACCGCACAGCTTGTTGAATTGATGCACGGCAGAATATGGGTGGAAAGCGCTCCGGGGCAGGGAAGCGTGTTTCATTTTTCGGCCTGTTTCGGCACTCAGCAAATGGACAGGGTGCGCGAAGCCCATCCGGCCATCGATACGCTTTCCGGAGTGAAAACACTGATCGTTGACGACAACGCGACCAACCGGATGATCCTGGACCGGTTCCTTTCACAGTGGAACATGAACAGCGAAGCGGTTGCCAGTGGAGTCGATGCCCTGACACGATTGAAGACGAACAGGGGTGAACGTGATCCGATCCGCCTGATTATCATGGACGGACTGATGCCCGGAATGGACGGTTTCGAGACCATCGACAGGATTCGAAGGGAATTCCAGGGAACCTGGCCGATTATCGTTATGTTGACTTCCAGCGACCAACCCGAAGACGAGGAACGGTGCCGCCGGTTGGGTGTTTCGGGATACCTTCGGAAACCTGTGCGGCAGGAAGTGCTTCTGCGGTGTATCGAGAGCGCTCTTGGAGTGCAATCGACCGCATCGTCCGGAGCGGCGAGCGCCTCCGACACGGAGGGTATGATGCGCGATGGCTTGAAAATACTGCTGGCCGAGGACAACGCCGTCAATCAGCGCGTGGTGGTGCTGATGCTGGAAAGGCGCGGGCATTTTGTGACGGTTGCCCACAACGGCCAGGAAGCGGTCGAATTGCTGGAGCAACAGTCCTTTGACGTCGTTCTCATGGACGCCCTGATGCCCGTACTTGACGGATATGAAGCCACGATTCGGATTAGGGAACGCGAGCGCGGGACGGGGCGGCATGTGCCAATCATCGCCCTTACAGCCAATGCGATGAAGGGCGACTCCGACAGGTGCCTGGAAGCCGGGATGGACGGCTACCTTGCCAAACCCGTCAAGACCGATTCACTTCTCAACGAAATAGCCCGCGTTCTGACCTCTTTGAAAGAGTCCTCGGAGAAAGACAATACGAACCGAACGGAGTTACCGTGAACACGCACGTCACCCGCATTCTGGTGGCGTGGGTGTTCGCCACAGCACCGGCCTTTGCGCTGAATTCCGGTTGGTCGATTCAGCCATCAGGCACCACGCAACCCCTTCGCGGTATTCATCTTTCTGATTACGCATCAGGTATCGCTGTGGGAGGCACGTACCTGTCCTCAACCGGCGCGTCGACCCAGGTGGTACTGCGCACGGCAAGCGGTGGTGATACGTGGAGTCAGATAAACGGTTACGGCGATACCAGGCTGTATGGAATCAGGATGGCGGACGCAACGACCGGTTGGGCGGTCGGCGATTTCGGGCTTGTTCTGCGTACCGAAAACGGCGGTCTCTCGTGGAATCTTCAATCGACGATCGGTGTGGATACCTTCTATGCCGTGGACTCGCTGGACAGCCAGCACGCGTGGATTGCGGGTGTGGACGCGTACGTCTACCGAACCTCGAACGGGGGGCTGACGTGGAGCCGAAGCGATACGCGAGCCTGCGACACGTGCCCCGTGAACATCCTGCTGGCGATAGACTTCGTGGATGAATGGCGCGGTTGGACCGTCGGTTACTTCGGTTATCTCAAGGTGACAGACGACGGCGGAGTAACGTGGCGCGACCAGATTCCACCCGTTTCCGTGAATCTGCGCGGTGTGCGGTTCGTCAACGACCGGGAAGGCTGGATCGTCGGCTCCACCTCCACGATTCTGCACACGGACGACGGCGGCGAGACCTGGACGAAGCAGACTCCCCCGACCACCGGCCGGATTTTGAACGCCATTCATATGGTCGATTCCTCAAACGGCTGGATCGCGGGGCAGGGCGGCCTGATCTGGGCGACCACGGATGCCGGTGTGAACTGGACCGTCCAGCCCACGCCCGTTTCCACGGACTTGCGGGCACTGTGGTTTGTTGACGGATTTCGGGGCTGGGCCGTGGGCGATAACGGTGTGATACTGCGCACAACCACCGGCGGAATGACACCCGGCGACGTGGACTGCGACGGTGAGGTTGGGATTGCCGATGCCGCGCTGGCGCTGAGGTTCGCGAGCGGTTTACGGGCTCCGTCCGGAATGGAAACGGCTCTGGCAGACCTGGCGGAGCCGACCGGTGTTATCACCATCGCGGATGCGGCCGCGATCGCTCACGCACTGTGAGGCGGGTCAGCGGCGCAGGTCGGTTATAACGCGCGTGACGGCATCTTCCGCGGAGCGCAACGCTTCGCCGGTGACGGGAACAACCACCGAAGTGCGGTTCACAGTCCAGCGCCTGCGGCGCATGCGCCATTCCAGCAACTCCTCCGGGCGCAGTGCCTTGCCCAGCGAAATCGTGATGTTGCGCGAGTCCCCGGCAACGCCCGAGATACCGCCTTCCTTCATCTTCAGCCGCAGTCCCAGAAGCCGCAACATCGCCCACACCGGCTTCGGGGGATCTCCAAAGCGGTCCTCCAGTTCCTCCTGCACGGCGCTCAGGTGGCTCGCGTTCTTCACCGCGGTGATCTTCTTGTAGAAGGCGATGCGCAGTCCGTCGTCGTCGATATAGGAGTCCGGGATAAAGGCGGCGGTCGGGATGTCGACCGGCGGGAGCACGAATTCCTCCACCGCTTCGCCCTTTAATTCCGCTACGGCTTCCTGAATCATCTGGCAGTAGTACTCGAAGCCGACACCCGCGACGATGCCGCTCTGCTGGGCGCCGAGAAGATTGCCGACGCCGCGTATTTCCAGGTCGCGCATGGCAATGCGGAATCCGCTTCCGAGTTGCGAGAACTCACGGATCGCCTGTAACCTTTGCTCCGCCTCCTCCGTCATCCGGCGGCCCGGGTGATACAGAAGATAGCAGAACGCCTGGCGGGGCGACCTTCCGACCCGGCCGCGCAACTGGTACAACTGGCTGAGCCCGAACCGGTCGGCATTGTGGATGATGATCGTGTTGACGTTCGGGATGTCGATGCCGCTTTCGATGATCGTCGTGCACAGCAGAACGTCGAAATCGCCGTGGTAGAAGCGCCACATCACCTCCTCGAGTTCGCGCTCGGCCATCTGACCGTGTCCGACGGCGATGCGCGCAGAGGGCACAATCTCGCGCAGATGCAGGGCGATCGACTCGATGTTCTCCACGCGGTTGTGGACGTAATACACCTGGCCGCCGCGGTCCATTTCGTGGAGTATCGCCTGGCGCACAAGGCCGTCGGAATGCTCCGTGCAGATCGTTTTGATGGGCGTTCGGCCTTCCGGCGGATCGTTCATCATGCTCATATCGCGGATGCCGGTGAGGCTCATGTGCAGGGTTCGCGGAATCGGTGTCGCGGTGAGCGTCAGCACGTGCACGTTCTTGCGCAATTGCTTGATGCGTTCCTTGTGCGCCACTCCGAATCGTTGCTCCTCGTCCACAATCAGCAGGCCGAGGTTCCGAAACTCGATATCCTTGCTGAGCAGGCGGTGCGTGCCGATCACGATGTCCACGTTGCCCTCGCGCAGTCCGTTCACGACCTGCTTGATCTCCTTCGGATTGCGGAACCGACTGAGCATCTCGATCTTCAGCGGGAAAGCGCTCATGCGTTCCCGGAAGGTGTTCCAGTGCTGTTGCGCCAATACCGTGGTCGGGCAGAGGATTGCTACCTGCTGATCCTCCTGAACGACCTTGAAGGCGGCGCGCACGGCCACTTCCGTTTTTCCGAATCCGACATCACCGCAGATCAGTCGGTCCATCGGGCGGGTTTGGGTGAGGTCGCTTTTCACATCCTCGATAGCCTGCAACTGGTCCGGTGTTTCCGAGTAGGGGAAGGCGCTTTCGAGTTCCTGTTGCCACGAGGTGTCCGGCGCGCAGGGAAGCACCTCGGCCTGGTGGCGCACGGCGTACAAAGCCAGCAATTCCTGCGCCATGTCCCTCGCCTGTGCCCGCGCCCGCGCCGTGGCGCGTGTCCAGTCCGAAGCGCCCAGGCGGTGGACGGTCGGCGCGCGCTCGGAACTGCCGATATACTTCTGGACGCGGTACATCTGATCGATCGGAACGAAAACCTTGTCCGATGAAGCGTAATCGATGCGGATGTACTCCGATTCCGTCCCGTCCGGCTTGCTGATAATCGAAAGCCCGCGGTAATACCCGATTCCGTGCGTGACGTGCACCACGAGGTCGCCGGGCTTCAGTTGCATCAGCGACGAGATGGGCTCCGCTTCCTTGAAACGCCGACGGGCGATGCGTGTTTGGCGTTCACCGAATATTTCCGCGTCCGAGAGCACAAAAAGACCGAAGTCGGGAAGGTGGAAACCTGCTCTCTGGTCGCCGCGTATGATGTCAACGCGCTTGTCCGACGCCAGTCCGGGATCGTGTTCGGCCAGCAGTTCCGTCAGCCGTTTCGTTTGTTGCGTAACGACTACGCTGTCAAGTTCGTCGTCCGCGCGGCCTCTCAGCGTTCGCGCCAAGATGTCCACCCGGCCTTGATATGTCTCGACGGCCGAGCTAGCCAGACCCACAACCGTAGCCGGCATTTCCCATGGATTGGTTCGCTCCAGGACGTCCAGGTAAATGCGGGACTGCCGTAACATCCATTCCCTGAAAGTCGAGGGTTCACGGTGCGTTTCCGCCACCGGGCGCGCGCGGTTGATGCGAACAGATTGCTCGTCCTGTGCCGTCAAAGCCTCGTACTGCGCGTTTGCCGAACGCACAAACTCGGTGTACTGCGCCTCAACCGCGTTGACTTCCACGATAACAACCGGCGTCCTGGCGGGAAGGAAATCGAGCAAGGTAGCTTCGCCGGGCGGATACGACGCGTCGTGGTCGGCGGCCGGCAGAACGGTAACCTGTTCCACGCGGTCGCCGCTTCGCTGGGACACCGGATCGAACACACGCAGGCTGTCGATAAAGTCGTCGAACAGGTCCACGCGAACAGGCGTCTCGGACGTGCTGGGAAAGACGTCCAGTATCCCGCCGCGAACGCTGAACTGGCCGGGTACCTCCACGAGGGGGACGCGTTCGTATCCGATCGCACTGAGTGATTCCGCCGTTTCCGTCAGGTCCAGTGTCGCGCCGTACGTCAGATTCACCCGCCGGACCGAGCGTTGCGCCCGTTGAAGAACGGCTGGCAGTGAAGCGACCACGATGACGCTCTCTTCGTGCTCCAATCGGTCCAGCGTTTCCATGCGGGCGGCGGCCACGGGATCGGGGCCGGGAAGGTAAAGGTCGGACGCGGGCAGGAGAACGACCGGCCGTTCGGACCAGACCTGCATATCGGCGCGCAATCGCTCGGCGGCATCGGAGTTGGCGGTTACGACCAGAACCGGCCGGTCTTCAGGGGAAACGGCATCCGCGATGCCGGTGACAAGGAATCCGTGCGCCGCGCCGCCGGCTCCGTGAACGGCAACGGCTTCGGGGCGGTTCGAGACACGCGAAAGCGCCCGCCCGAGTTTCTCGTGGCGGGTGATGCAGTCGGTCCAACGCTCCGTGTGCGTCAGTGCTTCCGAGGACACGGTATTATTATGGCGCGAAAGTGGGTGGTAGTGGCGCAGAAGACGGAAATACGGGACACGAAGAAGCGCCGACCGGAATCCCGATCGGCGCATTCCTGGCAGGGGCAGCAGGATTCGAACCCGCGACCTGCGGTTTTGGAGACCGCTGCTCTACCAGCTGAGCTATACCCCTGTGTGGGGAGAAGCAATCGCTCCGCCCCTATTATATCACGGTTATTTGGCCTCGCGGTGCATCCGGTGTTGTCGGCACCTCGGGCAGTACTTGTTCAGTTCAAGACGCGCCTGGTGCGTTTTCCGGTTCTTGGTGGTGTGGTAGTTCTTTTCCTTGCACTCACTACACGCCATCGCGATGATGATTCTGTTTTCAGCCTTTGCCATCAGGGCTTCCTTTCAACCGCCCGCAAGCGGGTCCACTGTTACAACCGGCGTCCGTTAGTCTTCGATAACTTCGGACACAACGCCGGCGCCGACGGTGCGGCCGCCTTCGCGGATCGCGAACCGCAAACCCGCTTCCATCGCGATCGGAACGATCAACTCCGCGCTGATCGTCACGTTGTCGCCCGGCATCACCATCTCCACGCCTTCCGGAAGGTCCATCGAGCCCGTTACGTCCGTCGTGCGGAAGTAGAACTGCGGCCGGTAGCCCTTGAAGAACGGGGTGTGGCGTCCGCCTTCTTCC
>JAKQQT010000633.1 GCA_029564025.1 Armatimonadota bacterium | reverse complement strand
GCTGGACGAAGCCTACGCGGAATTCGTGGAGGATCCGGACTATCCGAACAGCGTGGATTACGTGAAGGAAGGCCGCAACGTCATTGTTCTGCACACATTCTCGAAGGTCTACGGCCTCGCGGGCGTTCGCCTGGGATACTGCCTCGCGCGGCCGGACATCATCGACCATATGAACCGCGTTCGCGAACCCTTCAACGTAAACGTGCTGGCGCAGGTCGCAGGAATCGCGGCTCTCGACGACGACGATCACGTACGAAACACGCTGAAGGTCAACTCCGAGGGCAAGAAGTACCTCGAACGGGAATTTGAGCGCCTGGGACTGCCTTACGCCAAGGCCGAGGCTAATTTCATACTGCTAGACGTTCTGCGCGAATGCCGGCCGGTGTATGAAGGTCTGCTGAAGAAGGGCGTGATTGTGCGAACCGGCGATATCTTCGGAATGCCTACGTGTCTCCGTGTATCCATCGGCACACCCCCGATGAACGAACGGTTCATCCGGGAGTTGGAGGCGATTCTGAAAGGATAGCGATATGAGGCGTTGCGTCTGGTTGGTGGCCGTGCTGGCTCTGTGTGTCGCGGCCACGATGGGAAAAACCGTGAAACGAGACGTTATCGGCTACTTCTGGGTTCCGGACAACGACACATCCCCGTACTGGACGATGGCGGACCACTCCGACGCGTTCACCTGCGTCGCGCCGACGTGGCTGTCCTTCGACAAGACCGGCGCACTGACCGTGAAGGCTGACAAGCGGGCGATGAGGTTTTTCCGAAGCCGGGGGCTAAAGGTAACGCCACTGGTGGCCAACAGCCCGTTCAAGCCCGAAATCGCCAGGCCGATCATCGAGAACGCGGAGGCGGTGAAGAAGAATGTCGCGCTTTTGCTGAAGGCGGTAGAGGATCTCGGCGCGGACGGCATCAACCTGGACATCGAGGGCATCGCGCCCGCCGACCGGCAACTCTACAACGTGTTTGCCGTGGCGATCGCCAAGGCTTTCCACGAGAAGGGGCTCATCGTGACCGCCGATCTGCCGGCGAAAACCTCCGACGCGCCGAACTCGGTGTGGGGCGGTTGGGCCGACTACCCGTTCCTGGCGAAGCACTTCGACCAACTGCAGTTGATGGTCTACGACGAGCACTGGAGCGCCGGCTCACCGGGACCGATCGCCTCGATTCCGTTCGTTCGCGCTGTGCTGGATTATGCCGTGACCGTCATTCCGAAAGAGAAGATTGTCCTGGGCATGCCCTTCTACGGTTACGACTGGCCGGAGAAGGCGACCGCGAGCGAGGTGACGGCTGTCAAATCGCAAGAGATGCTGAAGTCGTTGAACATCAAGCCGCAGTGGGATTCCCAGGCGCAGTCGTACTGGTTCAAGTACGAAACACCCGAGGGCGGCAAGCGAACGGTTTATTACGAGAGTGCGCGCACGTTGAAAACACGGCTGGATATCGCGCGTGAGTACGGCATCGCCGGTGTGTCGATCTGGCGTGTTGGAGACGAAACACCGGATTTCTTCCCGCCATTGAAGAAATACCGCGACGGGAAGTGAAATAGCACCGGGGAGATGCTGAAATTCCCCTCCTTTTCAAGGAGGGGGTAGGGGTGGTTGCCTGACTGTTCACGCTCAAAAACCACCCCCAGCCCTTCCTTGAAAAGGAGGGGAGACTGCGAACCACCCCCAGCCCCTCCTTGAAAAGGAGGGGAGACAAGGGTGCCCTGACTGATGGCTGTTACTTCGCCTTGGCTTGGTTCGCCACGGCTTCGGCCGCCTTTTTCGCCGCCTCGGGATCGCCGAGGTAGTAGTTGCGGATTGGCGTCAGGTCGTCGTTCAGCTCATACACCAGCGGGATGCCCGTCGGGATGTTCAGTTTCACGATCGCCTCTTCGCTGATCCCGTCCAGGTACTTCACCAGGGCGCGCAGGCTGTTGCCGTGGGCGACGACCAGCACGCGCTTGCCGGCCTTGATAGCCGGAGCGATCTCGGTATTCCAGTAGGGCACAACGCGGGCGACGGTCTCCTTCAGGCTTTCGGTGACCGGCAGTTCCTCTTTGCTCAGGTCCTTGTAACGGCGGTCGTGCCCCGGGTAGCGCGGATCTTCCGGTGACAGCGGAGGCGGTGGGATGTCGTAGGATCGGCGCCATTCCAATACCTTGGCCTCGCCGTGGATGCGGGTCATCTCGGCTTTGTTCAGTCCCTGCAGGTCGCCGTAATGGCGTTCATTCAACTGCCAGGCGCGGGTCACCGGCACCCACATCTGGTCCAGAACATCCGTCACGATCGCCATCGTGCGGATGGCGCGTTTGAGCACGGACGTGTAAACGATATCGAACTCATATCCGCCCTGGGCCAGCAGGAGGCCGCCCGATGCGGCTTCGGCCTCGCCGACAACGGTCAGGTCGACATCGGTCCAACCGGTGAAGCGGTTCTCCATATTCCAGGTGCTCTGTCCGTGGCGGATCAAAACGAGTTTGTGCATAATGACGGAAGCCTTTCGTTGCGTTCGGTGTTGTGATGGTGGCAAAGTAACATGGGTACGTTAGCAACGGCCCGGAACAGGCGGCAAGGACAACACGGGCGGGCGCACACGCAACGTCACCCCGTCGCATATACGGGAAAGACAGAATAATGAACGATATCCTCATCAAGAACGCAACGATTGTGGACGGAACCGGAGCGTCCCCGCGGCGCGGAGACGTGACCGTCGAGAACGGCCGCATCACCGGTGTCGGCACGGCGAATGAGACAGCCGCGCGCGTCATCGACGCCGACGGCTTGTGCCTTGCGCCGGGATTCATCGATATGCACGGGCATACCGATGAGGCCCTGCTCATCAACCCGACCGCCGAGAG
>JAKQQT010000744.1 GCA_029564025.1 Armatimonadota bacterium | reverse complement strand
AGCGTCTCCGGCTTCAGGCGCTTCCCGTGGCAGGCGTCGCACGGGATATCGCTCATATACTGCTCGATCTCCGCCTTCGCCATCTCGCTCGATGTCTGCTGGTACCGTCTCTGGAGTAACTTGAGAACGCCTTCCCAGCGTGCGTTGTAGGACCGGCTGTACCCGCTGGAACTGGTGAACCGCACCGGAATCCGCTTGTCGATGCCGTTCAAAATCACGTTCCGGGCGCGTTCGCTCAACAGGCGCACCGGTTTGTCCAGCGGTAAGTTGAACTCCTCCGAAAGCCCGGCCATGATCTGATGGAACCAGTCGCTGGTCGTGTGGGCGAACGGGATGATGCCCCCGCCCTCGATCGTCCGGTCCGGGTGCAGAACGAGGTCCGGATCGATTTCCTGCCGGAATCCCAGGCCGTGGCACGTGTTGCAGGCGCCGAAAGGGGAGTTGAAACTGAAGTTCCTCGGTGCGATTTCGTCAAACGACAGTCCGCAGTCACCGCAGGCGCGTTTCTCGCTGAAATTCAGGTCCCGGCCCTTGCCGTTTCCCTCGTCCACAAGCACGGTCACGAGGCCGCTTGCCAACCCCACCGCCGTTTCCACCGAATCGGTCAACCGGTGCGTGATATCCGGTCTCAGCGCCAGACGGTCTACCACGGCCTCGATGGTGTGGTTCTTGTAGCGCTCCATCGGGATGTCGTCGGTCACCTCATACACAACACCGTCCACGCGCACGCGCACCAGGCCGGCCTTGCGGATATCCTCGATGACGGACTTGTATTCGCCCTTGCGCCCCCGGATCATCGGAGCCAGCACCTGAAGCCGCGAGCCTTCCGGCAGTTCCATCACGGCGTCCACAATCTGCGACACCGTTTGCGAGGAGATGGGTTTCCCGCACTGGTGGCAGTGCGGCACGCCGATACGCGCGAAGAGGAGACGAAGGTAGTCGTAAATCTCGGTGACGGTGCCGACCGTCGATCGGGGATTTCGGCTGGTGGACTTCTGGTCGATTGACACGGCGGGAGAAAGCCCCTCAATCAGGTCCACGTCCGGTTTGTCCATCTGGCCCAGGAATTGCCGGGCGTAGGAGGAAAGGCTCTCCACGTACCGGCGCTGACCTTCCGCGTAGAGGGTGTCGAACGCGAGGCTGGATTTGCCGCTACCGGACAGCCCGGTGACGACCACCAGTTTGTCGCGCGGAATCTCCAGGTCGATGTTTTTCAGGTTGTGCTGTCTTGCCCCGCGGATGACGATGCGGTCCTGCGCCACTTTGTGCCCCCTCCGCCCGGCCGAGGTCGCTTTCGGAGCGCCGTCAACCCGAACGTCTGTACGAATACCCAGTAATGATAGCACGTCCACACCGTACTGGGGCGACTCGGGATTGGGGATTCCAGACTGCCTAATCCCATAGAAAACAGCATCCACTTGGTGCCTTTGTGTCTTTGTGGTGAAAAAGACTGTTCTCTTTGCCTCTGCGGCAAAACGTTTCCTTGACCCGAACGAATGTTTGTGTTATCATCAAATCAAACGTATGTTCGTTTTCAGGAGGCCCACAATGCCGTTCAACGTTCGCAATCATCTGATACGCGTCCAGGGCGGACGCGAGTATCTCCCCGTCGCCTACCGACTCGTGTGGTTCCGGGAGGAACATCCGGACTGGAGTATCCTCACCCAACCCCTTTCATTGGACCTGGAGCGTGGTATCGCCGTCTTCCAGGCCGAGGTCCGCGACGCCGACAACCGTGTCCTCGCCCGCGGCACCAAAGCCGAAACGGCGAAAGGATTCGGGGATTACATCGAGAAGGCGGAGACCGGCGCCGTGGGACGCGCGCTTGGAATGCTCGGCTACGGCACGCAGTTCGCTCCGGAATTCGACGAGGGGGAACGTCTGGTGGACACGCCCTTGCCGCATTCCGTACAACGCTCGGCGGAACCTGCGTGGCGCGCGCCGGATCAGCGAGACAGCCGCGTTCGCCCGGAACCGCCGGTCAGGGCAACGCGTCCGTATCCGTCAGCGCCTCCTCCCGTGAGCAACCGGGGCATTCCTCCAGGGGATCCTCGATGATGGAACCGCACAACGGGCACAGGTGGCAGTCTTCGGACTCCTCCCAGTCACCCAGCAGGGTGTCGGTAATCACGGCGCTGTTGATGTTCCAGGGCTCGGATTCGTGTGGA
>JAKQQT010000630.1 GCA_029564025.1 Armatimonadota bacterium | reverse complement strand
ACCGTTCGTCGCGCCAAAGTAAACAACGCCCTCAACAGCGGTTGGAGAGGACTTTACCGGCGCGTTGGCGGTTGTTGCTTCGGCGGATGCCACCAGGAACGGTGCGAGCTTGATGATCTTCTGGTAAGCTCCGTTGCCTTCGAAAGACACTTTGTGGATCACATTGCCCAGGTCGTCCGTGGTACCGTAGGTGCCGTTTCGGGCGATAGCCAGCGCCGTGTAGTTTGCCGGCGGGGTGGTCAGCGAGGGGCCGTATCCGTCCAGATAATTCCCGTTCAGGTCAAACCGCATCGCCATGTCGCCGGGATTCGTGGTGTTGGAGTATGTCCGGTTGATGGAGTAGAGATATCCGCCGCCGGGGTACGATTTGTCCGCCACAAAACCGGACGACGCCGCGTCACTGGTGCGGATGAAGTTCGCCGGAATCGGCGACGGGAAAGGCACGATGTTGCCCAGCGGATCAATCTTGATGAACGCATTCGAGCCGGGAAGGCTGCTGCTGGTTACGATGTAGAGATTGCCGTCCAGGTCTACGGTGTTGCCGTAAGGTCCGGCGCTGACCGGAACAGTCAACGTGTAGTCCTGGCTGAAAGAACCAGCGGTTCCAGGATCCGGCGCGCTTCCGCTGAACTTCTTGGCGTAAGTCGAGGTACCGGTCAGATACACCTGGGCGCCGGTGATCGGTCCGACAACAGTGATGCCGCGTATACTGCTCACGCCCGTTATCTGTGGAACTGAGGCCACGCTGGTTCCCGTTGGCGGAACAGGCGGCGCAGATGAAACGATACCGGAGCCATATTCCGCGATCCACACTGTGTCATCCGGACCTACCGAGACAGCGAAAGGATCGTACAGCGCCGTTCCAGACGTCAGGATTTCGAGACCGGTGTCAACGTATGTTGCCGCGCCGGTTCCCTCAGCGGGATTCTCGGGTCTCCAGATATGGATCGGTTTCGGCGCTCCGGTTGTGTTCTTGTAGTCCGCCACATAGAGGTAGCCGTAATACGGACTGCCGAGGTTCTTGTTCACGGCCGAGCCCTGCGGATAATCGGGGTCGGCCCCGGGGTACATAATCGGGCCTGCCTGGTAGACGGTTCGCAGGTCCGCGTTGGCGGCGGTGGCGAGGCTGAGTACCATCAAGACTCCAACCAGGCACCGAAATGGTCTGCTCATTCTGTTTTCCTCCTGTGAAAACAAAAACTCCGAATGACAGGATACGGGCGCATTCGCACGAAGGCCAACGAAACCCGTCGGTCATTCATATCACCTAGAGGTACAGTACCAAAGCGCCAAAAACCTACACGGAACCGGTGTAATCGCGTGGATTGCCTGAGCGATTCGGTCGGTTCCGTGCAGGAATACTGCCTGATTTTGTTGCGCCTAGAACTCTTCGGTCAGCAGTTCGAAGTAACCCTTGTGGTGATTGCACACCGGGCAGACACCGGGCGGTTCTGTGCCTTCGTGGATGTGGCCGCACTTGCGGCATTTCCACTTGCGGACCTCCGGCTTCTTGAACAGCGTGTCGGCTTCCAGTTGCCTGGCCAGTTCCCGGTAGCGCTCCTCGTGATGCTTTTCGACATCGGCGATTGCATCAAAGAGTTTCGCGATGTCCTCGAATCCCTCTTCACGGGCTTTCGCGGCGAAGGTGGGATACATATCGGTCCACTCGTAGCCTTCACCCGCGGCGGCGTCCAACAGATTCTCAAGTGTCTTGCCCTTCAGTCCGCCAGCGGCTTGCAGAAGCAGTTTGGCGTGCTCCCGCTCGTTTTCGGCGGTTTCCAGGAAGATGGCCGCAATCTGCTCCATACGGGCCTTCTGCGCGACGCTGGCGTAAAACGTGTATTTGTTGCGGGCCTGCGATTCACCCGCGAAAGCGGCCATCAGGTTGGCCTCGGTTTGCGAACCCTTCAGTTCCATTTGTCTCTCCTTGTTGTTGTTATGTCGATGTGAGTCAATTTCGATGGTCGAGCCGTCCTGCGGCTCAAGCCGTCCGCCTCTGCTTCAACCGGTCGATCAGCACGGCCGCCAGCAGAACGGCGCCGCTGACCACGTACTGCCAGAACGTTTCGATGCGCAGAAGGTTCATCACGTCCTGCAACATGCCCATAATCAGCACGCCGACGATGGTTCCCATCATGGTGCCGATACCGCCGCTCAGCGAGACTCCGCCCAGTACGCATGCGGCGATGACGCGCAGTTCCAGGCCGAGGCCCTCGTTGGGCTGTCCGCTCGTCATCTGGGAGGCCAGAATGATGCCGGCCACTGCCGCGCAGAATCCAAGCAGTGTGAAGATGATGATGCGTGTGCGCGCCACATTGATGCCGGCGAGTTTGGCGGCTTCCGCGTTTCCGCCGATGGCCAGCGAATTACGGCCGAAAATCGTGCGTCCGAGAAGGTAGCCAAACACGGCAAAGAAGCACCCCATCACCAGCACGGGAATCGGCAGGAAACCAAACAACTGGTAACTCCCGATCCAGTAGAATCCCTCGTTCGAAACGCCGACGGCTTTTCCTCCCGACGTGATGAAAGTCAGTCCTCGCGTGATCTGCTGTGTGCCAAGTGTCGCAATCATGGCGCTGATTCCGGCTTTCGCCACCAGCACACCGTTCAACAGGCCGACCAGACTGCCGGCTGTTATTCCGGCGGCGAAGCCCAGCGCCACACTGCCGGTCCGGTTGGTCACCACGGCGGCGATGACGCCGGAAAGCGCTACCACGGCGCCGGGTGACAGGTCGAAATCCCCGGTTGCCAGCAGGAACAGCATGGCGCACGCCGCGATTCCCACCTGCACGATCTGCAACAACAGGGTTTTCATGTTGTTGAGGGTGGCGAAATTCTCAACCCAGATGCTGGCGGCGACAAACAGCACCACGAAGATGACCATCATCGAGTACTGTTCCAGCGTTACTCGAAAGAAATCGGACCGTTTGTCGGCTTTGGCTGATGTCTTTGGTGCGGGACTGGACGTCATGGTTTCGTGTTCTCGCTGTCAGTGGAATTGGCCGGCAGGGCCAGCCTCAGGATACTCTCTTCCGTGGCTTCCGCGCGCGGAACCGAGGCCACGATTCTGCCAAGCCGCATAACGACGATCCGGTCGCAGATGCCGAGCACTTCCGGAAGGTCACTGCTTACGGTCAGCACTCCGATGCCGTCCCGGGCGAGGCCGTACATGATGTTGTAGATCTCGCTTTTCGCGCCGACATCGATGCCGCGTGTCGGCTCGTCCAGCAAAACGGCCTTCACGTCTTCGCTGAGCCAGCGGCCGAGGATCACTTTCTGCTGGTTTCCGCCGGAAAGGTTCCGCATTTCCTGCGAAAGCGACGGCGTCCGGATGTTCAACTGCGCGACCTGTGCCTCGGCGTTCCGCCGTTCCGCGGCGTTGTTTATCTGGAAGCCAAGGTGTGAAAACAGCCTCCGTGCGCTGATATTGATGTTTTCCTCAACCGAGCGCACGGGGAAGATGCCTTCTTTCTTCCGGTCTTCAGGGCACAATACAATGCCGGCCTTGATGGCATCCGAGGGGCGGCGGATGGGCACCGGTTTGCCGAGCAGGTGAACCTCACCTTGCGTGGGTTTCTCTACACCGTAGATGACGCGCAACAATTCGGTGCGCCCGGCGCCCACCAGCCCGAACAAACCCACGATTTCACCCTTGCGGACCGTCAGGTCTACCGGAGACGCCAGGCCGGGACCCTGAAGGCCCTTGACCTCCAGAACCGGTTCTCCAACCGGACGCGGGCTGTAGTTGTAGATATCCTCAATGTTGCGGCCGACCATCCGGTTGACCAGTTGAGGTTCACTTACGTTGTCAAGAGCATCGAATGTCTCAACATGCCTGCCGTCGCGAAGAACCGTCACGGAATCCGCTATTTTAAAGATCTCTTCCAGCCGGTGGGAAACGTAAAGGATAACGCGGCCTTCTTCCTTCAGTCGGCGGATAATGCGGAAAAGGGCTGTCACTTCTCGGGAACTGAGACTGCTGGTTGGTTCGTCGAAGGCGATCACCTTGGCATTTCGGGAGAGTGCCTTTGCGATCTCCACCATCTGGCGCTCGGCGATCGGCAATCGGCCGACTTTCTCCTCCACGCGCAAATCGAGCCCCAAGCCGGCCATCAGTTCCCGGCTTTTCGCGGCAAGTTCCCGCCTGTCCAGCACGCCGGCGCGGTTCGGCATGTGTCCGAGGAAGAGGTTCTCCGCCACGGACATATGCGGCACGAGGTTCAGTTCCTGGTAAATAACCGCCACCCCGGCATCGATCGCCGCGGCAGTGTTCGGGAATGAAACTGCGTTCCCGCCCAGGCGCAGAGTTCCTTCATCGGGTTTGTATACGCCCGAGAGAATCTTCAGAAGGGTGCTTTTTCCCGCGCCGTTTTCGCCGATCAGCGCGTGAACGCTTCCTTCCCGGACGCCGAACGAGACGTCCGACAGCGCCTTCACGCCCGGGAAGGACTTCGCAATTCCCTCAAACGAAAGGTACTCCGATCCGGTCCTGCCCGACATCACAGAAGGCCGCGCTCCGTCATCACCTTTTCGAAGTTGTCTCGCGTAATCAACGTTCCGGTGGTGAGAATGACCTTCGGCGGTTCCTTGCCCTCAGTAATCCATTTGTACATCAGTTCCGAAGTCTCGAAACCGTGGCGTTTGGGATCGATAAGCACCGAACCGAAGACGCCCGTGGGCTTCGGTTTCTTGAAGTCGGTCATTGCCGTGCTTCCGCCAATGCCGACGCCGATGATTGTTTCAGCATTGTAACCGCGGTTCTCCATGGCCCGAACGGCGCCCATCACGCCTTCGTCGTTGGTGCTGAACACAAGCCATTTCTTAACCTGCGGGTGTTGTGTCAGAACGATGTTGCCGGCCGAGAATCCGCCCGAGGTGTCGCCGGTCTTGTTGGGCGACGTAAAGATCTGGCTTGCCGGCAGGCCGGCCGCGGTGAGGACTTCGGATGCGCCTTTGATGCGCTGGCGGCCTGTTTCCAGCTCGGGGAAGGTGGGCGCGCAGGCGGCGATGGATGGATCCTTCAGGTTCCATCCGCGTTTCTTCGCTTCATCGACGATGGCCTGGCCCACCTGCTTGCCGATGTCGTATGCCGAAATGCCCATGTAAGGCACGTCCAGCGGCTTGCCGTCTGCGTCCACCAACTGGTCGTCCACGGCGTAAACCTTGATATTGTACTGTTTGGCTTTCTGCAGGATTCCGGGGCCGAGGCGAACGTCGGGCGCGCAGATGACGAGGCCCTTGGCGCTTTGAGCGCCCAGGTTGTCGATGCCGCTGAGAACCTGCGAGCCGTCCGTGGCGCCGATCTCGACGAGTTGGAAGCCGTACTTCTCCGCCGCCTGGCGGGCAAACTTCCATTCATTCTGGAACCACGGTTCATCCGGTTGCTTGACGATGAAGCCGATCGTCACCTGGTCGTTTTTCTTGCCGCATCCAGACAGCACCGCGGCGATGGCGAGAGGAATGAGGAACCATACCGAACGTTTCATGATGATGTCTCCGCTGAGCGATGTGCTCGATTTGAGGTGGGAAGTACCCTTTATTAGTGTAGAATTATCAAGCCGTGGTTAAGAACACAATGTGATGACAAGGAACCGCCTTCCTGTGAGGAGCTTGTAAATGAGACCGTTGATCATCAGCGCGTTGGTTTGTGGTTTTCTTGCATTGCATCCACCGGCCGTTTCGGCCGCCGCGCCACGGCACGAAACGAAGGACCGGCACGACAAGCGGATGGCCTGGTTTCGTGAAGCCCGGTTCGGTATGTTCATCCACTGGGGATTGTACGCCATCCCCGCCGGCGAGTGGAACGGCAAACCGGTCGGCGGAGCGGCCGAGTGGCTGATGAACAGCGCGCGCGTGCCGGTTTCCGGTTATCAGCCGTTGCGCGAGCAGTTCAATCCCGTGAAGTTCGATGCCGACTCGTGGGCGCGCCTCGCCAGACGGGCCGGGATGAAGTATGTTGTCATCACCAGCAAACACCACGACGGATTCTGTTTGTGGCCGACGGCACAGACCGACTTCAACGTCACCAACACGCCGTACGGGAAGGATATCCTCGGTCCGCTGAGCGCGGCTTGCCGTAAGGAGGGCCTCCGGTTCGCCACGTACTTCTCGATTATGGATTGGACCCACCCGGATTACCTCCCCCGGCGTCCCTGGGATCCGAGGCCCGGTGTGCCCGCCGATTTCGACCGGT
>JAKQQT010000615.1 GCA_029564025.1 Armatimonadota bacterium | reverse complement strand
GCAGTCGCTGTTGGTCGCTACATATCCGGTCGGAGGCTCGCAAGCCTCCATGGTATCCGTAGCGGTACCGTAGGTATCACCGTCGGCGTCCCGGTAGTAGGTCGACTTGACGCCTTCATCTATCTCCGCGTCGCAGTCGTCATCGATGCCGTTGCAGACTTCATCGGCTCCGGGGTGTACCAGAGGATTCGTGTCGTCGCAGTCAGTGTTGTCCGCCACATAACCGGTCGGAGGCTCGCAAGCCTCCACGGTATCCGTAGCGGTACCGTAGGTATCACCGTCGGCGTCACGGTAGAAGGTCAACTTGACCTCTTCGTCTATCTCCGCGTCGCAGTCGTCATCGATGCCGTTGCAGACTTCATCGGCTCCGGGGTGAACCAGGGGATTCGTGTCGTCGCAGTCGCTGTTGGTCGCTACATAACCGCTTGGCGCCGCGCAAGCCAGGATCGTTAGAATCGGATTTCCGTAAGAATCCCCGTCCGCGTCACGGTAGAAGGTCAACTTGACCTCTTCGTCTATCTCCGCGTCGCAGTCGTCATCGATGCCGTTGCAAACTTCGTCAGCGTTTGGGTGAACCAGGGGATTCGTGTCGTCACAGTCAGTGCTGTCCGCCACATAACCCTCGGGTTGAGTCGGTGCGGCGACGGAGTTCATCGGATCTCCATACGAGTCCGAATCCGCATCCCGGTAGAAGTTCAAAAGCTGGGCATCCTCGTGCATCCTCAGAAGAAAACCGTCGAAGTTGCCTGCCTTGGTGTTCTGCAACGGTTCCGCGGTTCTGAAGTTGGAGGAGAATGTTTGTCCGGTAACGTAAACCCGTCCCGTCGTATCCACGTCCACCGACTGACCTTCGTCCGTGCTGGATCCGCCTATATAGGTACTGAATGAAAGTGCACTGCCAGTCGAGAAATACTTGACCAGAAAAACATCGGCTCCGCCGTTGTTGGTCAACTGAATCGGATTGAGTGTCGGAAAATTAGAGGACTCCGTACTTCCCGTAACCAGAACGTTTCCGTCCGGGTCCGTCGCCGCGCCGTAAGCGATGTCCTTGCCGGAGCCGCCCAGAAAAGTGCTGAAGACCAGTGATTGGCCTGAAGGCGCGAACTTCGCGACAAACACATCGCCGTTACCACCCGGCGTTCCTTGTATCGGATCATACACAGGAAAGTCCGCAGACAATGTATGCCCTGCAAGAACCGCCTGATTGCTGTGCAAGGCGATTCCCAGCGCAAAATCATCATATGCTCCACCAAGATAGGTACTGTATTCCAACGCGCTTCCCGCGCTTGTGAACCGGGAAACAAAGCAGTCGTATGAACCTGCCCGAGAGGACTGAAAGGCGTTCAGGACGGGATAGTCCGTGGAATCCGTGTATCCCGTTATGTACGGTCGCAGATTGGCGTCGACAGCGACGCCAGTGGCGAAATCGTCACCGTCGCCACCGATGAAAGTGCTGAAATCGTATGCCGATCCGGCCGGATTAATCTTCGTAAGAAACGCATCGTAACCTGCGGCTTTTACCGAACTATATGGTCCCGAAGTCGGAAAATCCGTTGAGCCGGTATATCCGACAACGCAGGTGGCGCCGAACGTATCTACAGCAATATCGGCCGCGTAGTCATCACGTCCGCCACCAAGGCATGTCGAGTATATCAGCGTTGATCCGGAAGCGCTGATTCCTGTCACGAAAGCGTCGGCGTCGCCCGCGTTGCCGTTTCCAAGCGTTCCCGCAACCGGGAAATCGGTCGAGTAGGTATACCCCGCGACGAAGGCATCACCAGACGAATTGAGGGCGATTCCTTCCGCCAGATCATGATCGGATCCACCGATGTATGTGCTGTACAGACGGGTGGTACCATCTGCGCTGATCTTCGTGACGAAGATATCCGTCAAACCTGCATTGCCGTTTTGAACAGGAGTGGTTGTCGGAAAATCAAGCGAAGCGGTTGTTCCGGTCACGTAAGCCGTTCCATCAGGCATAACGGCAACGCTCGTGCCACAATCGTCGTCCACCCCGCCAAGATATGTCGAATAATCCAGAATCGGATCGACGACGAGCGAATGGCTTTTGTCATAGGGGCCAATCCGGAACATGAGCGATTTATCAGACTTGATTATATATGAGGCTTCGACGGGTTTACGCTCACCGCTTATCTGCTGGTACACCGTCGGTTTCTTCCATCTTATAGAACTCGCCGTTGTGCGGATGACCAGATCACCTCCAGCGTCTATTGAAGGTTCTCCACCAACAACATTCAGGCGGATGGAATCGGGCTCGGCGCCGGGATTGACGATGAAGTCATACTCGATGGAGGACTGACTGCCGTAGTAGACAAGGTCGATTCCTTTGTATATCCCACGACACTTGACAGCACGATAGTTCGGGATATTTAACAGATACCGGGACGGATCATTGCCCTTGAAGTAGTGACTTCGGGATTCGAGTTGATGGTCTCCTTCCAGAACCGCGTTTTCGTTCGCGTCCAGGAGTTCAATTCGCACCGAGTCCGTGACCGGTTTGCCTGGCTTGCCCAATCTATGAACGGGTGGCGACTTACTGGCCTTATCCTGTTTCTTCAGGATCATCACCATGGCGTCGCGGGACAGGTACATCGCGTACCCGGCGCCTCTGGCAATGAACATCGCGCGCTCGTCCGTTTGTCCTCGGTTCGGCTCGAAGTGAATCGGCAGACTGGTCAGGCTTGCCGAAGGTTCAGACGCGGGAGTGACGGCTGTTCTCGCAAGCGCCTGCTTCAGCGGGACGCAAAGAGCAAGAACCGTCATGACTACTGAAAGAACCTTCGGACGCCAGAGGGAAGACGAACGGGTGTCTCCCGGGCGGACCGGGCTCTCAAAAGCGGGAGCAACGCAAGACTTCAACGTCGCGCTCCTTATCCGTATGTATCGTGCGAATTAGGAATGTGCCGTAAAGGCAATTCAGCGAGAGGAAACCCGTGATGACGCCAGACGCGCAACATCGACAGGAATCCCCCACGCTTGTTAGGTTAGGTTTCGTCCGTTGGTAGCGCCTGCCGGGAGCGCGCTATCAATTTCAATTATAAATACGCCGGATTTGCTCCGCAATCCCCAATTTACGGACTCCCAAGCCTGGGATGCCTCTTTTGACTCCATCGTCGCCACGCAACCTCGCCTGTTCGCGCCCGGCGCTCAAGTGAACATAATGATCGTAAGGATTGACTACAGCACGAAAAAAAGAACGGAGATTCGAACACATGAGCACGGCAGGCCAGTCCATCCGCGACATCTTCAACGCCGAGACGGGCACGGACATCACCACCAGGGGTTGGGTCAAGACGAGGCGCGACAGCAAAGGCGTAACCTTCGTTCAGTTAAACGACGGATCCTGTTTCCGCGATCTGCAGGTCGTCGTTGACGCCGGAACCATCCCGGACGATGTCCTGGCTTCCGTCACCACGGGTGCGTGCATCATGGTGCACGGACTGCTGGTGGATTCACCCGCCGCAGGTCAGCCGGTTGAGGTCAAGGCGCAATCCATCACCGTGTACGGAGACGCGGATCCCCTCACCTACCCGCTCCAGAAGAAGGGGCACACGATGGAGTTCCTGCGCGAGATCGCTCACTTGCGCCCGCGCTCCAACACGTTTGGCGCCGTGTTCCGTGTCCGCAACGTTCTGTCCCACGCTATACACACGTTCTTCCAGGACCGGGGCTTCCTGTACGTGCACACCCCCATCATCACCACCAGCGACTGTGAAGGCGCCGGGGCGATGTTCGGCGTAACCACGCTGGACCTGATGAACCTTCCGCGCGAACCGCGAGGCGGCATCGATTACACAAAGGACTTTTTTGGCAAGCCGGCCTACCTCACGGTCAGCGGCCAGTTGGAGGCTGAAGTGTTCGCCCTGGCGTTTTCGAACGTTTACACGTTCGGGCCGACGTTCCGCGCTGAAAACTCGAACACGCCGCGCCACCTGGCCGAGTTCTGGATGATTGAGCCTGAAATGGCGTTCTGCGATCTGGACGGAGACCGCGCATTGGCCGAGGACTTCCTGAAGTTCATCATCAACTCCGTGCTGGACAAGTGCGCAGATGATATCGAGTTCTTCAACAAGCGCATCGACAACACCGTGCTGGAAACGCTGGAGCACGTAACCAAAAGCGCCTTTGAACACGTAACTTACACGGAGGCGGTCCGTCTTCTTGAGAAAGCGGACCGCTCGTTCGAGTTCCCGGTAACGTGGGGTTGCGATCTGCAGAGCGAGCACGAACGTTACCTGACAGAGGATGTATTCAAGAAGCCGGTTATCGTTACCGACTATCCGAAGGAGATCAAGGCATTCTACATGCGGATGAATGACGACGGACGGACCGTTCGCGCAATGGACGTTCTGGCGCCCCGAATCGGGGAGATTATCGGCGGAAGCCAGCGCGAGGAACGGCTGGACGTGCTGAAGGAACGCATCAAGGCGCAAGGCCTTCCTGAAGAGCCGTACTCCTGGTACATGGATCTGCGGCGGTACGGCACGGTCCCCCACGCCGGATTCGGGCTCGGACTCGAACGCATGATGATGTATGTAACAGGAATGAAGAACATCCGGGATGTCACCCCCTTCCCGCGTACGCCGGGAAGCGCGGAGTTCTGAGAGCCTCACGGAGGCAGGCATGAAAGACCATTACACCGAAGAGGAAGTCAACGCCATACTGCGTCGAGCCGTCGAACGCCAGCCACTGCCGGGAGACACCTCGCGCGAGCAATTGCTGGCCCTGGCGAATGAGTTAAAGATTCCCATCGACGCCATTGAACGGGCCGAACGCGAGGTGGTTGGACAACTTGACACCGTGCAACTGCGGACGGAGTTTGACATCGAACGACGCCGGGAGTTTTTCAGCCACCTGGCATCATACATCGGCGTCTGCGGATTCCTGATCCTGTTGAATGCGTTCGTCACGCGAGGAATCTGGTGGTCTGTCTTTCCTGTTCTTGGCTGGGGATTGGGAATATACTTCGATGCCGTGAAGACTTACTGCAGGGCAGGCAAGGATTACGAAAACGAGTTCAGGAACTGGCTCGCCAATCGCGAGGCTCAACGCAAACTCCCACCCATGACCTGAACGGCAGAGGGAGCGTAAACCCGGTTTTCGGTGTCCTTAGATAATGAACTACGCTTCCGGAGATAATCGGATACCATGACCTCTATGCCTGAATTCCTGGGTCCCAACGCCGGCTATGTACTGCATCTGTACGAGCGCTACCGCGCCAATCCCGACTCGGTGGACTCCGAATCCCGCGAGGTTTTCGAGGAATGGGATAGGATAGGTGTCCCTGTGCCGGGCGTCAAACCGTCGCACTCGGCTAAACAGATCGATGGATGCGACCTTGAAAAGATCATACGGGCGGCGCGTGTTGTCCGTCTGACCCGCGAACTGGGACACCTGGACGCCCGCATCGATCCGCTTGGCTCCGATCCGCCCGGCGATCCCGATCTGGAACTGGAAACCCACGGCCTTTCGCGCGAGGTTTTGCAGTCCATGCCTGCCGAGGTTGTCAGCGGTCCCGCATCGGAAGGCGCGCGCAATGCCTGGGAAGCGCTCCAGCGGCTGAGGGAAGTATACTGCGGCGCGGTCGGATACGAAACGTCGCATATCGTCATCTCGGCCGAACGCCAATGGCTCTGGGAAGCCATTGAAAGCCGGCGGTATTTCCACGGAATCGGCGCTCAGGAGAAGAGGGAAGTCCTGGAGAGGTTGACGGCCGCCGAGTCGCTGGAACGATACCTGCAACAAGTGTTTCCCGGCCAGAAACGTTTCTCGCTGGAAGGCCTGGACATCCTCATTCCCGTCCTTGACAGTCTGATCGCCGGATCGATCCGCAATGGAGTCCGCGAAATCGTGATGGGAATGGCGCATCGCGGTAGGCTCAACGTGCTGGCGCACATACTCGGCAAGCCGTACGAAGCCATCCTCGCGGAGTTCCGGCTTGCTCACGAAGCCGAACAGAACGCCGTTTCCGGCGGCGGAACCTCCGGCTGGACCGGGGACGTAAAGTACCACCTCGGCGCCCGAAGAAACTACCAGGACGCCGAACTGCGCAACGTGCCCATCACTCTGGCGCCGAATCCCAGCCACCTCGAGTTTGTGAATCCTGTCATCCTCGGACGAGCCCGCGCCGCCCAGGAGCAACGCGACCGGCAGGGACCGCCTGTTCAGGACGAAAAGGCCAGCCTTGCCGTTCTGATTCACGGCGACGCGGCGTTTCCCGGCCAGGGCATCGTCGCGGAAACCCTCAACCTGGCGCAGTTAAAGGGCTACCGCACCGGTGGTACGATTCACATCATCACGAACAACCAGATCGGCTTTACCACGTCGCCCGGGGACGCCCGCTCCACGCTGTACGCCAGCGACCTCGCGAAAGGTTTCGAAATACCGATCGTGCATGTCAACGCCGATGATCCGGTGGCATGCCTTGCCGTGGCGCGACTGGCCGTGGCCTACCACCAGCGGTTCAGGAAGGACTTTCTCATTGATCTCATCGGTTACCGCCGCTGGGGTCACAACGAGGGCGACGAACCGGCGTTCACACACCCGCGCATCTATGAAGTCATCTCGAAGCACCCGACCGTAAAGCAGATCTGGGCGAACACCCTGGAGCGAGAGGGAACGCTGACACGGGATGAGATAACGGATATCAGCCGCCGCGTGATGGAGCAGTTGGAATCGGCTCGCACGCTTTCGGCCGGTCCGGAACCCGTTCGTCTTCAAACAGCCCCGGCGCCGGAGCTTCCACCCGATGATGTGGCCACGGCGCTCCCCGCCGACCGTCTGACTGCTCTCAACACGGCCTTGCTCACCTGGCCGCCGGGTTTCACCGTCAACGCCAAACTCGAGCGCATCTTTCAGAAACGGAGAACCGCTCTGGAGACCCAGAATGGCATAGACTGGGGGCATGCGGAAATTCTGGCCTTCGGTTCCATCCTGGAAGACGGCACGCCAATCCGGCTGACCGGCCAGGACACCGAACGCGGCACGTTCAGCCACCGCCACCTGATGTTGCACGATCCGGTGGGTGGAGGGCACCTGGTACCCTTGCAGGCCCTACCCACGGCAAGGGCGTCTTTCGCGGTGCACAACAGCCCACTTTCGGAGAATGCCGCACTGGGGTTCGAGTACGGCTACAGCATGCACGCGCAGGGAGCCCTGGTACTGTGGGAAGCGCAGTTCGGCGACTTCGGCAATTCGGCGCAGGTCATTATCGATCAGTTCCTGGTGGCCGGCAACGCGAAGTGGTCGCAAACACCGTCGCTGGTCCTTCTGCTTCCTCACGGTTACGAGGGACAGGGACCGGAGCATTCCAGCGCCCGGCTGGAGCGTTTCCTGCAACTCGCCGCCAACGACAATATCCAGGTCGTCAACTGCACCACCGCCGCTCAGTTCTTCCATTTGTTGCGCCGACAGGCCGCGCGCCTGAAGACACATCCGCGTCCGCTGGTCGTGATGACACCGAAAAGCCTTTTGCGTCATCCTCGCGCGGGCTCGTCGCTTGTCGACCTTACAACCGGCGGTTTTCAGACTGTGATAGACGATACCGAGGCCGATGTCGGCAAGGTGACACGCCTCGTCCTCTGCAGTGGCAAGGTGTATGTCGACCTGGTCGGATCGGAACTGCGCGAAAAAGCGAACCGGATCGCAATCGGCAGGATTGAGCAACTCTACCCGTTCCCGTATGAGCGATTGACCCAGGTAATCCAACGCTACCCGAGACTGCGTGAAATCGTGTGGGCGCAGGAAGAACCGCGCAATATGGGCGCGTGGTGGTCTATCCGCACCAAGATCGCCGAGTCTGCCGGAGATGGCATTCCCGTGCGCTATGTAGGCCGCCCGGAATCGGCCAGTCCCGCCGAGGGCATGGTTGGCGCGCACGCGGTGGAACAGGCCCGAATCGTTTCGGAGGCGCTGACTGACGCTCCCCCACCCGGTTCGTCAAGGAGAAAGTAAACGATGGCTATCGAAATCACCGTTCCCCAGATGGGCGAATCCGTACTCGAAGGCACCGTCGGTCGCTGGCTGAAGCAACCCGGCGACGCCGTTGCCGAGGGCGAGCCGATCGTGTCGCTGGAGACCGACAAGGTCGATCTGGACGTGCAATCAAGCGTGTCGGGTATCCTGACGAGTATCCTGAAATCGGAAGGCGAGACCGTAACCATCGGCGAAGCGCTGGCTGTGATTGATGAGTCCGCCACTCCCGAGGTAACGGATGAGCAACCGGTGGTAAAGGAAGGTCCTCGCGGAACGCCGTCGCCCGAATCCGGGGCCTCTCCCCTCGCCCGCAAAATGGCGGAGGAGCACGCGTTGGACCTGCGCATGGTCAAGGGAAGCGGCCCGCACGGAAGGATCATGAAGGGCGACGTGGCCGA
>JAKQQT010000602.1 GCA_029564025.1 Armatimonadota bacterium | reverse complement strand
GACGCTTTGCGCAAGGCGGGAAAATGAGCGAAAAAGTTCTGCTCGTAACTGAGTCCGGCGATTATCTAACCACCGAAGCCGGCGATTATATCGAGCTTTACGGCTATCCCGAATATTCGCTGTACGTGGACTGGAACGGCGACGGCGCGTTGGACTTGAGCTTCAACGAAGCAGACCGGCTCTTACGCTTCACGATTGACAGGGGGCGCGACAGCGTTATCGGCGGTTCAGGTTCGGGCTTTGCCGCGCTTGAGCCGGGCGTGCTGAACATCGAACTCGACAACCACGACAGACGCTACGACCCCTGGTACACGGCCGGTTCGCTTTACGGCAACCTGAAGCCGGGCAGGAAAATTCAGTTCACCTACAATGAAGTCACCGCGTACACGCTGTTCACCGGCTTTATCACCGATATCCGGTTGAGCGGGTTTGCGGATACTGTCACGATAACAGCGGAGGACGGGGCGGGCTGGTTGCGCGCGCGCAAGCCGGATATCGCACTTGTTTCGTCAACCGGCGTGGACACCGCTATCACCGCGATACTGGCGGATATCAGCTATCCGTTCGACACCGAAATCGAGGGCGGGGTGGAGAGCTTGCCGTACTTCTGGACTTCGGGCGGCTCCGCGCTTGACGAAATCTGCGGGCTGGCGAAATCAGACCTGGGACGCTTCGCGGTGGAAGCGGACGGCACGGCGCACTTTTTCGGACGCTATAACTCGGACGCGGTTGCCTTTTCCCTGACGGAGGATGTTATCGGCAAGGATATTTACCTGCCGATGCCGTGGGAATACAGCCGGACAAGCGTGGAAGTGCGGGCATATCCGGTTGAGGTCGGCTCAACGGACGCTGTGATTTTCACCTTGCGCGACAAGCCGTTGGTTTCTGCTAATTCCAGCATTGAGATTTGGGCGGATTACAACTATGAGGATGTGGACGTTCCAGCGGACGGGGTGTTCAAAGGCGCGTACACCGCCAACACTTCTGATGACGGCACGGGCTCGGATTTGACTTCCGACTTCACCGTCACGCTGACCGCGTACTCGCGCCGCGCGAAGCTGGTGATTGCCAACGCGAACATCGCGGATGGCTATGTGACTTCGCTCTCGCTAAAGGGCACGCCGATAAAA
>JAKQQT010000595.1 GCA_029564025.1 Armatimonadota bacterium | reverse complement strand
ATGGTCGCCTCCCGGAAAAGAGCGATATCTTGCAATTTTACGCCACTGGAACCGGTCAGTGCGCCGAGTTGGACGTTGACGTTCTTGAGCGACATGCGGTCGGCGCACACGATGAGTTGGAACGAGGCGTATTCGTTGCGGGCGGCGTGGAGTTCGGCGGAGACGCGTTCGGGCTGGGGCGGAGCATTCGGGCGTATCTTCTCGGCATCGCCGGCAATCCAGACCTTCATGCCGGGGCTTCCGGTGAATTCACCGCCGGGCGTTCGACTGTCTTTCGGGTAAAGCAGGAAAGTGATGAATCCCGCGGCCACAACCGCCGCGGGAATCCACCACCAGTGTGGGAGTTGTTTCTTCATTTTCTTCGGCTTGGGCACGGTTTCACCGGCGGGTTGCGTTCACGACCAGTGTGTGCGTCGAACGCGGTTCCACTCCGCCGACCGTGAGTTTCAGGCGTCGGTCCTTGATGCTCAATTCTACCGGTTTGCCGTCCAATTTCGCGCTGTCCTTCGAGATGTCAACCTCAAACGGCAACAGAGGTTCCCACGTAGTTTCCCTGTCTGTGAAGTCGCCGGCAATCAGCGTGATATTAAACGTCACCGCTTCGCCCGGAGCGGTTTTCTCCGGCGTGAAACTGACGCTTGCCGCCGGTGGTCGGATGCGGATATCCGGCGCGGGCACATCCTCATATTTGCAATTGACAAACTCGGAGGGCCAGATGCCTTGCTGGGCGGCGGCTTTCAGCGCGGTGACGGCGCCGACGTGCAGATTGGGGTGTGTGGGATTCCAGAAACTGCAGTCGATGTACTTGACCTTCGCGGCGACGGGCCAGTTTTCGGCGGAAACCAGGTAGGCGGAACCTCCGCGCCGTATGAACCGGCACCGTGTGGCGGTAACGGTCACCCCGCCGCAACCGTAGATGTCGGGTACTCCGTGGATGTCGATGTCGCCGCACTTCTTGCCGGCGCCGAAGTCGATGGCAGGACACTCTTTGGTGCCTGCTTCAAAGTAGCAGTCAGTCAGCGTCACATCTCCGGCGTTGGCCATGCTGTGGAATCCGTTGTTCACGGCGATGCAGTTGGTCATCGAGGACGGGAACTCCTTCAGTCCCCAAATCTTGAAGGCTTGCCTGACAGCGTTTGTCACGATGGAATTGCTGATGTGCGCGGAGCCCTTGATGTCGATGGCGTCGCCACTGCAACCGTCGATGTGCACATTGTCCAGGGTCACCGGGTCGAGTGCCAGTTCGATGCCGATGCCGTCACTGCCGGTGTCATCGTTCTTCACGCGGGCCTTGGAGTAGAAGTTTTTTATCGTAACGTTCGAACTGCTTCCCGGTCCAATATCGAGGATTGTCCAAGGGTTGTCGTCGCATTCCACGATGACCCGGTTAACGGTGATGTTCTTTGTAACGCCCTTGCCGGCCGCTCCCATTTTGAGGAACGTTTTCGTGCGGGTGATGCGGAGGTCCTCAAACAGATAGTCCGACGCGGGAAAGAAAGCGTAAATCGCCCACTTGCCGTTATCGATGCGACCGTTGCGAATCGTGATGCCGCCGCCTTCGACCGAGATGCCGCGGCTTCCGCGCCCGTCCGGCAGTTTATCCGGCAGGGTGATGGTTTTTCCGCCGAGGTCCAGCGTCACGCCGGCTGTAACCGGTGTGTCGCACGGCATGGTGATGTTGGCTTTGAGAAGGACAGTGTCTCCCTTCTTGGCGCTTTTCATCGCGTTGTTGTAGTCCGAAGGGGAGGAAACGTTGTAGGTCTTCGCCGCGGCGGCGGACAGAACGGCGACAAAGCAAAGGATGGGAACGAACGTCCGTCGGCGGACTGCCGGCAAAGTGATCATCAGGGATCCTTTCGGGACAGTGTCAGCCCTGGCGCGGGGGAATGCGAAGCAGTCCGGTATCTTCCGTGCCGCCGCCCTGTCCTTCTGTATATTGACGCGCGCGTTCCTCGATGCGTTTCATCAGAGCGTCGACCATCTCGGATTCCTTGTACTTGCGCACCACTTCGCCGTCTTCAATGAGCAGGCCAACGCCCACACCGCCGGCCAGGCCCACATCGGCGTGACGGGCCTCGCCGGGGCCGTTGACTTCACAACCCATGACGGCAACGCGCATCGGGATCTTCATCAGGTCGGGGCGTTCGCGCAGGCGGCGGTCGACTTCGGCGGCCATCGCCACGATATCCACGTCGGCGCGACCGCACGAAGGACAGGAAATCAGCGTAATGCCGCTGTCGCGAAGGTTCAGTGCCCTCAGCATCTCGTGGCCGACCTTGGCCTCCTCGCAGGAGTCGCCGGTCAGCGAAACGCGGATGGTGTCTCCGATGCCCTGGGCCAGCAACGCCCCGATGCCGACGGCGGAGCGGATGGTTCCCTGCCAGGGCAGGCCGGCCTCGGTGACGCCCAGGTGCAGGGGGTAATCGAAGGCTTCGGATGCCATCTGGTAGGCGCGGATCATCGTCGGCACTTCGGTGCTCTTGAGTGAGATGATGATGTCGTGGAAATTGTTGCGCTCCAGCACTTCCACGTGCTCGCGCGCGGAGTCGACCAGGGCCTCCGGCGTCGGTTCCGGGTACTTCCTGATGTTGATACTGCCGGCGTTCACGCCGATGCGGATGGGGATGCCGCGTTCCTTCGCCGACTTGCAGACGCGTTCCACCTTGTCCGGTTCGCGGATGTTTCCGGGATTGAGGCGCAGTTTGTCGACGCCCTGCTCAATGGCTTCCAGCGCCAACTGGTACTGGAAATGGATGTCGGCGACCAGAGGGATATTGATCTGGCGTTTGATCTCGCCGAGGCACTTCGCCGCGGCCATGTCCGGCACGGCGACGCGCACGATCTCGCACCCGGCGGGAACGAGTTCCCATATCTGGGCCACGGTGGCGTCGATGTCCGTCGTGAGCGTGGTGGTCATGGACTGGACCGAGACCGGCGCATCGCCGCCCACGGCCACACTTCCGACCATCACCTGGTTTGTCTTTTTTCGATGAATCATGGGTTCGGGCTCAAATGCCCTAACCCCCTGGCTCCATTCCCCTCAGGGGGAGGGGGAAGCGCGGGGGTTAGGGAACCGATATCGCTACCATCCTAATCCAACACACAACTGCGAAGGAAGGTTGCCTGAAGGGCAATCACGAAGGTCTTTTCGTGCCCTGCAACAGCGCTTCCACCAGCGCCAGCGTGCGGGGGTCGGACATACGGCGGACGGCGAGTTGCGTTTGTTCGCGCACGTCCTTGTCGGGATCGTTGAGGGCGGTCAGGAGCGGTTTCAGCGCGCGGGTGTCCACGATTCTGCCTATAGCGACGGCCACGGCGCCCCGCACGTTCTGATCGGTATCCCGCATGGCTTCCAGAAGCGGTTCCACGGCGCGGAAATCGTTGGCATCGCCCAATGCCTGCGCGGCCTGCATCCGAACCTGCGGTTGTTGGTCCTTGAGGCACGGGATGATAATCTCCGCGATGGACGAACCGCCGATGAGGCCGAGACCCCGGATGGCGCGCAGACGCACCTCCAGTTCGGCGTCCTGCAGTCCGCTGGAGAGTATCGGAACGGCGCGGGCGTCGCCGGTATCGCCCAGCACCTCCATCAGCCAACTGCGGTGCGCGGGACCGGCCACGGGCAGTGCGGCCTGGACCTTGGACAGAATTGAATCGACTACCTTGGTGCGCACGTCCGCGGCGGGGATGCGCCGTCCGGCGGAGAGGTCCGGTGAGGAGTCAATTTGCCAGGCGCCGATTTCCAATTCGCGCCACCAGGCTTTGTCCCGAAGGAGTTCGTGCAGGAATCCGATGGCTTCGAAGCCTTCCATCCCGCAGGCCGCGTCGATGGAGCGAAGGCGCACAGCCCAGTCCGGATCGCGCTTGATGACCGAGCCGAGGTGCTGGAGCGACGTGGCGTCGCCGAGTTTACCAAACGACGCGACGGCGGTGGAGCGGACTTCGGAATCGGGATCACGCAGAAGGTTCAACAGGGCCGCCGCAACGTCGGAACCGCTCATTTCGCCCAGCGCGGCGGCCGCCCACTGGCGCTGACTCGCTTCCATGCTTCGCAGTCTCGGTTGCAGGTCGGCCAGGGTCAACGGGCCGCAACCGGCGGAATCGAAAAGGCTGATCAACTGCGAAGGCGACCACGATTTGTGGCCGTAGACCGCCGAAATAATCCACTCGCGGACGCGGGCGCGATTCCGGATGCTGAGCGCATTGACGGCGCTGGCGACGCGGGTAATGGAATCCGACAGGACTCCGGCTTCGCCTTCAAAATCCGGATCGGCGAGTTGCGTTTGAACGAGTTCGCGCGTCTGGGTTTCGGCCTCGCGCGCTTGTCGCAGGATTTTTTGCAGTCGCTGGTCTGCTTCGTGCCACTGAACGAGGGCTTCAGCCACGCGTTCGCGGGTTGCGCCGGTCAGGTCGTTCAGTAACGTCACGGTTTCGCGGGGCGCCCAGGTCGCGATTTGTCGAACGGCGCTGGGTTGTTCGAAGGTGGGCGCGGAGCCGAGTGGATCGTCCCAAGCCGAAGCCGTGGGCTCCTTGCGGGACGTTGGAATGACTTCGGACGCTTCCGGTTCCTCGATAACCGGCGCCGGTACAGGCGCGGGTTCGGGTTCGACGACGGCCTTATGGGCCGTGACTTCGAATGCGTCGTATTCCTCCTCTTCATCCCGCCCGATCAGGCGGTCCCACCAGTTACGTGCCATAAACGTTCGGATATCTCTAGAAGGCGCAGGCGGCGACCACATCGATTGCGGTCTGACGGTCGACATAACCCTGGCCGCGGAATCGTTGCGGGATCACCCGGAGCGATACCGAGCGGTCCGGGGACGGATTGTAGGTGGCGCCGAGCGTCCATTCAAAGCGGTCGCCCATGTCGGGGAAGTTGCCCCGGAACTGCAGGGCGTCGCGCAGTTGGGTATGGACCTTGATCTGCGGTGTCACGCGGTAGTCCAGACGCCCGAAGAAGGCCTGCGTGTTGGGGCCGAAAGGCGAACCGAGCAACAGGTTGTCGTGTTCCCACGCGACCTGCGGAGCGATGCCCTCGTACGTATCGCGGTCGGCAAGGTAGAATTCCATCCGGCCCTCGCCCTTTCCCTTGAAGAGGTTCGGGTAGTGCACGCCCAGAATCAGCGCCGTCTTGCGCGGCGCGTCGAAGCCGGCGCCCCAATTGAACGGGGCGGCGATGTCGTCGATGATCCATTCCAGGTACCATTCCTGGCCCGGGCGGCGCCGGTAGGTCAGGTCGATCTGCGCCATATAGTTGAATTCATCGTTTCGGATGTTGGAACCGCCGCCTCCACCTCCGATGGGGTGATGGAATATCTGAGTATGCTGGTAAGCGTAGTACGGAATCACCAGACTCAGGGGATTGGGCGGATCGGTGGCGATATAGGCTTCACTGGCGCCCAAATCCCAGCGCGGCGTCAATTTGAACTCCGCGCGGCGCAGGCCGTAGTACTTCGTATCGCCGCCGCTTTGGAAACCGCCGTAAATCTGGGTGATGGTGAACTTGCCGGGGAACTTGCCCCACGACAGTTGCTTGCGTCCCTTGAGCATATACAGTCCGGGCGAGTTGTTGCTCAGCAAGCCGTCTCCGCTGGCAATCGGGCCCGACGACCAGTAGGATTTACCGACTTCCCAGTCCGCGTCCAGCCACCGGGCATTGATGGTCAGCGCGTCGAGTTCGGAGAACTTGTCCGGCAGTGCGCTGGTGGCGCGGTGCAGATTGTTGACCGAGAGGGTTGCGAAAACGTTGGGCGCGATGTCGTAGATGCCGCCTACCCGTCCGAAGCCGTTGAACTCCGATTTGTCCTTGAAGTCCAGGAAGCGCACACCGCCGAACGCCGAGTAACCGATGCGGCTCGTGCCGAGTTCGGAACCGGGCTCCGCCAGCGTCGCTCCCGTTCCGGAAAGGGAGTTGCGAACCGCGGGTTGGAAGCGGAACGTTTGTGCCAGACGCTTCAGCAGGACCTCGTTACGCTCGGTACGTTTTCCCTTGTCGGCGTTCTCGAGAGCGATTCCCGTGAACTGCGCCAGTTGCCGGCGCGTAAACTGGCGCGGGCCCTGGAAATCGACAGCGGCATAGCCGGGAATCAAACCGTCCGCGGCCAGAGAAGAAAGAGCCATATACTCCCAGTGTTCCCAGGGAATGATGTCGCCGCCGTGTTCGCCGTACCCGATCCTCCAGTCCTTCGAGGACGGCTGTCCGGGGGCTGTAGCCTTCTTCGGCTTTTCCACCGGTTTGGGCTTGTCCGCCCTGGGTTCCGCAACCGCGGGGACGGCGGAAGCCGGCAACGCCACCGAATCCAATACGCGCACGGTTTGTCCGGGGTCTGACTGAATCCTGCCCGAAGCCGTGGTCGCATCGACCCGCGTGAGGGTGACTGTGCCAACCGCCAGGCCGAGGCGTTGCACGACGAGGACCATGCCAGGTGTGAGGCCGGAGTTCGGACCGGTGTCGATGGCGGCCTCATTGCCCGATATGGAGATGATCACTCCCTTGGTGGGCTCTGCTTTGACGGTGTTTGAAAGCGCCAGACACGCAAGTGCCATCAGAAGGGCCGCGCGGAATCGATTATTGCGTAGAGTCATCAATAGGCTCCCTTGCCAAAAAGAACGGCGGGGATGGTGCGGACAAGAATCTTGATGTCCGTCATTATTGAACATTGTCGGATATAATCCAGGTCCATCCGCATCCATTCGTCGAAAGTAACGTTGCTTCGACCGCTGATTTGCCAGAAACAGGTGATTCCCGGCGTTACTTCCAAGCGTTGAAGCATCCATGGCTCGTACTTCTCCACCTCGGCGGGCAACGGCGGCCTGGGTCCCACCAGTGTCATCTCACCGGTCATCACGTTCCACAACTGCGGAAACTCGTCCAGACTCAGTTTGCGCAGAATCCTGCCTGCTCTTGTAACACGGGGATCGTCCCGGATTTTGAAAACCGGACCGTCCACTTCGTTCAAGTGTTCCAGTTCGCGCCGCCGCGCCTCGGCGTCCACCGTCATCGAGCGAAACTTCAAGCAGTAAAACGGTTTCTGATGTCGTCCGATGCGCAACTGCTTGAACAGCACCGGCCCCTGGCTGTCCATCTTCACCCAGAGCGCAATCAAGGCCAGCAGAGGCGACAGCAGAACTAGGCCGACGCCGCAGATAACGACGTCCATCACACGCTTGGCGATAAGGTAGCCGCGTGACGGTTGCGGGACCGGGCCTGTCCTCGGGTCCGCATCCATCATAAACCATCCCTGTCGCCGAGTATCCAATCCACGGCGCCGGCGAGGTCGTCAAACACGGCATCGGGAGCCGGTTGCCATGCCGAGATTTCGTCCGCGGGAGCCAGACCGGAGCGCACAGCCAGCAGAACACCGACGCCGGCAGATCGGGCGGCTGTCATGTCAGTGGCGGAATCACCGACCATCACGCTCTTTGAAACGTCGATGTCCAGCGCCGTCACCGATTGTTCGAACAGCCCCGGTTTTGGTTTCCGACAATGGCATCCCGCCGTTGGTTCGTGCGGACAAATAAAAATACCATCCAGTCGGGCGCCGATTTCGGCCAGGTCATGGACCATTTTTTCGTGGATGGCATCCACGTCCGCCTGTGAAATGAGTCCGCGGCCGATGCCGCTCTGGTTCGTCACGAGCGCCACCACGAAGCCGGCGTCGTTCAGCCGGCGCACGGATTCCTTCGCACCGGGCAACCAGTGGAAGCCCTCCACGCGGCGAACCCAGTCACCCTTCGGCGCGACGTTCAGAACGCCGTCCCTGTCCAGGAACACAGCGGCGCGGCTCACCGTTGTTCGGCCTCCGCAAGCCTCTTGGCGTACATCGCCGTATAGTAGGTGCGGTGTTCGCCCGATTTCAGCGGCTCCCACCAGTCCCGCCTGTCGCGGTACCAGGCCACGGTTTCGGCCATGCCTTCCTCGAAGCTCTTGCGCGGAGCCCAACCGAGCGACAACAGGCGGTCGGCGGCAATCGAGTAACGGCGGTCGTGCCCCGGCCTGTCTTCCACGTGACGGATCAGGCTTTCGTCTTTGCCCAGCAATGCGAGAATCCGGTAGGTGATATCCCTGTTGTCGCGCTCGTTCATTCCGGCCACGTTGTAGATGCCGCCGGATTCTCCCTTTCGGAGCGCGGTGTCGATGCCGCGGCAGTGGTCCAGCACGTAAATCCAGTCGCGCACGTTCCCGCCATCGCCGTAAAGCGGCAAAGGCTGGTCATCAAGCGCGTTGGTGATAAACAGCGGGATCAGCTTCTCAGGATACTGGTAAGGTCCGTAATTGTTGGAGCCCCTTGTGATCACGATATCGACGCCGTGCGTCTTGCGGTAAGCCATCGCCATCATCTCGCCGCCGGCCTTGCTTGCGGAATAGGGCGAGGAGGGTGACAGCCGGTCGGTCTCGCAAAACGATCCACTCTCAATACTTCCGTAAACCTCGTCGGTGGACACCTGCAGGAACCGGACGGAAGGTTTCTGCCGGACAGCCTCCAGCAGGGTATAAGCGCCTTTCACATCGGTGTCGATGAACGACGCGGGGTCGAGCAGTGAGCGGTCCACGTGCGTTTCAGCGGCGAAGTTGACCACCGCATCCACGCCTTCCATCGCGCCGGCAACGGCTGTTGGATCGCAGATATCGCCGTGAACGAACCGATAGCGGGGATTATCGGCAACGTCCTCAAGGTTGCGCAGGTTTCCGGCGTATGTCAGTTTGTCCAGCACGGTGACGCGGTCGCCGGGATAGTCGGAGAGCGTCATACGGACAAAGTGGGAACCGATAAAGCCGGCTCCGCCTGTGATTAGAAGATGCATGGGTATTGAATTCAGGTGATGCGTATATCCCAGTTGTACGGGATATCTGGACTGTCGTATGGAATGCGATATTCGTCCGGACTGGCCGGATCGTACAGCCGGTCGGCGAAATTGAGCAGAAGGGACGGCTGGACGCCGATGGTTTTGTATCCGTGCGCGATTCCCACCGGGATCACGAGCACAACCGGGTGGTCGACACCGAGAATGACTTCCTGCACGGTTCCGAACGTGGGGCTGTCCTTGCGCATATCGTACATCGCGGCTTTCACGTTGCCTTCCACCACGGCCCAAAGGTCCGTCTGTTTCATGTGGTAGTGCCACCCACGTATCACGCCGGGATAGTTTTTGCTGACGTACACTTGCGCGAACCGGGTGAAAAACGGGTCGGACTCGCGCAGAATCTCCATCAGGTATCCGCGCTCATCGGCGTTTACCGTCAACGGCTGGACAACCACGTCGTGAATCATAGAAGTTCAATCCTCGAGTCGTCGCCGAGCATGAACCGGAACACGCGCGGCAGGCGGTCCACCCGTTTCAGTTCCACGTTGCGCGCAATCAGCGAATCGGCCATGCGGCCTTGAAGATCCACGATGCTTGTGTTGTCGAGGACGATGGAAAACTCGATTTCCGCGTTTTCGATGCGTACGTTGTCGCTGATACTGGTGTACGGGCCGATGAAGGTGTTCACAAGCGTGCAATTCTCGCCGATGACGGCCGGGCCGCGCACGGTGGAATTGACCAGTCGGGCGGATTCCGGAATCTGAACGCGCCCTTCCACCTTGGAGGAATCGTCCAACTCGCACCGCACGTCGCGTTGCAGTGTGTCCAGCACCGTGCGGTTGGCTTCCAGGATGTCGTCCTTCTTGCCCGTATCCAGCCACCATCCGGTCAGTTCGTGGCTCAGCACCCGGTGTCCGTGTTCCACGAGGTCCTGGATGGCGTCGGTGATTTCCAGTTCGCCGCGCGCGGACGGCTGAATCCGCGCGATGGAGTTGTGAATCTCCGGAGTGAACAGGTACACGCCGACGAGGGCAAGGTCCGATTTTGGCTCTTTCGGTTTCTCGACCAGGCGGAGGATGCTTCCGTCCGGTTTCAATTCCGCCACGCCAAACGAGGACGGATTGGGGACGCGCTTCAGCAGGATTTCGGCGGCCGGTTTCTCGCGCTGGAATTCCTTTACAAACGTTGTCACGCCACCCTCGATCAGGTTGTCGCCGAGGAACATCACAAAATCGTCGCCGCCGAGGAAGTCCTGGCCGA
>JAKQQT010000594.1 GCA_029564025.1 Armatimonadota bacterium | reverse complement strand
CGCCGGGATCTGGTTCAGCGCTTGCAACAGAATCCGCCGCGACTGCCACATCTCCTGCAGGCGCACGATGTAGCGGGCGAAGCAGTCGCCTTCCGGGCGCGTCGGGATGTCGAACTCGAACCGGTCGTATACGGCGTACGGATCGGCGCGGCGGATGTCGAACTCAATGCCGGAACCGCGCACCATCGGGCCGGACGTGCCGAGGTCCACGGCGTCTTCCGGCGAAAGGTAGCCGACACCCTGCGTGCGGTAGAGGAATATCTGGTTGCCGGTCAGCAGGCGGTCGACTTCCTCCAGAAGCAGCGGCAGGCCGCCGTGGCCCGCGTCACCGCCGGAGTTCGTGCCGAACCGGCCGGATCCGTTCAGCCAGTCCTTGACGTTTTTGATCCAGTTGTCGTCGGGGATGTCCCAGCCCACTCCGCCGAGACGCATATAGGAATAGGTCAACCGGGCTCCGCACAATTCCTCGAACATGCGCAGGGTGTGTTCGCGTTCGCGGAAGCAGTAGAGGAACACGGATAGCGCGCCGATGTCCAGCGCGAAAGTACCGAGCCACACGAGGTGCGAGGTGATGCGGTTCAGTTCCATCGCGATGACGCGCAGATACTGGGCCCGCTCCGGCGCCTCGATGCCCATCAGTTTCTCGACGGTCTGCACGTACGCCTGGTTGTTGCACATTGCGCAGAGGTAATCGTCGCGGTCGGTAAGCGTCACGTATTGCGGGTAGGTGCGTTTTTCGGCGAGTTTCTCACTGCCACGGTGGAGGTAGCCCATAATCGGCGTGCACTCCACGATCACCTCGCCCTCCAAGCGCAACAGCAGGCGCAGAACCCCGTGGGTGCTGGGGTGCTGTGGGCCCATGTTGACGTACAATTCGCCTGGGCGCTCGCCCGGTTCGGTTTCCAGAGTAGGCATTGGTGCTTTCCGGGGTCAGTCGATGAACGTGTAATCCTTGCGCAGAGGGTGGCCTTCCCAGTCGTCCGGCATCATAATGCGGCGCATATCGGGGTGACCGTCAAACGTCACGCCGAAGAGATCGTACACTTCCCGCTCCGACCAGTCCGCCGCCCGATACACCGGTGTGACGGAAGCGACCACCGGTTCCTCGCGGGGCACATTGACGAACAGGACAAGGTTGCGCCTGATCGTCGGGATGCACGAAAGGTGGTACACGACGCGGATGGCATTCTCCTCGGGCAGGTCCACGGCGGTGATTTCGTCCAGATAATTCAGGCCGACCTTCTTCGCCAGTGTCACCACTTCCAGGATGCGCTCGCGTTCGATGGTCAGCCTCGGGTAATCGCCCACCAATCCTTCGTCCACCACGGCGTCGCCGAACAGGGGCTTCCACTCCTCGGTGGGCAGTGGAGCGGTTTCGGTTTCCGGGGATTTCGATTCTTCGACTTCGTCTGCCATATCAAGCCTTGTTGATGAACTCCCGCGCTTCGTCATCGGACATCAGCGTTCCGTC
>JAKQQT010000591.1 GCA_029564025.1 Armatimonadota bacterium | reverse complement strand
CGCGAGCCCGGCGGCAGAGTGGCCAGGACCATCAGGGTGACCGAGCCCTTCTCGGCGAGGAACTTGAACGACGGGGTTTTGCTGGGTTCGCCACTGGCGCCCATGAAGCCGCGGCGCTTCTCCCATTCCGTGTCGGTCTTCGAGATGAGGCCGTTCCACATCTGGATCACCACGGGTTTGGGGCTATCCACGACGAACTCGAACATCTTGCCGATTTCATCCTTGGTGAAGGTCATCGGCATGATGTAGCCGTAAACCGTGTTCTTTCCGGAATCCGCCTTGGATACCGAACGGACGCCGTTTGTCATGGAAGCCTGCCGGGTGGCTTCGGGCTTCGCCGAAGCAGAACCGGCAACCAGAGCGATCGAGAGCAGGGTGACCCAATGTTTCATGGTAAAGAATCTCCTCAGTAATCAGACGACGGAAAGGGCCGTCCGGTTTTCATGTTAACACAAACTGAGGGCTGAAGGCTGATCCGCTTTCGTCGGTACGGACTACGGCGTCTTTCAGCCTTGAGCGTTCAGACTACGGGTTTACTTCCAATCCCGCCACCTTGCGGGCGATGAGTGCGGCGTCCAGGATGGTGATTCCCCCGCCGGGCACAACGTCATAACGGTCAATCGTGCCGGACGACGCCTGGAAAAGGCCGGATGCATAGCGAAGAGCGTTCACAATATCCGGCGCGGCGAAAGGCGGAACCCAGTTCGCGAAAGCGATCGAATGGTACATCCCCGCACCCACGCCGGCAACCATTGCCATTGTTGTTACCCGCACCGGTTCCGACTTGTCTATGAAGGTGCCGTCGCCCAGTTCTCCCGCGGCGTTGCTACCCCAGGCCCACAGAGCGCCTGTTGAATCGAAGGCCAGGCTGTGACTTCCTCCGGCGGACACGCCTTGAATGTCGGTAAGGCTTCGGATGGAGACCGGCGAGGTTCTGGTGACCGTCGTTCCGTCCCCCAGTTGACCGCTGAAATTGCTGCCCCAGGCCCACAGGGAGCCGTCGTCCTTGACCGCCAGGCTGTGAGTCATACCGGCACTTACGGAACTCACGCCGGTGAAGTCCGGAATCTTGACGGGCGAGGAGCTGTTGATTGTTGAACCGTCGCCGAGTTGGCCGTACCAGTTGTCGCCCCAGGCCCAGACATCGGTGTTGCCGTCCACTGCGAGGGTGTGCCTGTTGCCGGCGCTGACCGAGAGCACCTTTTCCAGCGTGGGTATATGGACGGGAGTATAGCGGCTGGTGAGGGTTCCATCGCCGAGTTGGCCGTACTGGTTGAAGCCCCAGGCCCACAGTACACCGCCGTTCTTCAGGGCCAGGCTGTGGTACGAACCGGCGCTGATGAAGTTGACGTCGGCAAGCGAGGCGACCTGCACGGGTGTCGAGCGGTTGGTGGTGGTTCCGTCTCCCAACTGGCCGTACTGGTTGCTTCCCCATGCCCACACCGTGTGGTCGTTTTTCAGAGCCAGGCTGTGCTCAAAGCCCGCGCTCACCGCTTCCACGTTGGCAAGACCCGGGATTTGAACAGGCGTCCACCGATCGGTCGTGGTGCCGTCCCCGAGCTGGCCGAAATAGTTCGGTCCCCACGCCCAAACGGTTCCGTCGTTTTTCACCGCGAGGGTGTGTCCGCCCGTGCTGAATGCCTTGATGTCCGAGGAGTTCGGAACCTGTTTGGGAATTGGGTGGTAGTAGCTCGTACCGTCGCCGAGTTGGCCAAACCAGTTTTCGCCCCAGGCCCACAGCAGGCCGTCGTTGTCCGCCGCGTGGCTGAACATCATGCCCGCGCCGACCGACTTCATGCCGGTGAGACCGGGAACCTGCGTGGGCGTGAAATGGTCCGATGTGGTTCCGTCGCCCAGCTGGCCGTAGATATTGAGTCCCCAGGACCACACGGAACCGTCGGTTTTGCGCGCCAGGTTGTGGGCCCAACCCGTGGCGACGGATTCCACGTTCGTCAAGGCCGGTATTTGATCAGGTTTCCAGCGGTCTTCGTCGGTTCCATCTCCCAACTGGCCCGCGCTGTTGTTTCCCCACGCCCACACCATGTGCGTGTCTGTTACGGCGATACTGTGGAATCCACCCGCGCTGACGGATTGGAAGTGGCTCAGATCGGGAATCTGGAAGGGTGACTTCCGGTCGGTATTCGTTCCGTCGCCGAGTTGTCCGTAGTTGTTGCTACCCCACACCCAAACCGAACCATCGGAATCGACGGCCAGGCTGTGGCTCATACCGGCGCTGAAAGACACGACGCGGTTCGAAATGGAGACCTGTACGGGCGTCAGAATGAGGTAGTCGTTTGAACCGTTGCCGACCTGGCCGTGGGAGTTCAATCCCCAGCCCCAAAGGGATCCATCGCGTTTCAGCGCCAGGCTGTGGCTTCCACCCGCGCTCACCTCGACCATGTCCGTCAGCCCGGGCACCAGCACCGGAACGAGACTGCCGGTCGTTGTGCCGTTTCCCAATTGACCGCTGTTGTTGTTGCCCCAGGCCCACACGTTGCCGTCCCCGTCAACGGCCAGGCTGTGTTCACCACCCGCGCTGACGCACCGGACGTCCGACAGTCCGGGAACAAGCGCAGGCGTCAGGTGGTCGATCACGGTGCCGTCGCCGAGTTGACCCTCGTAATTACAGCCCCAGGAAAGCGCTTTGCCGTCTTCCCTCAAACCAAGCGCGTGGTAGTCGCCTCCGTCGACCTGTGTGATGCCCCGAACAACGGCCGCGTGGGGAATCCCCGGAAAACCGCCGATGCCGAGTTGCCCACTGGAGTGTTCACCCCAGGAATACAGAGACACGGACGCGCCGCGAGAGCCGGCGGCCAGGCTGACGATGAGCGTGACAAACAGAAGATGCTTCATGTACGGATTCCTTAACAAGACACCGTGATGTCGATGGACCGCCGTGCGGTCCTTATATGGTGAAAGTATACGTCATGGGCGGCTCCGAGGCGACTTCCATTTTCAGCCATCGCTCTTCCATCGTCCATCATCTATCATGCGCTTGGAGAACACGCCCATGACGATACCCGGTACCGAAAGTCCCTGGAGTTCCCCTAATGCTCCCGCGCGCGTTCGGCTGGCGCTGGCGCAGATCAACGTGACGGTCGGTGATCTGGAGGGCAACACGCGGCGGATCATTGAGGCGCTGAAACAGGCGGACGCATCCGGTTGCGATGTGATTGCCTTCCCCGAAATGGCCGTCACCGGCTATCCACCTGAAGACCTTTTACTGAAACCCCGATTCCTGCGCGAGAACACCGCGTGCCTACAGCGCATTGTGGAGGCCCAGGCCGGTTTGAAATGCGCGGCGGTGGTCGGTTTTGTGGAGGTGGACGAGGATATCCACAACGCCGCGGCCGTCATTGCCGACGGCAAGGTCATCGGCATCCACCGTAAGGTATACCTGCCGAATTACAGCGTGTTCGACGAGGACCGGTATTTTGAGCCGGGATCGTCCGCCGATGTTTTCCGGTTCGGCAATATCGGCATGGGCGTCACCGTGTGCGAGGATATCTGGTATTCCAACGGACCGGCGCGCGCGCAGGCGGTGATGGGCGGCGCGGAGATCATCATCAGCATCAACGCCTCGCCGTACCACCGGGGCAAGTGGCGCACCCGCGAGAGCATCCTCGCCGCGCGGGCCATCGACAACACCGCATTCGTGGCGTACGTGAATGCCGTGGGCGGGCAGGACGAGTTGCTGTTCGACGGTCAAAGCCAGGTGTACGGCCCCGGCGGCCAGGTCATCGCGCGCGCCCCGTCGTTTAAGGAGTGTCTACTCATCGCCGACCTCGATACCGGCGAATCCTTCCACCGCAGGCTGGCCAACCCCACGCGCCGAAAGGCCCGCGCGAACGCTGATACGGAACTCAGCACCCGCGTCATACCGGCGCCGGAATTCGCCCAACGCGAACGGCCCGTTGAGTCCGGGGGGGTTCTGCCGGTGTGCGTTGGCATCGCCGAGCGCGATGACGAAGATGCCGAAACCTACCGCGGGCTGGTTCTCGGCCTGCGCGATTACGTGCGCAAGAACAGTTTTGAAAATGTAGTACTGGGCCTCAGCGGCGGCATTGACTCCTCCATCGTGGCGGCGATTGCCGTGGACGCCCTCGGTCCGGAGCACGTAACCGGCGTGACGATGCCAAGCCGGTACACAATGAACGAGACAAAGTCGGACGCTCTTCTGCTGGCGGAACGCCTCGGCATCCGGTGCCTGACCATTCCGATTGAAGGCCCGTTCGCGGCGAGCCTGGCCGCGTTGGCGGATGCGATGGCGGGAACCGAATCGGGCATCGCCGAGGAGAACCTTCAGGCCCGAATCCGGGGTAATTATTTGATGACGCTTTCCAACAAGTTCGGCTGGCTGGTGCTGACCACCGGCAACAAGAGCGAGATGGCGGTCGGCTACAGCACGCTTTACGGAGACATGGCCGGCGGATTCTCGGTTATCAAGGACGTTCCGAAAACGTTGGTGTACGCGCTGTCGCGGTACCGCAACACGATCTCGCCGGTGATACCCGAATCCGTGCTCGTCCGTCCTCCGACGGCGGAACTGAGGCCAAACCAACTGGATTCCGACTCCCTGCCGCCGTATGAAACGCTGGACCCGATACTGAACCTGTATGTCGAGGAGGACCGGAGCCTGGAGGAAATCGTGCAAGCCGGATTCGACGAGGCCACCGTGCGTCGGGTGATTCTGATGGTGGACCGCAATGAATACAAGCGTCGGCAGGCGCCGCCGGGCATCAAGATCACGCCGAAAGCCTTCGGTCGCGACCGAAGACTGCCGATAACAAATCGATACCACGATTGGTAGTTTAGTGCCCTAACCCCCGCCCTTCCCATACGGGCCCGTAGGGGCGGGCACCCCCTTCCCCCGAGGGGAAGGGGGCCGGGGGGTTAGGGAATCGCCTTCATTCTTTGAAAGGAGTGGCCGGATAATGGATGCTTTGACCGCCGGACGCGCGCAGTTCGCGCTGACAGTCATGTTCCACTACCTGTTCCCGGCTCTCACGATGGGCCTCGGTCTGCTCATCGTGATTCTAAAGACCCTTCATCTGCGGCGCAAGAACCCGCAGTACGGCGCGGCGGCCCGGTTCTGGGCGCGCATCTTCGCCATCACCTTCGCCGCCGGCGTGGTGACCGGCATCCCGATGGAGTTCCAGTTCGGCACCAACTGGTCCGAATTCTCGCGGTTCTCCGGCGGGGTGGTCGGGCACACGCTGTTCATGGAGGGACTGTTCGCCTTCTTCGCGGAGTCGTCGTTCCTCGGCCTGTTCCTGTTCGGCGAAAAGCGCCTGTCACCGAACGCGCACTGGTTCGCGGCGTTCATGGTAGCCTTCGGCGCAATCGTATCGGGATTCTTCATCATAGCGACCGACGCGTGGATGCAGAATCCTCTGCCGGGAAGTTACCGCCTCGAAATGGTCGATGGCGTTCAGCGCGCGCAACTGGTTAGCCTGTGGGCGCTGTTAAACAACCCCTACGCCATCTGGCAGTTCCTGCACACAATCATCGCGTCGTTCAGCACGGCCTCATTCGTGATGGCCGGTGTCGGGGCGTACTACCTGCTGAGCCACAAGCACGAAGAGTTTGGGCGGCTGAACCTTCGGGTCGGCGTGAAGACCGGCCTTGTGTTCGCCGTGCTGACCCTCCTGCCGACCGGGTCGCTCAATGCCGAGAACGTGGCTCGCTACCAGAAACCGAAACTGGCGGCGATGGAGGGAATTTTCGAAACCCAGGCCGGCGCGCCGCTTTCGATTGTCGGTGTTCCCGACACGCAGGCCGGGGAACTGAAATTCGCCATCAAGATTCCGAAGATGCTGTCCCTGCTGGCCTACCGCGATCCCAACTCGGTAGTCACTGGCCTCAATGACGTTCCGCCGGACCAGCATCCGCCGGTACAATTGGTTTTCCAGGCCTATCACATCATGATCGGCCTGGGAATGACGTTCATCGGCGTGATGGCGCTGGCGGCGTTTCTGCTGTGGCGCGGACTTCTGTACACGTTCCGCCCCATGCTCTGGCTGTTGATCATCTGCATCCCCCTGCCGTACATCGCAACCGAAATGGGCTGGGTGGTGGCGGAAGTGGGACGGCAACCCTGGGTGGTGTGGGGTCTGATGCGAACAGCCGAAGGTGTGTCGGGTAACGTGTCATCGGGCGCGACGACATTCACGCTGTTCGGCTTCGCGGCGCTTTACCTGGTGTTGTTCGCCCTGTACCTCTTCCTGATCTTCCGCACAGTTTCCGGCGGGCTCGGACTGGTGGCGGAAACGCCGGTTGTGAATACGGAGGGACACTGATCATGGAACCCAGCATTTACAACACCCTTTGGTTCGTGCTCGTAGCCGTGGTGCTGACGGGCTATGCCGTGCTGGACGGTTTCGACCTCGGCGCGGGTATCAACCTGTTCCTGGCGGGAAAAACCGAGCACGAGCGCGAATTGATTCAAAGCGCCATCGGACCGGTGTGGAACGGCAACGAGGTGTGGCTGTTGGCGGGCGGCGGCGGACTGGTGGTTTCGTTCCCGCTGTTGTACGCATCCGCGTTCAGCGGTTTCTACATCGCGCTGACCCTGGTCCTGTGGATGCTGATCCTGCGCGGGGTGAGCCTGGAGTTCCGGCACCAGGTGGAAAGCCCCGGTTGGCGTAAAACGTGGGACGTGGTGTTCTGCATCTCCAGTTCCCTGCTGGCGGTTCTGTTCGGCGTCGCCGTGGCAAACGTGGTGCGCGGCGTTCCAATGGGCGAGGGACAGAACTTCACCGCGCCCCTTCTGTTCATGTTGAACCCGTACGCATTGGTGGGCGGCGTGTTCAGCCTGTTGATGCTCGGTCTGCACGGCGCGGCTTATCTGGCGGCGAAAACGGAAGGCGCGGTTCAGGAACGGGCGCGCGGGCTTGTCCGAACGCTGTGGTGGCCGGTTGTGTTGCTGGCCGTCGTCGGAGCGGTCTACTCCCACGCGGTCCGGCCCGACTGGCTCGTGAACTACACGGCGAACGTCCTGCTGTGGGTGTTCCCGCTGATTGCGGCGGTCAGCCTGATCAACGTGTTTGTTGCGACGCGCGCGGAACGGGACAAATCGGCCTTCGCGGGCACCATGGGGACGATCATCGGTGTGCTGTTCAGTATGGGTGCCGGCCTGTATCCGAAACTCCTTCCGGCACTGCCCGGTTCGACCGGCGGCGACCTGACCATCGTGAATACCGCCGCGCCGGACACGACGCAGAGGCTGGGACTGATTATCTTCTGTTTCGGCGCGGTTCCATTGGCGCTTTACATCTGGTACGTGTACAAAACGTGGAGCGGCAAGGTAACCGGCGGTTTCTACCACCACTAAGCAATGAAAGGGGCGTCTCCGTACGGGGGCGCCCCTTCTCTTGAGACGTGTGTCAAGCCGGCGTTGACCCCGCTGTCCTGTTTCTGGCCTTCCACCCTTCGTAAGCCAATCCCGTCAGGATGCCGGTCGCCGTCAGGGCAACGCCGATTCTCAATGCGATGGGCACCCCGACGTTGCTGGCGATGATGCCGGCGAGCATACTGCCGATCGGGCCGGTTCCGCTGTTGAAAAGGACGTATACGCTCATCACGCGGCCGCGCATCTCGTCCGGAGTCTGCAGTTGCACCAGAGTGTTGCAGGACGATAGCGATAGCACAAAGCAAAACGACACGAAGGCCATCACTCCATAGGCCAAAGGGATGGTGCGCATAAAGGAGAAGACCAGCAGTCCCGTCAGCGCCCCGACGGCGCCAATCTTCAGAAGGGTCCGCTGTTGGCCGCGCCTTGCCAGCGTCGCCACCAGCATCGCCCCCGTCAGCGCGCCCAATCCGCGAACGGATTCCAACCCCCCGTAACCGGCGGCTTGCTGGGACATGGGCGAGTTGGGCAGGACCGTGTACTTGATGAACGTCGGCAGAAGGACGTTGAACGAAAAAGCGAAGGCCCCGAACGATGCCACGATCCACAATATCCGCCGCACACCGGACGACCGCCGCACGTGCCCCAACCCCGCGACCAGCGTGTCCCGCACACCACCCGTAACCTTGCGCCTCACGGACTTGAGGCGCATCCGGGACAGCCCGATGATGACGGCGAGGAAGCTGAACGCATTGATGAGGAAGCACAGCGCGATGCTGACATGAGCCGCCAACAGCGCGCCGGTGATTGCCGGCCCGATGATGCGCGCGGAGTTGAACATACCGGAATTGAGGGCAACCGCCGATGGCAGGTCCTCGCGGCCGACCATTTCGATGATGAACGACTGCCTGGTGGGAAGGTCGAAAGCGGTGGCGCACCCGTGGACGACGGCCACGGCAATAACGTGCCAGATACGGATCCAACCGAAGTGGGTCAGAGTCGCCAGGGTCAGCGCACAGCACATCAGGATGGTCTGCGTGATCATGATGAGCCGACGCTTTTCCACGCGGTCGGCAACCGCGCCGCCGACCAGTGCCCCGAAGAGAATCGGAAGTCCGCCCGCCGCTCCAACGACACCCAGGTACCAGTTGGCGAGGGCGTGGGTCTCCGGAGTGCCTCTGCCGGGATCGATAATCTGGACAATCAGCCAGCCTTGGGCGACACTCTGGACCCACGTTCCGATCAGCGAGATCATCTGGCCGGTCCAGAACAGGCGGTAGTTTCTGTGGCGCAGGGGCGAGAAGGGATTGACAGCGACAGACATCGACACGCTGTTATTCCATCCCCTCAATCGTGGCGTCCCTTGCGGTCAGAGCCAGGGCGCGGCACATGCCGGACAGAAACGAAACCGTGTAGTCGAACGCCTCAGCGTTATCGGTCATTCCCTGCTCGCGCTTCACGGCGATGGCGGCGGCGAGCAGATGAGCCATGAAGGCTTCCACATCGGTCTGCAGAGCGGTCAGGGCGGCACAGGAATCAGCAGTAACAGGGTCGTCGTTCATTGGGTTTGTGTCAGGTCGGGTATGGGGCGTTCCGCGGCGCGCTTGATGCCGAATCTTCCGTCCACGCCGTCCAGGGCGTAGACAGCCGAAAACCGGCCGGCGGCCATGTCGATGTTGTCCACACTGGCGGTGACGAGACGTGAGAAGGCAGGAATGGTGGAGATGCTTTCATCCCCGTCCGGTTCCGCAAGGACTGTTCGAATCCCGGCAGTGCCCAGGGCGGTCAGGATTCCGCGCTCGGGCGTTTGTCCGGCCTCGGCGCGTACCAGGCGGTCCGGCGTGTTGCTTCCCGTGATGACCAGCACGGCATCGGCGGGTCTTTCGTACACACCGTCCAGGCGAAGGCCGGCCGCGCTCTCCGCGGCGGTTTTCAGCGCCTTTCCGTTCCCCCTGGCCACGGCGCCGGCCAATACCCGGGCCAGTTGTTCATCGGAGGCGTAAGGCCGCAGTCCGAACGCATCGGCCACACGGGCCCGGGCTTCGGGATGAACGGGAAGCCAGTCGTCGCTGACGCGTGTGACGCTGACCACGGTTCCGCCGGCGTCCTGCACCGTTTCCTCGAGTTCCCTTAGAAAGTTCGTGTCGGCCTGTTCACCGCACAGAATAACGGCAATGCGCATACCGGGAAGACGGTTCGCAACGTGCGGGCGCATCAGGTCGCGGATGGCCGAATCGCTTCGACCCAGGCGTTCCTTCAGGTTGTCGCTTTGTTCGCGCAGTTCCCCGAACTGCTTGTTGAACTGGGTGAACGACTGTTGTAACGCGCGCAGTTCCTTCTGCTGGCGGTCGGTGGATGGCGAACCGACGAGGGCACTCCCGATGAGCATGCCCAGCGCCAGTGCAAGGAACATGGCGACGAAGGCGGTGAGATATGTGCGGTAGTCAACCATCGGGGCGGAACACTCCTTACCGCATGGTAAGAAACACGATGCCGCAAGGGCGAATCGAATTGCGTATCAATGCACGCGGACGATGAGAACGGCAACATCGTCCTGTACGCGGTTCCCGCTGAAACGTCCGATTTCGTCACGAAGGGCTTCGGCCAGGGACTGGGCTTCCATCGACGCATTGCGGGATACGAATTCGCGTAGCATTTCGGCTCCGAACAAGCCGTCCGCGCCGCGCGCTTCGGTGACGCCGTCGGTGGTCAGCACCAGCGCATCGCCCCGATGGAGGTGAACGGTTTCATCCGTGTAGCGCTCATCGTTCATGATGCCGATCAGCATGTTGGAACAGGTCAGTTCGCGAATTTCACCTCTGCGGGTCACAACAAACGGCGTCGGGTGTCCGGCGTTGCAGTAACGAAGCGTCCTCCAGCGGGGATCCAGCACGCCGTAGACCACACTGATGAAGGACTCGACCGACATATCGGCGCTGATGAGATGGTTGGTGTGCGTCAGTACTTCCGACGGGGTGTTGTGACCATAAGCCAGGGCGCGGATGAAATACTTGCCCTTTGCGGTGTGCACGGCGGCGGCGACGGACTTGCCGGCCACGTCCGCCATCACAATCCCGATGCGGCCGTCAGGCAGGTCGAAGGCATCGTAGTAGTCTCCGCCTACTTCCTTCGCCGGAACGTAGCAGTGCCCGATTTCCAGATTGGGCGCGCTGACCGATATCTGCGGCTGGAGGTTTCGCTGAACCAAAAGCGCGATGTCGCGTTGTTGCTGGTAGTTGACGGCGTTGTTGATGGCAATCGCGCCCTGACTGGCGATGGCCATCAGCAACTTGACCTCGTCTTCCTGCACGCGCCGGGGGGTCCGGGAGTAGACCACAAGGGCGCCGATACCCTGACCGCCGAACCAGATCGGAGCCATCAGCGCACAGCACAGCCCTTCCGCGCAGTGGTCCTCCGAGCATTCCAAGCGCGGATCGGAGACGTCCGGTATATATTCCGGTTCACCGGAGACAACCACCTCGCCGATTCGCCCGTGTCCCGGACGCGCGCGCAACTTCCGGGCGAACAGGGCGCCGACACCCCGATAGGCCCGGGCGTGAAGCGAATCCCGTCGTTCGTCGCGCAGAAACAGCACACAGGCGTCAGCCTTGAGGATGTGCTGACTCTGGGAGACGATGATGTCCATCACCTCGGCGGCGCTGAGCGTGGAATTCAACTGGCCCACGAGGTCCATCAGGGTCGTCAGATTGTCGAACCGGCGTTGTGCCGATTCCAGCAAACGCGCATTCTGAAGGGCGAGCGATATCTGGCCTGCCAGTGTGGTGAGCAGTTGCAAATCCTGGCTGGAATACGGCCGGGCGCCTTCCGAGCGGGAAACGTTCAGGACGCCCAACACATTCTGTTTGCTGAGGATGGGAACGCACATCGCGCTGGAGATATCCGGGCGGGATGTGACGTTGCGGAAACGGGCATCTTCGACGATATTGGGGATCACAAGCGGCTTTTGATGCTGGGCGACCCATCCCGCGATCCCGTCGCCGATGCGCACGCCGGCGCTTTCTACAATTTCCGGATCGATGCCGCTGGAAGCCGCAATGCGCAGGGTGAGCCCGTCGGATTCCAGCAACATCAGCGAGCCGCCCTCGGCCTGGGTGATCTGCACGGCCTGACGCAGAGCCAGGTTGAGAAGGTCGCTGAGGTTGGTGGTTGCGATCAGCGCCCGGGTGACCTTGTTCAGGGCGCTGAGTTCGCGAAGCCGGGCATGGGCTTGCGCATACAATTGAGAGGATTCCCGCGCCGCGGCTTCCTGCCGGCGCAATTCGGCCTCGAGCGCTTCCACACGGGCGGTCAGCGTGAGGATTTGCGCCAACGCTGACGTTTCGGGCGGCAGATTGTTGTTGTCAGATTCCATCGTGCGCGGGTAGGTGCCAAGGGATTTATCTTTATTGTATGGCAGACGCGCGGACGGCGTCGCGAGTCCCATAACGGGAACTAAACGGGGAGTTTCGCGGTTCCATTCGCGAAGGCGGGCGCGCAAGCCCCAAAAGACAGAAAGCAGGTTGCCGGTATGCCGAGAGAATTGACTGGTCCTTTTGCCGACCGCATCGCACTGAAAAAGAAACGGGATTCGCTGGTGGAGCGTTTGAAGGAATTGACGGTTTCCGAACGCGCCTGGCTGGACGAACACTCGCCGGCCCTGGACGAGGGCGACGCTTCGACCCGCAGTGAATTTGCCCGCCGGCTGGAAGAAAAGTACAGCGTCAACTACGAACTGGGCGACGCGGAATGGCGCCTCGGCAACACGCCCGCCGCGCTGATCAATCTGAGAGCCGCATACGAATTCGGTTCGGACGAACTGCGCCTGCGCGTGATTGAAACCTTGCGGGACATTCAGAACCGGACGGGCATCCAGTTGCTGAAGGCTTCCGACCTGAAACCGGGCGACAACGTGGCGGAGCCTGCCGCCTCCTGATTCCGGCCCGTTGCGAGTTCGTCGGGCGGATTCCGGGAATCCGCCCGTTTTCCCCCTCAAGAACCTTGCGCCTGTGCGAGCCGTCTATCATGGTACCGGCCCGGCGCTTTCGTTCGTTTTCCATTCGCGCCGCGGCGAATCCCTCCTATTCGGTAATCAAATGAATCTTATCAGTATTTACGATCTCTTGGAAAAAGCGATCCAGGCAGGCGCTTCCGATTTGCTCATCAAGGCCGGCACCACACCCGCCATGCGTGTGGACGGCCACGTTTATCCCACGGACCGACCGGTGGTGACGTCGGGCGAAACCGAGGCCCTGGCCCAGGATATCATCTACACCAGCAGTCGCGACCATCTGCTTCAATTGGGCACCGTGGAACGCGTGGAGAAGGAAGCCGGCAAACTGAACGCCGAAGCCACGATGGCCAAGCTCAGGTCGCTGGAAGAGATCGACCTGGTGTTCACCGTGCCGGACATGGTCCGCGTGCGCGCCAACCTGTACCTGCAACAGGGATCCGTGGCCATTGCCCTGCGCATCATTCCCCTGCAACCGCGCACCCTGGATGAACTGAACCTTCCGCCGGTTTTGAAGGACTGCGTTTCGAAACCGCAGGGCCTGATCATCGTAACGGGACCGACCGGTAGCGGAAAGTCCACCACCCTCGCCGGCCTGATCGAGCACATCAACACGACCCGCGCGGCCAACGTGGTAACAATCGAGGATCCGATTGAATACGTCTTCACCGACAAGAAAAGCATGATCCAGCAGAGGGAAGTCGGTTCGGATACCAAGTCGTTCAGCGCGGCCCTGCGGGCCGTTCTGCGCCAGTCGCCGGACGTAATCATGGTGGGCGAGATGCGCGATCCCGAGACGATGGAAGTGGCGCTGACCGCCGCGGAAGTGGGGCACCTGGTGCTGTCGACCCTGCACACAAGCGGAGCGCCGCAGACGATTGAACGGATTCTGAATTCGTTTTCCAGCGAAAAACGGCCGCAGATCGCCGCGCAGATCGGGGGAGGCATCCTTTGCGTGGCGAGCCAGAAACTTGTGATCAAGGCGGGCGGGCACGGACGCGTGCCGGCGGTGGAAGTGATGACCGGGTCGCCAACCGTTCGCCGCTATATCGAAACGGGCGAACTGGGGCCGCTGACCGAAACGATGCGCGAAGGGACCCACTTCGGCATGCAGACGTTCAATATGCACCTCGCCGCGCTTGTAAACGCCAATACCATCAGCGTGGACACCGCTGTGGGCGCTTCGCCCGACGCCGCGGAACTGCGGCAGATGCTACGCAAATAACCACGGAGACACAGAGGCACAGAGAAAAACCAGAATTTATGCCGACCATACGGGTAGGCGTTCGGTAGGGGCACAGCGTGCTGTGCCCCTACGTACATGTAATGGGATTGTGATGGGGCATCGCGGGCGATTCGTGAATCGCTACTACGCAGGCGGTTTGCTGTGCATTTGCATGGGGCGCAGGTTGGGGAGGTTGTGTCCCCAGAGTTCCCGGGCGCACTCCAGGTAGTAGAGGTAGTTGTCGAAGGGAACGTCTGGCGGCACGCGGTGGTCGGGCGTCGGGATGAAGCCGCCTTCCTCCACCAGCGGGGTGAGGCGTTCAACCTCTTTTCGGATGGCGTCCCGCGTGGTCGCCAGCAGAACCTTGCCGATACCGCCCACGATGCGCATATCTTTCCCGTACTTCCGGCGATAAGCCACCGGATCGGCGCCCCACACACCCACTTCCATGGGGAACATCGTGTTCACGCCCGCCTCCAGCCATAAAGGCGCCAACAGCGAGATGTCGCCGTCGCAGTCCACCAGCACGATATCCACGCCGTGCTTCAGCAACAGCTCCGTGATGCGTCTGTACCGCGGAACGAGGTATTGTTTGAACATCCGGGGCGACAGCAGGGGGCCGCACCGGTACGCCATATCCTCCCACATCAGGGCGTAATCAAACGTCAGGCCGGATTCCAGCGCGGGAGTCAATCCGTCGATGATGCAGTTCGCAACCGTTTCCACCATCTCCTCGAACAGCGCCGGATCGTCGTGCACCAGCAGTGAGATGTTCTCGACGCCCATCCACAGGCGCAACCAGCCGTACAGGGAGCCGGCTGGAATTCCGAGAGGGTAGTCGCGGTTTGGATCGGCGTGTTTCGCCAGAACATCGGCCATACCGGGGCGTGATTGGAGGTCGGAGAAACGATTTCGCCCGTCCAAGCGCCACTTGAAGTCGCGTTCCCACGTCTCGCGGCCTTTAAGGGCGTGGTCGAGGTGTTTGGGGATGGAGCCCATGAACTTGCCGCGCTCGACGGTGACGCCGTCGCAGTTCATCACGATCTCCGTTTCGCCGCGATCTTCCAGCACGCGTTCCCCGAAGTGCGGGCTCAGGCCTAGGTTCAGTGGCAGGTCAATCCACTGCGGGTCCATGCCGAAGAAGTCGTCCGTATGGACGCCTTCCGGCAGGCCCTGCTGTTGCCACACGGCCGGCGTTTCGTCCCAGAAACCGAAGTCCATGATGGGCGCGCGGTCGCGGGGCAGGTAGTGCATGGTGGCGTGGTAGCGCTCTCTGGCGGTCACTGTGTGCCTTTCGACAGAGCGGCGGTCAGGGCCGTGATGAACACCGGGCTGGTACCGCAACAACCGCCGATGAAGTCGGCCCCGGCTGATACAAGCGCGCCGGCCTGAACAGCCCATTCTTCGGGCGAAGTGCGGTACACGGCGGCGCCGTCTACCAGTTCCGGCAGTCCGGCGTTGGGCTTGATCCACAGCGGCAGTTTGGTGGCGGCTTTCAACCTCTGCGCGATAATCAGCATCGTGTCGGCGCCCTGGCCGCAGTTGGAGCCGATGACGTCGGCGCCGGCCGATTCCAGCGCCTCGGCCGCCATCTCCGGGGTGACGCCCATGATGGTGCGATCCAACGCCTTGCCGGCCCCGTAGACCATCGAGGCGACGACCGGCAGGCCGGTGGCAACGGCGGCCTTCACGGCAATGGTTGCCTCGTCGATGTCGGACATGGTTTCGACGACGATTCCGTGCGCGCCTGCCTCGGCAAGGGCTGTCGCCTGTTCGGTGAAGACCGACAACAGTTCTTCCGGCGTCGATTCGCCCATCGCGAGCATCACACCCGTGGGTCCGATGGAAGCGAACACCCTGACTTCGGTACCGTGGACGGCCGAAAGCGACGCTGAGACACCGGCCTTGTTGATTTCCACCGCGCGGTCGGCGAAACCGTGGCGGCCGAGCGTGAGGCGGTTCGCGCCGAACGTGTTGGTAAGGATGATATCACTGCCGGCGGAAACGTATGCGGCGGCGACATCCTTCACCTTGTCCGGATTCGAGAGGTTCCACTCGTCCGGGCACGCGCCGATGGGCAGTCCCCGGGTCTGCAGTTGCGTTCCCCACGCGCCGTCAATCAGCGCGGGAGCGCGCTTGACCAGGTCTTCGATGACAGGCTTCATGATTCCTCCGATCGGTAGCCGTGTTCGCGTCCGGCGCGGTACATCGCCTCGGTGTTTTCGAGCGGCGTTCCCGGGGCGAGGTTGTTGCCTTCGCGCAGAACGAACATACCGCCTTCCAGTATACCGGATTGCAGGATGCGCACGGATTCGTCGTACGCTTGTTGCGGTGTCGCGATGCGCAGAAGTTCGATGTGCGGGCCGCCGTTGATGATGACGTCCGGCCCCAGGTCCTTCCTCAGTTTACCGAAGTCCACGGGGAAGCCCGTGTCGAAGTTCACCACCTTGCACTCGTCGCGCAGTGCCGTAAAGTGCCGCGTTGCGTCTCCGCACATATGGCACGCGTGGTTCTTGCCCGTGCCGAACGTATCGTATATATCCTTCAGGTAAGGTAGCACACAGCGCTTGAACGTGGGCAGGGATATCATCGGCACGCTGTCGTCCATGTAGCCGAAACCGTCCTGGGGAACCGGGACGCCGGTGCGCTCGCGCCACGCTTTCATCCGCGCAATGGTTGCGTCGTTGATGAAACGGAACAGGCGGTGGATGCGGTCCGGGTCTTCCGCCATCGTCATGCACACAAAATCCGGGCCGAAGAGACTGCAGGCGACGGTCATCACGCCGTTCCCGCCGGTGCCGTACCATGGGGGAAGAACCTCAATCGGCCTTTCCAGGAACGTTTCGTTCGCGGCGCGTTCCACAAAGCGTTCGTGGTATTCCAGACCGCGCGCCATGATTCCGCCGAATGGATCGGGCATCCCGCGGTCCATCACGGATTCCGGATTGCCGGAGAAGGCCGGTCTCGTGTCGGGGACGTTGCCGGCAAGGTATTCGATTTCGCAACCAAACCAGGCCGACTCCCAGTAGTTCTGGAAGTCCACGCTGAGCACCCACTTGTCGGGCAGGCCGAGCTGGGCATCCTGCAGGATGTTGCGCGCGCTCCATGAGGCGAACCTGAGCTGGGTGTCGAACATCAGGTCGACATCTTCGGTATACGCCTTGAAGTCGATCCCATCCGGATTGGCGTCGGGATTATCGATGAAATACCGGGTGGTAACGCCGACGATGACGGGCGTGCGGATGGGCTTGCCGGCGTTGAAGGCGTCCCAGACGGCTTTAACCTCGGCGTTGTGCGCCTGCCAGTCGATGCCGTAAAGCCGGTCGGATGGTGCGAAGGGTGTCGTCATAAGTGGTAACCGTACTTCCGGCCGGCGTGGTACATGGCCTCGGTGTTTTCTAGCGGCGTGTTCGGGGCCAGGTTGTTGGCCTCGCGCAGTATAAACCGGCCGCCTTCCAGGATGCCGGATTCCAGGATGCGTTTCGTTTCGAGCGTGACTTCGTCCGGCGTGCCGTCAAGCAGAAGGTCGACGTGCGGACCGCCCTGTATCAGGACATCCGGCCCCAGTTGCTCGCGTACCCATGCGAAGTCCATAGGGAATCCTGTATCGAAAACGGTGACGTTCAGTTCTTCGCGAATCGTTTTGAAATGACGGCTCGCGTCGCCGCACAGGTGGATGCCTCGCCGGACCTGCGAAGCGAAAGCATCGAAGATACGCTTGTGATACGGCAGGATGTGCTCACGGTACATACGCGTGGAAATCAGCGCGATGCTGTCGTCGGCCGCCATCCAGCCGTCCGAGATGATAGGCGCTCCGTAGCGTTTGCGCCAGGACTTGATACGGTGAATGGTCGCTTCGGTGATGAAGTCCAGCAATTTGTGCATGCGGTCCGGGTCGGCGGCCAGGGTGGTGCACACGAAGTCCGCGCCGAACACGTTGCAGGCGACGGTCATCGGCCCGTCCGTGCCCAGCCCGAAACCGGATGTAATCGCCTTCACCGGCCGTCCGCAGTATTCCTCGCCGGCCTTTTCGCGCTCGATATACCGTTCCTGGAACTCATAGCCCTTTTCCAGCAGATTGCTGAATGGATCGGGTATGCCGTGCTCCATAATTCGTTCCGGGCAGTCGGCGAACGCGACTTTCGAGGACGGAACCTGGTTCTCCGGGAACTCGATGGGACAACCAAGCCATCCGGCTTCGTAAACGTTCTGGAAGTCGGGCGCAATCTGCCAGTATTCGGGCAGGCCGAGTTCCGCATCGTGCAGAATGTTGAAGCGCGTCCAGCGGTGGCACCACAACTGTGTGTCGAACATCGCATCGGCGTCGTTGAAGTAGGTTTTAAAGTCAACCGGCGGCGGATTGTCCTTCGAGAGCATCCAGTATCGCGTGTTGATGCCGAGGATAACGGGTGTTCGTATGGGTTTGCCGGCGGTCATCGCCTCGAAAACAGCCCGGACCTCGGCGTTGTGAGCCTCAAAATCCATACCGGTGAGGCGGTCACCGGGCCGAAATCCTGTGTCAGCCATGAGCGGTCTCCCTGTCGAACCAGTCGCGCGCCTCGGCGGGCGCGGGCGGCACGTCCTTCGGGTTGCTGTTGTCGCGGATGGACTCGGTGGCTTTGACGCCGGCGGCCACGCTGAACCGCGCTCCGATGGGCGAGGTGGTCGGTTTGGCTTCTCCGCGCACGTAGGCGATGAACTCGGCAACGATGCTGGGATCGGCGCCGCCGTGCGTGCCCTCCACCTCCGGTATCGGGAACTCGGCGTCCCCTTCCGCCTTGTACAGAACCTTCTTGTCCCACAGGCGGACCACGCTTTCGCCGGGCAGGTCGCCGAAGTTCTCGATGCGGCCGGCTTCGCCGATGATGGTGTAGTTGCGCCAGCCGTCCGGAGCGTAGTGGCACTGCTGGTAAGAGGCGTGCGTTCCGTTGTCCAGCCGCATCAGCATCATGCTGACGTCCTCCACGTCGATAACCGGATTCAGGCCCACCTGCGACAGCGGCGGCCAGTTCTCGTTGTGCCAGCTCGCATCGCCGCGCTCAGCGGGGTCGTGGCGGTCGGTGATGCGGTCATAAAGCGTCAGTGCGCCCATGGCTGTCACACGGGTCGTGTAGCCGCCCATCAGCCAGTGCAGGATATCGATGTCGTGCGCGGCTTTCTGGAGCAGGAGGCCGGTGGACTTGGCGCGTTCGGCGTGCCAGTCCTTGAAGTAGGCATCTCCGCCGTAGCAGACAAAATGCCGGCACCATCCCACCATGGGTTTGCCGATAGCGCCCTTGCTGATCAGTTCTTTCATCTTGAGGACCATCGGGAAATGACGCATGTTGTGGCCGAGGTAAAGTTTGCCCTTCAGCCGGGCGGCGGCCTCGAGGATGCGGTCGCACCCTTCGATGGTGATGGCCATCGGTTTTTCAAGGTAAACGGCTTTGCCCGCCTCCAGCGCGGCGATCGCGTGTTCCTCGTGAAGAAAGTCCGGCGTGGTGATGAACACGGCGTCGATTTCCGGTTTCGCCAGGATTTCACGGTAGTCGGACGTGGTGTACACGTCCGAACCCATCTTTTGGCGGAACTTCTCGAGGGCGGATAAATCCGTATCGGCCCCGGCCGTCAGGCGCACGCCGTCGTCGGGGCTGTGAGCCAGTTGGGCGATGCCACCCCGTCCTCCTGCTCCAATCACGCCAATCTGCAACTCTTTGCTCATGTTTTCCCTTTCATCCGTTGCTCATACCAGCGGCGCCGGACCTCCAGCATCCACATGTAGTTTTCCAACGGAACGCCTTCGAAAATGCAGTTGCTGGTGGCATAGAAGAAGCCCGTGCCGTTCAGCGGGCCGTGCTCCAGGCAGTACAGGGCGCTCTCCTCGATTTCGTCGAACGTGCCGGCCTGCACCTTGGAACAATCCACGTTACCGAACAGGCACAAGCGGTTGCCTGCCATCGCCCGGATTTCACGGATATCCATTCCCGCCATCGGGTCGATGCTGTGCAGTCCGTCCAGGCCCCAGTCGAGCATCTGGTCCATCACCAGCATCAGGTTGCCGTCAGTGTGCTGAACCGCGAAGGCGCCGCCTTCGTGGATCGTTTCGACAAGGCGTTTCGCAAAAGGTGTGACCAACCGCCGGAACATGCGCGGCGAGAAGAACGGCCCGCTGTTGAAGGCGTAGTCCGTCAGCAGAAACACGATGTCGATACCGCCGGCGGTGAGTTCGCGTATGTCGGAGGCGGCCTGGTCGCACATTTTGCCGAGGTCCTCTTCCAGGCCTTCTATGTCCTCGGACATGCGCGTGATAAGCGGATTCATCTCCTCACTGCTGGGGATGCCCTGAGTGCCGGTGAGGCCCGTGGCGAGCATATACTTGTCACCGACCATCTCGCGGATGAGCGCCACGGTTTCAATCTGGGCGTCTACCGGAAGCCAGTGGATGCCGGTGATGACAGCCCAGTCCAGTTTCTCGGCGATTTGAATCCAGAGGCGGGCGTTGCGGACCAGTTCATCGCGGCGCTTGTGTTTCGGGATGTCCTTGAACATCTGCCACCGAATGACCTCTTCGCCGACGAGTTGCGGCGCGAGCTGGAACTCGAGCTCCATGTGCGGCGGCGGACCTTCGTACGGTTGGAAGGTGAGTGCGGCGGTTGCTATCTGTTTGGGAGTCATAATTTTGAGTGATGAGTGATGAAAGATGAGTGATGAATAGCGTCATGCAGGGGTGCGGTTCCCCTCCTTTCCAAGGAGGGGACAGGAGTGGTTGCCCCGGCTGGACCCTCTAAAACCACCCCCAACCCCTCCTTGAAAAGGAGGGGAGCAATAGCCGTCTAGGTCTCGCCTTTCCATCCGGTTCTGCTCAGCAAGGCGCGTGCTTCCGATTCGGTTTTCGTCTTGGTCATGATAAACATCCCCTCGGGGCCGACGGCCTCGATCAGCGGTTCCACTTCCTCCGGTTCCACGAAAACGGCCTGCGCGATCTTGCCGGCGGCCTTGATTCTGCGGTAAAGGTCGTACCAGCACCGGTCGCCGCCCCATGGTTCGCCGTAGGTGGGCGTCCATTCGATGCCGTTCACGCCTTCCAGCGCCAGAATGTTGTCCAACTGAGGCAGGGCCTCGGATCCGTCCAGGTGGAAGAGAACATTGTCCATATGGCTCGCCTGGAACTCCAGCGACGGCTTGATGAACTTGCGGAACATCAACGGGCTGATCATACAGCAGAAGTCGCACTGAACCTTGAACGTGAGGCCCTTGCCCCAGATGTCGAAGCACGAAAAGGCGGTGCCGCCCCACCGGTCCATCAGGCGCGGCGCCAGAAGGTTCTGAACCTCCAGAAACGCCCGGTCGATTTCGGCGATGCGTGCCTGCACCCATTCCGGCCGCTCCACGAGGTCCCAGATCACCGGTTGCGAGCCTCGCAGTTGGGCCAGGGTATCGATGTTCTCGATGAGGTCCGGGAAGCCGACCAGGTAACGGCCTTCCGCGGATTCCAGGGCGGCGTCGTATATAGCCAGATGCTTTTTCCAATAAGGATTCGCGGGGTCGAAACGGATTTCCGGGAATGTGTCGGGGTCGTCGATGACGGGTTCCGACCACACGGTGTCCTCGTCAAGGTTTACTTTCGCTCCGAGGTAGAAACCGAGTGAACCGGGTCCGATGTCGATGTTCATCATCGGCGCTGATACGCCGCCGAAGAACGTGTTGGCCATCCGGTGCATTTCGCGCTGAACGCGGTGTTCCGTGTTGAACCAGAAGGTTTCGCGGTCCGGCGCGGGCTCCGGCGCGGGAATGTCTTCCCACGGCTCGTCTTTCGGCGCGGTAACCCACAAGGCGAGTCCCTTGCCGGCCCACCAGTCGGTGAGGGCGGTTCGCGCCAGGTCCCAGTCGGATTTCCAGATAGACGGTTGGTTCATGGGCGTTTGCGGTGTTCCAAAGAGAAAGGTGCGGAGAACGGTTGGTCCTCCGCACCTGATTACATCACGGTCATCGGCAATCAGACAGCGGACAATTCGCGCGCGACGCGCACGGCGCCGCTGGCGTTGTCGCTGAACGCGTCCGCCCCGATTTCGTCGGCATATCGCTGGGTAACAGGCGCTCCGCCGATCATCACCTTCACCTTGTCGCGTATGCCGGCTTCCTCCAGTTGCTGGATGGTGGCCTTCATGCTGGGCATGGTGGTGGTGAGAAGGGCGCTCATCGCGATGATATTGGCGCCGGAGGTTTCGATGGCTTCCACGAACTTTTCGGGGGAGACGTCGACACCCAGGTCCACAATCTCGAAGCCGCCGCCTTCCAGCATCGCGGCAACGAGGTTCTTGCCAATGTCATGCAGGTCTCCGCGCACGGTACCGATGACCACCTTGCCGGCGGGCTGAGCGCCACTCGCTTTCAACAGAGGGCTGACGATCTCAAGGGCGCCTTTCATGGCTCGGGCCGAGATGAGCAACTCCGGTACGAAGTATTCGTTGGCTTCAAACAGGCGTCCCACTTCGTCCATAGCGGGAATCATGGCTTCAGTGAGCAATGTTTGGGGATCGACTCCCGCGGCAAGCGCCTGTTCTGTCACGGATTTGGCTGTCGGGAGATTGCCTTCGAGCACGGCGTCGTATAGCGGTTTCAGGTCAGTCATCAAGATACCTCTGAGTTTTGATTGGATTCCAAGCGGTAGTGTTGCGTCAATCGACGGGGAACAGGCCGGGATTGGCTCGAACGGCGCGGCTGAGAAGGGTTTCTTCATCGTCGCGGTGATCGGGGTCGTCTTCGATGGCGTCCACGGGACAAACCATGGCGCAACGGGACCCGCCTTCGAGGCCGGCACATTCCGAGCACATATCGAAGGCGATGACAACGTCGCCGTTGCCGGCTTCGTCAATACCTTCATTGGGGCATTCGGTGATGCAGATGCCGCACCGTGTGCAGACGTCCGCGATGATTTTCTTAGCCATACTGGGTCCTTCCGACAGACGCCGATATGATTAACGGATACACCGGAAGGCCCGTTCGGGTGTGCCTGATGGGCGCCGGCGGTCGGGCCCCGGTGTGTGCTTGTTTCCGTTTATGGAAGGGGTCGAGACAAAATGCCGCGTCCCCGGATTGTCAGGCGGGATGGTCCGGATCGTCCTCAATGGCATCGGTGGGGCAGACGGCGACACACTGCGGTCCGCCGGCGATGCCCGCGCACTCGGTGCAGAGGTTCGGGTCAATCACGGTGGAGATGTCGGATTCCGAGATCGCTTCGTTGGGGCACTCGGTGATGCAGGCTCCGCACTGTGCGCAGAGATCAGGATTTATACGTTTAGCCATGGTGTCCTTTCAGATAGCCGGAACGGCGTGACGCGACAGAGCGCGACCGCAGGGTTTCCGGGAGTCGTCATTCCAATTGTAAACGCGCGTTTTTCAAAATGCAAAGACTATCGCCCGCCGCAACAAAGGCAGGTGTCCGGACGGGTTAGCGTCGCGCGCCGGATGAAATGATACAATAACGCAACAGGGGCGTCCGGCAACGATGCCCATATACCACACCAGAAGGATTTTTAGGATGAAAATCGGTATCTGCACGTTCAGTGACGGGCGAGAGCGGGCCATGAAGGCCACGCGTGATGATTGTTTCGGTTTCCAGAAGAAAGTGGTGCACTTCCTCCGCGCTGAAGGCCACGAGGTGGTGGAAGCGAAGGATCTGATCTGGAACTGGTCCACCGCAAAGAGCCAGGCTTCGTTGTTGAGCGAGGCGGACTGCGATGTTGTTATCTACAATTTCGCGGTGTGGGCTTTTCCGGACTTCACGGCGCAGGCGGCGGAATACACCGATGCGCCGATCCTGTTCCTGGGCGCCATCAACCCCGGGTACCCGGGCTGGGTCTCCTTCTTCGCATCGGCGGGCACACTGGACGAGATCGGGCGGCCGTTTGGCCGGGTGCTGGGAGACATCAGCCGTTCCGACGTGCAGACCAAGGTTCGGGCGTTTCTGGCACAGCATGCGCCGGAACGCCGCCGGTCCGGTCTTGAGGTGGCGGAGCGCCTGCGCGGACAGCGCTACGGCGAGTTCGACGGCCCCAGCATGGGCATGTACACCGGCCATATCGACCAGAGCCAGTGGATGGACCAGTTCGGCGTTCACGTTTACCACCGCAGTCAGTTGACGCTCGCGTGGATGGCGGACAAGATTGCCGCCGACCGCGTGTCAGCAGGCCTGAAGTGGCTGGAAACCTACTGCAAGGAAGTGCAGTACGACGGCAAGATGCTGACACCCGGCCCGGATGGAACGCTGGCGCGGCAGGTGCGCGTGTACCTGGCCGCCAAGGACCTGTGCCGCGACGAAGGTATCGACTTCTGCGGCCTCACCGGTCAGTTGGATTTCACCGAGTGGGACAAGGGATGCACGCTGGATATCCCTGAAGCACTGCTGAACGATACCGTGGACTGGGAAGGCGAGAAGAAGCCGACCATCTGCGCCACCGAATGCGACAGCAACGGAGCGCTTTCGATGCAGGTTCTGCACGAACTTTCCGGCACCCCCGCCCTGTTCGCCGACTTGCGCCATTACCACGAGGAAACGGGGCTTTACGACCTGGTGAATTCCGGCGAGCACGCGCCGTGGTTCGCGCACCGAAGCGATGACTGGCGCGAGAACTGGAAGGAAGTCCGCCTGATGCCGGCCGAAAGCTTCTATTTTGCGGGCGGCGGCGCCTCGGTGCAGTTCTATGCCGGCACGTGCGACAAGGTCACCTACGCCCGCATCACGCGCAAAAGTGGCGATTACCGGATGCATATGTTCACCGGTTCGTTCGTGGACCTCGGCTGGGAAGCCAATGAGGCACTGGCACGACAAACAAGCTACACTTGGCCGCATATCTGGGCGAAGTTCGACATCAGCGTGGATACACTGGCCAGGCACTACAGCGCGAACCACATCCACGCCGTACCCGGCGACTACATCGCGGAACTCATCGCCTTCTGCGAAGCGACCGGCATCGAACCGATTCCGCTGGACTGATGCGCAAGTCTCGCGTGGTTTCGCGTTAACCGTGGTAAAATGAGGGCGGTAAGCCGCTTCGTGCATAGCGGAAGGAGTCTGTCTGATGAACAAGACTATAGCGAAACCCGACTCCGATCAAGCGAATCCTGTTGTGCCGGAAGGTCCCGTGACCTACGAGGAATTCCTGGCATGGGCAGGCGAGACCACGCGCGCCGAGTGGGTGAATGGGGAGATCGTGCCGATGAGTCCTGTATCCGTGCCGCATCAGTTGCTGGTCAACTTCCTGATCACGATACTCAGCGAATTCACACAGGCGCACGGTCTCGGAGTGGTGCTTTCCGCGCCCGTTCAGATGAAACTGAAGGCCGGGCGCGAGCCGGATGTGTGTTTCGTCGCGACGGAGAACCTTGGTCGTCTTCGTGAAAACTACATCGACGGTCCGGCAGACCTGGTCATCGAGGTGATCAGCCCCGAAAGCCGTGCGCGGGATCGGGGGGACAAGTACTACGAATACGAGGAAGGCGGAGTCCGGGAGTACTGGCTGTTGGACACAGCACGCCGGCAAGCCGAATTCTACGTCCTGGGTGAGGATGGGTACTATCATCCCGTCTCCGTGGAAGGCGGCATCTACCGAAGCGCTGTGCTGGAAGACCTGTTCCTGAAGACGGAATGGTTTTTCCAGGAACCCCTTCCCCTCTACGCCGACATCCGCCGTGAATGGAACCTGCCCTGACAGTCTGTCCTCCTGATTGAAGGCTTCAACATATATGCCATACGATCTCCCGAAAACCGTTCGAAGAACACAGGCCGAGAAGGAACTGGACCGACTGGTGGAACGCTCGCGACGGCTGGGGGCGGACCTGTCGCTGGTCCACACCGACGGTAGCAACACCTCCGCCAAAATCCGGATGACCGATCCCGTGACGGGCGAAAAGGTGGATGTGCTGTGGGTGAAAGGCACCGGCGTTGACCTGAAGACCATCGACCGGGCCGGTTTCGCGAGCGTTTACCTGGACGGGGTGCTTGGGCTGGAGGCGCGCTGGAAGAAGGGCGTGAAGGAAGACGACATCATGCCCCTTTTCGAGCGACTGACGTTCGACGCCAACCGGGTCACTCCAAGCCTGGACACCGCCACCCACGCCGTTATACCGGCGCGGCACGTGGACCACACACACCCGAGCGGCGTTCTGGCCATCGGCGTGTGCGTGAAAGGAAGCGCCGTCACGAAACGCCTTTTCGGGGGAGAGGTTCTGTGGATACCGTGGCGGAGGTCGGGCTTCGACCAGGCGATGCAAGTGAAAGCGGCGCTGGAGAAGAATCCGGACGCGAAGGGCATCATCCTGGGTCACAACGGCCTGCTGACCTGGGGCGAAACCAGCGAGGAGTGCTACCAGAGAACACTGGATATCGCCTCGAAGGCGGAGGAATACGTCCAAAGCGCCGTCAGGCGCCGCGGCAAGCGCCTGTTCGGCGGCACCCGCTACCGCGCCTTGCCGACCGATAACCGCGAGGCTCTTCTGGCGGCGTTTCTTCCCGTCCTGCGCGGCAGGCTGTGCCGCGAATGCGACCAGATTGCCCACGTATGCGATTCGCCTTCCATGCTCGCTTTCGTGAACAGCGCCGACGCGCCGATGGCGGGGGAAGTGGGCGCCGGATCGCCGGACCACCTGTTACGCACCCGGTATAAACCGATGATGGTGGACTGGAACCCGAACACGGGCGACCTCGCGAGCCTCGTGGCCGAACTGGATTCCGCTCTGGGCGCCTACAGGCAGGCTTACCGGGACTATTACGAACGCAACCGCCGGCCGGATTCGCCGCCGTTGCGGGGCGTCGATCCGACAGTGGTCGCCGTTCCGGGGCTGGGCGTTATCACCTTCGGCGCCGACAAACGCGAGGCGCGCATCACCGGCGAGTTCTGCGAGCGAAGCATCTCGGCCATCCGCGGCGCGGCGGCGATGGGCGGATACAAGCCCCTCTCCGAAAAGGAAGCCTTCGGCGTGGAGTACTGGGCGCTTGAAGAGGCGAAACGCAGACGGCAACCTCCGCCCATCCTGCTCTCCGGCCGGGTGGCGCTCATCACCGGCGGCGCGGGAGGCATCGGTTCTGCGGTGGCCCACACACTGGCCGAATGGGGCGCTCACATCGCCGTGCTGGATATCGCGGCGGACCGGGCCAGCGAAGTGGCCGACGACATCGAGGAACGCTACGGCGAGGAACGGGCCGTGGGCGTTTTCGCCGACGTAACCGACGAGGATTCCGTGGCGCGCGCGTTTCGCGACACGGTTCTCACTTACGGCGGAGTGGATATCGTCATCAACAATGCAGGCATCTCCACGTCGCACCCGGTCGACGAAACCAGCGCGGTGGAGTGGGACCGCATGTTTGAGGTCCTCTCGCGCGGCTATTTCCTGGTGGCGCGCGAAGCGTTCCGCGTGATGAAGGCGCAGGGGCTGGGCGGGAGCATCGTTTTCGTGGGAAGCAAAAGCGGGCTCGCGCCAAGCCGGAACTCCTGCGCGTATTCCTCGGCCAAGGCGTCGATCATGCACCTGGCGCGGTGCCTGGCGGAGGAAGGCGGCCCGATGGGAATCCGGGTGAATACTGTCAATCCCGGCCCGGTATCGCAGGGCGGCGAGGGCCGAAGCAGTGAATGGCGCGCGCAACGGGCGCAGGCCCACGGAGTCGCTCCGGAGGACTTGGACGAATACTACCGCAAGAGGACCACACTGGGCGCGGATGTCGAGCCCTGCGACGTGGCGGCGGCAATCACGTGGTTCGCCTCGAACCTGTCCTGCAAAACAACCGGCAACGTGATCAACGTGGACGGCGGCGTGCCCAGCGCGTATCCCCGGTAGGACTCAGGATTCAGGATTCGGGTAGGGGCACAGCATGCCGTGCCCTCTCCATACTACGGACAATCGGGGCATCCATACGGATGCCCCGAAGGCGTTTTCACCGGCGAGGAACGTATCAGAGCACTCTCTTGCAATATCACAAGTGATGTGATATCATTTCATTATGAGGCTACTGCTCGATACAGACGTCGTCGTTGCCGCAATGCGTTCACCCACGGGCGCATCCGCTGAATTGTTACGTCTCGCGAGCAGAGGGCAGATCACGTTGTTGCTGACCGTGGCGTTGGCCTTGGAGTATGAAACGGTGTGTCTTCGTGCCGAGCATCGCCTTGCATCGGGCCTCAGCGAGGGAGAGGTGATGGCATTCGTCAACGGTTTGATCGCAATCGTTGAACCGGTGCTTCCGCGCTTCCGGTGGCGCCCTCAGTTACGCGACCCGGCTGACGAGATTGTCCTGGAGGCGGCCGTGAACGGTCAGGCCGAGGCGATCGTCACATTCAATGTCAAGGATTACGGCAGAGCTCCACAGAGGTTCGGCATAGCCGTGTTGTTGCCTCGCGAGGCTCTGATGAGGAAAAGATGATGACGAGAACGGGAACTTATCCCTTGCGACTGCCGCTTTCTCTCAAGGCGGCGATTGCGAAGATCAGCGAACAGGACGGTACGAGCATCAACCAGTTCCTGGTCGTGGCGGCGGCAGAGAAAGTGGCCGCGATGCAGACGGAGGCGTTTTTCGCCGAGCGGCAGGCCACGGCGGACACCGAAGCGTTTCTGCGCATCTTGGACCGCGAAGGCGGCGAGCCGCCCCGCCCGGGCGACGAGCTTCCGGAGTAAGCGAGCGGGAATCCCAAGCAACCACGGGCAACGCCGTGCGGACGAGTAATCGGGGCACCCTTGCGGATGCCCCGAAAGCGTTTTAACCGGCGATATGCGTCGGTTACTTCCTGCGGCGGATGCCGAGGAGCGGCAAAGCGCCGGCCAGCAGGGCCAGCGTCGCCGGTTCCGGAATCGGCTCCATGTCGTTGTAGCCCTCAATCCTCAG
>JAKQQT010000568.1 GCA_029564025.1 Armatimonadota bacterium | reverse complement strand
GTGTCAGAGAAAGTCAGCGGAAAGCCGGGCGTTGTGGTGCCGATGCCGATGTTGCCGCCCGAGGAGGTCATCGCGCCGCCGGAGACTCTGTTCAGCGAGGCCGCGTTCAGCGCCAGTTTCGTGTTGCCAACGGCGTTCGCGGCGATGGTTGGATTCGGATATGTCCCGCTCAGGTCTCCGCCGGCTGTTCCGGAAGGCGGGAAAGACGTTGGGACGCCGGTGACGCCGCTCCACGGAACCGACTGCGCCTTGTGGGCGAACAGGGCATATGGTGAGTTGGTGATTTCGGCGCGCGGCGTCATCACGTCCGTCCCCACCGTTACCTCCAGCCAGCGCCGTTCCCCGTTGAAAACGTTGAAGCCGAAGTCCAAAGACACGCTGAACACACCGTTCTCCACGGCAACATCGGGCTTGGTAATTGATTCTGCAACCTCAGAACCTCCCGTTTCGGAGGCGTAAAGGGTGAAGAACATGACATAGGAACCCGTGAGGGGTTTCTTGAGAGGATCTGTCAACTGCCCCTGAAAGGTGAAAGCCGTTGGTGGAACAGCGGAGGCAGGAATGGAAAGGAGAATACCGCAAAGGACGGCATAGAAAAGCGAGCGCATGGCAGGGTCCTTTCCGCGAAGCGTAAGGCTTCGCTCAACGGGATTGCGATTGTGGCACGGCAATCCCCGTAGAGGCCGGTTCCACCAATGGCTCCACCCGGCCCGGGTGGCCATATCCTGACAGGGCCGGGTTTCTCAGCTTCCTCTATGCAACCAGTTGCTTATTCGTTTGGCTCCCCATCTGACGCAGTGATTATACGACATGAATTCACATAACAGCAACGCGACGTCGGGCGTTCCGCCACCAATCGACCCCTTTTACACTCCGGAAGAGCCGTTTCTTTCCGAAACAAGCCGGAAACATTGGTGACTTATACTGCGATAGACGGCCGGTAGCGGTGCCGGCCCTGTATCATCGCCCATCTGCTGAAAGGAGACCTATGAGCACCAAAGACAAAGATTACGTGTTGCGGCAGGCGAAGGAACTGAACATCGAGTTCGTGCAACTCTGGTTCACCGACATCCTGGGATTCTTGAAATCCGTGTCGATTCCCGTCGGCGAGTTGAAGAATGCCATGGACGAAGGCATGGGATTTGACGGTTCGTCGGTAGAGGGCTTCGCGCGTATCGATGAATCCGATATGATCGCGTTGCCGGATCCCTCCACATTCGTCGTCCTTCCCTTCAAGAGCAACGTTCCCATCGCGCGCATGTTCTGCGACATCCTGAACGCGCATGACATGAGCCCCTACGAAGGCGACCCGCGTTACGTTCTGAAACGCGCCCTGAAACGAGCGGCCGATATGGGATACGCTTTCTACGTGGGACCCGAACTGGAGTACTTTTACTTCAAGAGCGCCGACGACCTGACGCCCCTGGACACCGGCGGCTATTTCGACCAGACGGCCCTCGACGTGGCGCACGACCTGCGGCGCGAAACCGTGATGATGCTGGAGGAAATGGGAATCGGCGTGGAATACAGCCACCACGAAGTCGCCAACAGCCAGCACGAAATCGACCTGCGCTATACTGACGCTTTGACAATGGCCGACAACGCGATGACCTACCGCCTGGTGGTTAAGGAAGTCGCCCTTGCGAACGACGCCTACGCGACGTTCATGCCGAAACCGCTGGCCGGACAGAACGGAAGCGGCATGCACGTGCACCAGAGCCTGTTCAAGGGGGAGAGCAACGCGTTCTTCGATCCGAGCGACGAGAACCACCTTTCACTGGTCGCCAAGCAATACATCGCGGGCCTGATGAAGCATATCCCGGAGATAACGCTGGTGCTGAACCAGTGGATCAACTCGTACAAGCGCCTGGTGCCGGGTTACGAGGCTCCTGTGTATGTCTCGTGGGCTGTACGCAACAGAAGCGACCTTATCCGCATCCCCGGTTACAAGCCCGGCAAGGAGAAGGCGACGCGCCTGGAACTGCGAAGCCCGGATCCGGCCTGCAACCCGTACCTGGCGTTCGCCGTGATGTTGCACGCCGGCCTGGACGGCATCGAGAAGGGTTACGAATGCCCGCCAATCAGCACCGGTAACCTCTACCGACTTACCGAAGAAGAACGCAGGGAACAGGGTATCAAGACTCTGCCGGAAGACCTGGACCAGGCCATTGTGGCCGCGGAATCCAGCGAACTTCTGCGACGCGCGCTCGGAAACCACGTGTTTAAAAACCTGATTGCCAACAAGCGCATTGAGTGGAATCGCTTCCGCGCTTACGTAACGGATTGGGAAGAACAGGAGTACCTGGGCGTGCTGTAACCGGTTAAAGGATAACGGGTGTCAGGTATCAGTCGGGCAGGGGCGATTCACGAATTGCCCCTGCCCTTCCAACGTCCACCCTCCATCGTCCACCTTCCACTTTCCATCATCAAAGAAGCCCCCCGTTCCTCACGGAACGGGGGGCTTCCTGATTACTTCCCGATCGGTTCTTGTTAGAACTTCACGGTGAACTGGCCAACAGCCACACTGCCCTTGGCGTCTTCGCCGCCGTACAGGAAGCCGGCCTTGTTGTCCTTGTAGTCCATGATCTGGTAGATCAGCTTGAAGCTGGCGTTGTCGGACATCTTGTGGCCGAAGCCAACGTTGTAGATGGTCTCTTCCGCTTCATGCTTGCCGGGGTTCAGGTCCAGACCCGGAGTGGTGTTAACGGTTTCAACACCGAGGGCCAGACTGCTGGCCTTGAACAGGCCGAGGGTCACACCAGCGTTCCACTTTTCGATCTTGGTGGATTTGTCATCGCGCAGAGGATCGGAGTAGTAACTGCTGTTCAGGCCCACGGAGCCGCCGGTGTACGTGCGCGTACCGGCAACGATGGACTCGTATTTGTCGTAACCACCATTCAGGGTAAGGCGGTCGCCGAGCTTGAATGCCACGGTTCCGTTGTAGCCCTGGATGTTTGTCGGGTTCTTCCACCGTCCAATGTTGCCCCAGCTACCCGGAGCGGCAAAGTACGGATTGACCTTCTTGTAGCCGGCTCCGAGTTCGATTCCCTTGATGGAGAACTGAGCCTTGGCGTCGATGGCATCCTTCAGACTGCGGCTGAAGATGGAATCGTCGTTGTTGAACATGTTGGTCTTGCCACGCTCGAACATATCAGTTGTCGCGTATTCGGCGGAGACCACCAAGTTGCTGAACGGGTTCATCGACAGGTTGGCGCCGTACACCGCCGCGCGGCTGACGTCCACCTTGCGGATGCCCGGGATGGAGCAACCGGGGTATTCGG
>JAKQQT010000554.1 GCA_029564025.1 Armatimonadota bacterium | reverse complement strand
TCATCCCAATCGCCCTACTGCCGTCTTCGCGGTGAATGATATCCTCGCGTGGCGCCTGTTGCGGGCGGTTAACGAATCCGGAAGGTCCGTTCCGGGCGATCTGGCCATCATCGGATTCGACGACATCGAACCGAAGGCAATGCACAAGCCTCTCCTGACCACCATGCGGCAACCGTTCGAACGAATCGGATACTACGCCGCCCGCATGTTTCTTGAACGAATGCGAACTCCCTCACTGCCCATCCGCCACGTGCTGTTGGACACTCCCCTCGTCGTTCGGGCGTCAACCGCGTCCGACCCTGACCTACTGCCGGAACCACCGCGCGATCCAACGGCCAAAGAGAACGCCGACGGACTCGCAACACGGGTTTCGAATGCGATTATTTCATAACACTGCCAATTATCCGCAGGAAAGGCGCTGATCCGGACATTGGCTGTCCCGCCGGTTCCAAATCGGAATCCGGGACACGGACACGGCGCCCGAATGATGGCAACGAGCGCGGACTTCCACCCCGCCATCGCTCGTTCCGACACAAACGTTGGCAAACTCCCGGTACGCCGGGAACACCTGATCATCAAAAGGAATCAGAAAGGGAAGAGCCTGTCATGAACAGACACCCTCATTCAAGATGTCTGCCCGGCCTCTTTGCGTTGCTGTTGCTCGCATTCTGGCCGGCCCTCAGCGCCAATGCGGCCAACATCGCGCTGGGGAAACCATGCTTTGCCTCCTATAACAGCCCTGTTATCGGAAACGGCACGGATATGACCGCCAACCTCACGGACGGCAACAACGCGACCGCATGGACCAACGCAGGCACGCCGAATGGAGTCAACGACTTCGTCGGCGTCGACCTCGGCGCCGTGGTTTCGTTCCAGTATCTGCGCCTCAACTGGCCTGCCGATCACGCCACCGCATTCAACGTGGAAGTTGCGAACACGGTTGACACCGATCCCAACTCCTTCGATTACGGCTCGGGTGACTGGCAAACGGTATACACCCGCCAAACCACAGATCCGCAACCCAGAGGCGCCAACGATTATATCGACATCGGCGCGCAAACATACCGCTACGTGCGCATCAGCGTGATGGCCAGCAGTAACACAAGCAACGCCTGGGGGCTCAATGAACTCCAGGTCCTTGATGAGCCTCTGGCTTCGCTGACCGGCACCATCACCGCCGGCGCCGTGGCACTGGATGGCGCGCTTGTGAGCCTTAGCGGACCCACTGACGCCGGCAATCCGGCTCCGTTCGTCTCCACTGCCACCGTTACCAACGCAAGCGGTGTGTACTTGATCACCGGACTGGACGCCGGAACCTACACAATCACGGCCTCCCACCCGGGCAAATACGCCCCGCAGACGGTTACCGGCATTGTGGTTGGCCTCACCGGTGTTGTCACACAGAATGTGGCGTTGACGACTCCCGTAACCAACGTGACGTCGCGTATGCCGGCCTACAACATGGACTTCATCGCCGGTCCCGACAACTTCATCGGACAGGCGAACGCCAATGCCGACAGCCGGGCACTGCCCGCCGACGAATTGCCCGCAAGCGACGCCGTGTGGGACACGAGCACGCCTCTTCCGGCCGGAGCGACGGTTGGACCGAACCTCTCCAAGAACCTGAAGATCCACTTCCCGCCCACGATCAACGGCAAAAATAACATCGTGAAGGCGGAGAACGCGGTCATCCCGTTCCCGAACGCTCACTACACCACAATCTACGTCCTGCAGGTGGCCGGTGAACAGCCTTACTACACGACTGCCACCCTCAACTACACAGACGGCTCGGAAGTGGTCACCACTTCCAGCGGAAACGCGTTGTACGGCTTCAGCCCCGGCATGCTCAACAACGGCCAGGTCGGCCCGTTTGAGGACGAAATCATCGCTTTCACCGTTGACAAACTGTACAACATCGCCAACGGCGGAACCGAAGCCATCAACTTCAACGTGTATCTCCGCGCGATCCCGGTGAATAAAAACCGGGCGCTGTCGAGCCTTTCGTTCGGCGGCATCGAAAGCGGACCCGGTAGCGGAACGATCTCCAAGGGTTATATCCTCGGATTCTGCGCCGACACGATCGACACACCGATACCCCGGGGCTCCATCTCCGGAACGGTTACGGGCCCGACCGGCGCGCCGGTGAAGGGCGCCGTCGTTCAGTACCTGACCTACAGCATCGTGACGGACGCCACCGGCACCTACGTCTTCAACGGCGTGCCGGCCGGCTCGGCCACGGTTACGGCCAGCAAGCCCGCCAACTACGCGGCGAAAAGCACCACGATTACCATGACGGCCGGGCAGAACGCCACCGTGAACTTCCAGTTCCTGGCGCCGATCCCGGTTGTCACCGATCCTCTTCCCAGTCCGGGTTGGGACGTGGTGAGCACCGACGCCAACTACGGCGACTTCACGGCCACAGGCTGGATGCTGGGACGCGAATACATCCCGACAGGGCTGTTCAGCCCGGACGTTCCCGGCGCCAACACGGTCAGCAATGACACCTACCTGGTCGACCCGGATGCGCCTTCAGCGTTGCCGTTCGACTTCGGAGACATAGTGGACACGGCCGTCCTGGCCAACCCGGCCGGAGCCGGCTACCCGGCGGGCGGCACGCGCAATGCGGCCATCCTGCAGGGAGCCCAGTTCCTGGCGCCGCCGACGCAAATCACCAACGTGTACTTCGTCGAGTCCGGCATCGAGGGTTCAACCAACGTTGAAGCCACCCTGTACTATGCCGACGGAAGCACCGAGAAGAAGGTGCTGGCCATCTCCGACTGGTTTGGTAGCCCGTCTCCGGACGAATTGCCCTACCTGATCATGCGCGGACGGCACAGCCGCTCAGGCGAGGCAAACTTCTCGTGGACAACCGGCGAGCGCGGCACAATCAAACTCAATGCCCTGAAACTCCCTGTCAACCCGGCCAAGAGTTTGAAGTACGTTTCGTTCTGGGAAGCCAAGAATCCGCGGGTTTATCCGTCGGTTCTCGCCGTGGCCTGGGAAACCGTTACCCAGCAACCGCCTTCCAGCGACATCCAGGTCGTTGTGAAAAACGCGGACAACACCCCGGCCGTCGGCGCGATTGTTAACTGCGAGTTCTACAACACCAAGACAGACGCGAACGGTGTCGCCGTGTTCCGCGGCATTCCGGCCGGCCTTACGGTTGGCGTGGGCGCCTTCATCCCCGGCGTGACGAAACAGGCACGCGTGGATGGACACGTCGTTCCCGCCGGCAAAAAGTACAACCCGGATCCGGGCCTCAACAACGCCGATGTCATCAACCTGACGTTGAACGGCGGCACGCCCATCAACGTGCCTCTGCAACTCGCGTACGACTTCGACATGCTGTCGAACCCGACGATGCCCGGCGACTACGGTTGCCGCGCCTCGTTCGCGAACGACTACGGGATGGACGAAGGGGCGATGACGTTCCCGTCCAACGCGACAACCACATACCCCGGCCTCGGCAGTCTGCTGTTCAACACCCCGCATCGCGAAATCGGTTACAACAACGTTCTGCGGGCGAACGGACAAACCGCCAAGGTAGTGCCGGGACACTACTCTTCTATGAGCCTTGTCAACATCGGTGCGGGCGTCGGCAGTGACCACCCGACCCTGTTCTTCGTGACGTTCCAGTACGCTGACGGAACGACGGAGCAGATTCAATACACAACGCAGGACTGGGTGTTGAACTTCACCAACCAGGACGCGGCGAACGTGTACCTGCACTTCCGCACGGTTTGGGCGGGGACGGACAACCCGTTCTACTCACCGAACCGCCGCCGTTACGACAAAGCCGTACAGGCTCTGGGCAACGCCGCGCTGGCGCATGTTCTTCCCATCAACGCCGGCAAGGTTCTTACCGGCTTCACCCTCGTTCCGATGATGCGCGGCGGTAACGATGACGACCAGGAGATCTTCGCGATCACTCTGGAAGCCAATGATATCACGGGCACCTCGGGAACCATCACTGGCACCATCACGGGTCAGCCCATCGGGGCATCGGCCTCCGGGCCAATCGAGGCCGCGATGGTCTCCGTGGATCCGTTCCACGGTGTGTACACGGATGCCAACGGCAACTTCACCTTGCAGAACGTTCCGACCGGAACGGCCACCCTCAAGGTGATCCCGTATGGCACGGGTATCCTGACTAAAAACACACCGATTACGGTGGTTTCGGGAACCAACAACCTCGGAACAATCGACCTCGGCGCCGGCGTCACACAAGTGGGCGTGATTCTTGGCGAGACCAACTCCGAGTTCGGCCTGCGCCAGATCGAGGGCAACATCACCCCGTACGGCTACACGGTTACCGACAGTCCGACAACCGCCGTCAAACTGGCCGGCGCGTCGGCCCGCCAGACGAATACGGCCGGTTCCTACATCTACTTTGATGTGGACCCGGGCTGGCTGTATCGTGGCAAAATCGGAAACGCAGGCCTCACGGTCACTGATCCCGGCCTGAGCACCCAGTTGATACCGAAACTGGCTCCGGATATGTACGTTCAGATTGAATACCTCGACCGCGGCACGGACGCCTTCAACATTAACTTCAACATGAATGAGAAGACGACGAACAACGGATTCGACAGTATCCGGCTGACCAACCCGTACGCCTCCGGTAACGGAGCCATCGGCACTGGTACAGGCAACTACGTGACGAAGACCAACACCAACCAGTGGAAGACCTTCACGTATTACCTGAACCCGGCCGCCGGCAACAACTTCGGCGCTTACGATGGACAGAACCTGCAGGCGGACTTCCGCATCTCGGCCCGCAACGACGGCCAACGGGAAGCCATCCACGCCGTGATTCTCTCCATCACACCAACCATTACCCCGTTGCCCGGCCCGGCTACTGGCACCGACATCCTGAAGGTGTACGGCGGCCTCAAAGCCGGTCCGTTGACGACATCCAGTCTCTGGGCGTCTTACGACCTGAACGGCGACGGCACGATAGACCTCAAGGACGCGGTGAAGGCGGCTAATCCCTAGCCCGCGCGCGTTCACATACTGAACCGCCGTCCCTCCCCCGCCTGGCGCGGGGGAGGGATGGCCCTTATGGAAGGCCGACCCGGTCGGCACGGCACGGAATTCTGGAGTACTGAATGATCAAGCATCGACTTGACGCGCTGAGAGACGGAGGAACTCATATGAAAAAGAGAGCCTTTACTCTAATCGAACTACTGGTGGTTATCGCCATTATCGCCATCCTGGCCGCCATTCTGTTCCCTGTCTTTGCCAAGGCACGTGAACGAGCGATGCTGACCACCTGTATCAGCAACAACAAGCAACTGGGCACGGCTTTTGCGCTTTACACAGACGATACGGACGGCAAGTTGCCCCATTGGATCGACCTGAACAACGTCACGTGGGATCTGGCCATCTGGAACTACGTGAAAACGAAAAGCGCGTATACCTGCCCTTCTAATAAATCGCCGGAGGCACGACGGGCCAAGGCGGACAACCCGATTCGCTCCTATTCGTTCCCGCAGAACGTCACCGCCATGAACGTCAACTCGTTCAAGGCGCCGGCAAAAACCGTCCTTCTCTTTGAAAAGGGCATCTATCCGGTGGGAACCGGGGCGGACTCCACCGGCGAGTGGTTCGGGCAGACTGTGGCAGGCACGCAGGACGCCACCAAGGCGTACCCGTACAACCCGGAGAAGTGGGGAACGTTCCACGGCCTCGGCAAGGTCTTCCTGTTTGCCGACGGCCACGCGAAGTGGTTCCCGGTCGTCATCAAGGCCATCAATAACGACAATCCTTTCGGTTATTACTTCCCCGAAAGCGGGGCTGGCAACTGGCCGCACGGGGCCAACGGCCTCGGTTATTGCGGCGCGCTGGACGGCTCGCATGCCGGTAATCCCAGCGCGACAGAACTGTCAAAGGGCGGAGCCAATCTGCCGCTTTACTAGGCAATCCTGTTGCTTCCAAAACGGGCGCCCTCCGGGGCGCCCGTTTTCGCGTCCGGGAAACCGCGTTCCTGGCGGAGGTCGTGATTGGCGGAAGCAGTGTGCGGCCGCCCTTCGACGAACGCTCTGTCCGTTATGCTTTCCTGAACCTCACAGAACATCATGCTCGTGTAAGCCGCAAACGCGCGGCGGCACTCCTGCCGTCGCCGGCGGCGAACGGAATCGCAGAGCATGAAAACGTGGGTCACGCTGTTCGCCCTCCTGCCGCCTCTTTTTGCCTGGGTAACCGCTCCGGTTTGCGGGCAATCCGTCGGTTCCTCTTCGTCCTCCGGGGGATCATACGCCATGGTGGAAATCCGCTTCCATCTACCCGACGTGCCGGGTAATCCCTTCGATTACTCCGACAACGATGTCATCGCCACCATCCGCCAACCGGACGGCAAGGAAGCTCCGTTACCCGCCTTTTTCGACGGAGGATCGACCTGGCGCGTCCGGTTCACGCCGTCGCAAACGGGAGAACACAAGGTTGCTGGTATCACGCGCAACGGGCAACCGGTTCAACCGCAACGCTTGAGCCGGAGTGCCTTCACGGTCAAAGAGCCGCGCGGACCCGGCTTTGTGCGGCGCGATCCGAACGACCATGCGCGGTTTATTACCGACGACGGCAAGGCGTATTACCCCATCGGACACAACACCGCCTGGGACGCCGACGGGCTGGTGACGGTGGAATCGGCTCTGAACCGGATGGGCGAGGCGGGCGAAAACTGGTCGCGCATCTGGATGTGCCACTGGGACGGCAAGAACCTGGACTGGGTGCAGGAGAAGAAGATACCCCTGGGCAGGCTGTCGCTGGAAGTCGCCCGACGCTGGGATTCGGTGGTGAGGGCGGCGGAGAGGAACGATATCCGTTTCCAGATGGTTCTACAGCACCACGGGCCTTACTCCGCGGAAACCGACTCCAACTGGCTGGAGCACCCGTGGAACAAGGCGAACGGCGGTTTCCTGGCCAAGCCCGAGGAGTTCTTCACCAGCGAGCGGGCCATCGCGCTCACGAAAGCAAAATTCCGCTACATCATCGCGCGGTGGGGATACAGTCCCAGCATCATGGCGTGGGAATTGTTCAACGAAGTGCAGTGGACCAACGCCGCCCGGTTGAATCCGAAGACCACGGCCAGATGGCACGACGAAATGGCGGACTTCGTTCGCAAACAAGATCCGTACCGCCATCTGGTAACCAGCAGTATGGGCGTGTATCCCGAACTGCTGGGGGACCGCCTCGATTACTGGCAACCGCACATTTACACCGCGGACCCGATCTCGATTGCATCACGACTCAACGGGCAGAAGTTCGACCGCCCGGTGTTCCTGGGCGAGGTCGGTCCCAAGGGCCGGTTCCAGGCGGACGACGCCTCCTTCATGCGCGACGTGCTGTGGGCCAGCCTGATGAGCGAGGCGGCCGGAGCGGCCCAGAACTGGGCCTGGCCCGTGGTCCACGCGCAGAAACTGTACGGCATGTACCGGTCGGCCACCGGTTTTGTTTCGTGGTGCGGACTGGCGGAGAAGCGGGGGCTGAAGTCGATTACGGTTGAGGTGGAAACATCGGAGCGCGGGCCGTTGACCTTCGGGCCGGGCGGCGAGTGGGAAGCGGCGAAGGAAACCGCCTATGCCGTTCCGCCTTCCGGGAATATGGCGGCCAGAGGGTGGTTGCCCCGGTATCTGCAGGGCGACGGAAACCGGCATCTGTTTCCGTATGCCGACTTCGATGTGACGTTCGATCAACCGGGCACGTTTTCGCTCAGGATCGCGGAGGTTTCGGCCGCCGGGGCGAGGGTGGTCATTTCGCTGGACGGCAAGCCGGCCGCCGTCCGGTCGTTCCCCCGTTCCGCGGAGGACCGGAAAGAGGAAGCGACGATCGATCTGCCCGTGCCCGCCGGCCAGCACGTGATCCGAATGGAGAACACGGGCGGAGGCTGGCTGACCTACCGGTCGGTGACGCTGAACCCGTACGGCTACCGTCTCGGCGCGGTCGGCAAGGGATCGCGGGATTATGCCGTGTGCTGGGTGCACAACCGGGCCGATTCGGCTGAGGAAGGAACGCTTATTCTGCATGATATGGAACCCGGCCGGTATCGGGTGCGCTGGTGGGACACCAGGGACGGCAAACCGGGGCGCGAGGATTCCGTGACGGTGGGCGCCGACGGGATTCTGAAGGCGCAAACTCCATCGATTGGGAAGGACGCGGCGGTCTGGGTCGCCCGGGAGGCGAAACCGTGAGGCGCCTGTTTTATCTGTGCGCCGTGCTGGCGTTTCTCGCGTGGACTCAACCTGCGTCCGCCGGCAAGGAAATCACGCTGAGGTTCCGGTACTGGGGCGATTTCAAGGAGATTCAGGCGCTTCAGGACACCATCAAGGCGTTCGAGAAGGAATACCCCGGCGTGAAGGTGCGCGGCGAACGCGTGCCGCCGGGCGACGAGTACACGCAGAAACTGCTGATTGAGCAGGCCGCGGGGCTGACGCCGGACGTCATCTTCTGCGGCCAGCAGTTCGCCAAGTTCTCCGAGAAGGGCATGCTGAGGGACCTGATGCCGTTCGTGAAGGCGGATCCAAGCGTCATACTCGCGGAGTACTATCCCCAACTGGTCCGTCTGTTCACCAGCAACGGCAAACTCTACGCTCTTCCCCGCGACATCGCTCCGATCGGGCTTGTGTACTACAACAAGAGCCTGTTCGACGCGGCGGGAGTGCCGTACCCGGACGAAACGTGGTCCTGGGATTACGCGCCGCGCCCGGAACTCGGGCACCGCGACTTCCTGACGGCCGCGCTCAGGCTGACGCGCCATTCCACCCGGGGCGTTCAGAAAACGGTGTACGGCTACAGCGGAGCCTGGCCCAGCAACACGATGAACAACTTCGTGTTCTCCTCGGGCGCCGAATTCGTGGACGACGTGTTCAAGCCGACGAAACTGAAGTATGATGATCCCCGCGTGCTGAACGCCATCCGCCTGACGCAGGACCTGTGCTACAAGTACAAGGTTTCGCCGACCTCCACGGAACTGCAGGCTTCGGGAGTCAGCACGCACGATCTGTTCGCGCAAGGCCGGATCGCGATGTACATGACCGGCATCTGGGAAGTGCCCCGTTTCCGCGAGGAGATCGGCGAGCGGTTCGACTGGGACATCGCGCCCTGGCCGAAAGGGCCGACGGGGCTGAGGGGCGTGGCGACCGGGTGGTCGGGCTACGCGATGACCACGGCCTCGCGCCACCCGCAGGAAGCGTGGAACCTGCTGAAGTACCTGGCCGGCAAGCCGGGGCTTTCGCGGTTGGCGCAAACGGGGCTGGCCCAGCCGGCGTTGTCGAAAGTCGCCGATTCGCCGCTGTGGCTGGACGGGCAGAGGCCGAAGAACCGGAAACTGACCATCGAGGAAGTGGAATACGTTCACAACGACGTGATCCACGCCAACTGGGCCCAGATCGAGGGCATCATCAACCCGAAACTGGAACTGGTTTGGAACGGTTCCGCCACGCCGGAAAAAGCGGTCCGGGCGTTCCTTCCGCAAGCGCAGGCGAAACTGGACGAGTTGAACAATCCTCCCCGGCACCCGAGGCTGAACTGGCTAGTTGGCCTGGCGGGTATGCTGGCGATTGCCGCGTGCCTTGTCGGCTGGGTGTGGGCCGGCGCCAGGGCGGACCGTGAAAGCGGCCGGGTGACATCCTCGAAGGCCGAACAGCGCGCCGGCCGGTTGTTCGTTCTGCCGTGGGTGGTGGGCGTATCTGTTTTCCTGTTGGGCCCGATGCTGGTGTCGCTGTTGCTCGCGTTCTCGTCGTGGGATATCATCAGCCAGGCGCAATGGGTGGGGCTCGGCAATTTCCGCGAGATGATGAAAGATGAGAGGTTCCTCGCCAGCCTCCGGGTCACGGGCATTTACACGCTGTTCTCGGTTCCGCTGGGAGTCATCGGTTCGCTGTGTCTCGCGCTGTTGCTGAATGCCAAGATCCGCGGGCAGGCGGTGTTCCGGACGCTGTATTACATTCCGGCGGTAGCCTCCGCGGTGGCCGCCTCGCTGATCTGGATGCGCCTGCTGAATCCGGAAAGCGGGCTGGTGAATTATATCGTGGACGCCGCGCGCCTGACGCCGGTATTCGACGCGATGGGCCTGACCGATCCGGTGAAGGGATACGTGAACTGGCTGGGATCGGAGAAGACGGCGCTGGCCAGCCTGATCGTGATGAGCCTGTGGGGCATCGGCGGCGGGATGATCATCTACCTGGCCGGCCTGCAGGGCATCCCCCAAACATACTACGACGCGGCGGACGTGGACGGTGCGAGCCCGTGGCACAAGTTCCGGCACGTGACGTTGCCCCTGCTGACGCCGACCATCTTCTTCACGCTGGTGATGGGCGTCATCGGCTCGTTCCAAGTGTTCACGCAGGGCTTCGTGATGACCAACGGCGGCCCGAACAACGCCACCCTGTTCTATGTGCTGTATCTGTACCAGAACGCGTTCCAGTACCTCAAAATGGGTTATGCCAGCGCGCTGGCCTGGGTGCTGTTCCTGATCATCCTGGCCTTCACGCTGTTGCAGTTGCGGCTGTCGGGCTGGGTTCACTACGAAGGCGGGGAGGCTAAGTAGATGGATATCACCCGTCACACCGGCCGCGAGGCCACCCCGCGACACTCCCGCAGAACCGACGAACGGCGCGCCTCCGTGACCCTCCTTGTGCTGGCCTGCCTGGGCGCGGTGGTGACGCTGACACCGTTTTACCTGATGGTGGTGATGTCGCTGAAGACCGGTTCGGAGATTGCCCAGAATCCGTGGTCTCTGCCGTCGATACCGCAGTGGGAAAACTACGTCCGCACGTGGCGCATCGAGGGGACGGACGTCACCTTCGCCGTTTTCTTCCGCAATTCGCTTTTGCTGGCCGCGCTGACGACGCTTGGCACGACGCTGTCTTCGTCCATCGTGGCGTTTGGATTCGCGCGGTTGCGGTTCCCGGGTCGCGACCGGCTGTTCGTCCTTCTGCTCGCCAGCATGATGTTGCCGGGCATCGTGACGACCATTCCGTCGTATATCGGCTTCCGGTATCTGCGCTGGATCGACACGTTTTACCCGCTTGTGGTGCCTACGTTCTTCGCCGGGGCGTTCAATGTGTTCCTTTTGCGGCAGTTCTTCCTGACCTTGCCGCGCGAACTGGACGAGGCCGCGCGCCTGGACGGCGCCGGGTACGGGCAGATTTACTGGAAGTTGATTATGCCGCTCAGCCGGCCGGCGCTGGTGACGGTTGCGCTGTTCGCCTTCATCGGGTCGTGGAAGGACCTGATGGGACCCCTGATTTACCTGAATTCCACGGAGAACCAGACGCTGGAACTGGGCCTTCGCACGTTCCAGACGATCCGCGGCACGGATTGGAACCTGCTGATGGCCGGTTCGGTGATGGTGATGATCCCCCTGCTGATCCTGTTCTTCGCCGGCCAGCGGTACTTCATCCAGGGCATCGTGATGTCGGGCCTGAAGGAGTAGTTGCTTGAAGGGAATGACTAATGGAAATTGCGCCGTGTGGTATTGACTGCGATACGTGCGACCAGAAGCCGAACCACTGCGACGGGTGTCATGCCCTATCGGACCATCTTTACTGCCCGGACTGTGAGATCCGCGTGTGTTGTTTGTTCGACAGGAAACTGAGCAACTGCTCGGAGTGTTCGGATTTCCCGTGTCGGTCCATTCTTGATTTCGAAGCCGATCCCTGGGACCACCACACAGCGGCGGTGAAGCGCCTGCGTCGCATGCGGACGTGCTGAAGTCAGCCAAAGAGGTTGGCTTGTGACCAGGATGTTCGATCCGGAACGGTACCATTCATCTGCCTGAATCCTGAATCCCGAATCCCGAATCCTAATCCGCCGTCATCTCGTCCCAGTTGCCTCCGTGCTTGACGTCCACTTTCAGCGGGGCTTTCAGCGGCCAGGCGTTTTCCATCACTTCGCGCAGGAGGTGTGACGTGGCTTCCAGTTTGTCCGGCGGCACTTCCAGCACCAGTTCGTCGTGAACCTGCAACAGCATCACCGCCGGGTCGCCGAGTTTGCGCAATTCCTCGCGCAAGCGTATCATCGCAACCTTGATGATGTCGGCGGCCGTGCCCTGAATGGGCGAGTTGACGGCCGCGCGTTCGCCGAAGTTGCGCACGTTGAAGTTCCGGTCGTTCACCTCGGGCACCGGCCGTCGGCGTCCGCTGAGGGTGCGCACGAAGCCGGTTTCGCGGGCCTCGACCACCGTGCGCGCGATGTAGTCCTTCACGCTGGGGAAGCGTTCGAAATACTGCTCAATGTAGCGTTTCGCCTCGGCGCGGGGAATCTTGAGTTGGGCGCTCAGGCCGAAGTCGCTCTGGCCGTACAGAACGGCGAAGTTCACCGTCTTGGCGTCGCGTCGCTGGTCCGGCGTCACCGCGTCCTCCGGCACCCCGAAGATGCGCGAGGCGGTGATGCGGTGGATATCCTCGTCCTCGCGGAAGGCGCGCAGAAGTTCGGGATCCTCGGTGTAGTGCGCCAGCACGCGCAGTTCGATCTGGCTGTAGTCCGCGCTCAGCAGAACCTTGCCCGGACCCGGGATAAAGGCTCGGCGAATCTTCCTCCCGATGCCCGTGCGCACGGGGATATTCTGCAGGTTCGGGTCCGATGACGACAAACGGCCCGTGGCGGCAACCGTCTGGTTGAACGTGGTATGCACGCGCCCGGTGTTCGGATCGACCAGGTTCAGCAGGGCATCGGTGTAAGTGGCCTTCAGTTTGGTCAGTTCGCGAAACTCGAGGATGCCGGCGACGATGGCCGGATCCTGTCCGTTGGAAACCATCTCGGCGGCGACCTGCTCCAGCGCGGTCGAGTCGGTGGAGTAGCCGGATTTGGTTTTTCTGCCGGCCTTCAGGCCCATTTTGTCGAACAAAACCGCCTGCAGTTGCTTCGGACTGGCGATGTTGAACTTCTCGCCGGCCAGCGAATGCACCACGGCTTCCACGTCGCGGATTGCCA
>JAKQQT010000531.1 GCA_029564025.1 Armatimonadota bacterium | reverse complement strand
CGAGGGGCGTGTTGGAAGCGCTGTAAACGGTAAGAACGCCTTCAAGCCCGGCTGAAACGATGTTGATCTGTCCGCGCGTGGTGTATGTTGTGGAATCCGGGTACGTGAAAGAGCCCACGAACACTCCGTTGTTGGCCAGATCACCGGACACGTCGAACGTGATGTTGGTGGTCTGGTTGGTGAGCGAACCGGAGACGACGCCGGAGTTTGTGACGCCGATGTTGCCGGTTCCCGCATCGGTTGTTCCCGGGGTGTTCCAGGCGGCGGTCCACGCCCCCACGTAGCGGGCGTCGATTCCGCCCCCGCCACCACCTCCGCCGCAACCGGCGAGGATGAGCGAGAGTGCGACCGCAAGCGCGAGGAGAGTGAGGTATCGAGCGGTTCTCATGGCGGTCTTCCTCCTATCGGTAGAGGATTGGTTGTTCGAAAATGTAAGGGCTGTCCTTCGCGTGTTAACGGCGGACAGCCCTTTGTGTCTTTATTCCGCGACGTACGGAAGCAGGGCGATCTCGCGGGCGCGCTTGACGGAAGCGGCGACCATGCGCTGATGTTTCGCGCAGGTGCCGGTCATGCGGCGCGGGAGGATCTTGGCGCGGTCCGATACGAACCGGCGCAAGCGCCCCGTGTTCTTGTAGTCGAGGTAGTCGATTTTATCCACGCAGAACGCGCAGTATTTGCGGTGCCGCGGACCCTTGAAGGGCTTTCCGGTGCGTTGTGGTCTCGGTCTCATATTTCTCCTTGGGCTTAAGGGCGAGCTTCGCTTGTTTGCCATAGCGCTGAAGCGCGCAGGCGCGGGGGCTCACCGAAGAAGACAGTCGGGTGTTGTTATTCGTCCGCGAACGGGTCGCCTATACCGCTTTGGTCGGTCGGCGCGTCGTAGCCGCCGGGCATTTCAGCCGTTGTTTCGGCCGCCGGAGCATAGCGGGGATCCGCTGACTGCGGGTCCTGGCGCTCGGTGTCCGGACCGGCGTCGGGAGCCTCGCGGCGGCCCTGCTGGCCGTCCGGCGCGCGGTCGAGGAACTGGACGTTATCGGCCACGATGTCGAATCCGTAGCGTTTCTGTCCGTCCTGACCGACCCAGGACCGCGTTTCGAGGCGTCCCTCAACGGCAACCAGTCGGCCCTTGGCCATGTACTGGTTGACGCGTTCACCCTGTTCGCGCCACACCTTGATGCCTATGAAGTCGGTTTCGCGCTCGCCGCCCTGGC
>JAKQQT010000493.1 GCA_029564025.1 Armatimonadota bacterium | reverse complement strand
CGGCGATGGTTGTGCTCGCGTTCTATGCGCACAAAGCGGGGACGACGCTGAAAGGCGTGATGGCCAGAAGCGGTCCGCCGATCACCTCCGCGCAACTGCCTCAGGTCCTTGGCGGGATACCGGTACCGCCCGACTGGGTGTTCGACACCGCCACGACCAATTCCGCCACCACCCGCATCGTGGTCGGGTTGGGAATGCGCCACAAGCGCATGGGACGCGTGCTTGTGTTTCAATCGCCGGGATCGATGGAAGACGCCGTGAAATGGTACAAAAACAACGCCCCTGAATGGCGGCTTCAGCCGAATCCTCAACGCGCGAAGGGCTCCAGCGGCTCTGACCGTATGCCTGTGTACCGGTTCGAGGGGCCAAAGGGAGATTTCGCCCTTGTGGCCCCTCCTCAGATCAAGGACCGGATCGTGATGGTTCTTCTTAAGCCTTCGAGGTAACCGCGGCAGGCGTGCCCCACGTTCCGCGGAACACGAATTCGGACAGAGGTTTTCGCTCCCTTGGCGTAGTTTCGGCGGCCTGAAGAGACTCCGGAAGCGTATCCGGCGAGCCCTCGTAACCCACGGCCGTAACCGTCACGGCGCTCCAGCCTTCCGGTATCCCGAACACGTCGCGCGCCTTGTCCGGATCGAAGCCGGCCATCTGGTGCGCGGCGAGACCCAGTTCCGTCGCCTGCAAAGCGAGTGCCGAGACGGCCTGGCCCAGATCGTATACCGCGTGCGCGTTATCGCGACCGTCCAGCGCAAACGTGGCCTTGGCGGCGGCCAGAATCAGCACGGGCGCGTTGCCGGCCCACGCCTGGTTGAACTCGCCCATCGTGCTCATGATTCGGTCGTACGTTTCCGGATCGTCCTTCGTTCCCACGATGAACGCCCAGGGCTGTTCGTTGAAGCACGAGGCCGCCCAGCGCGCCGCTTCGAGGATGCTGCCCACGTCCTGCTTCGAGACGTCGCGCTCGGTGAATGCGCGGGGGCTCCAGCGTTTCGCCACCGCGTTCATCACGGGATAGGACGTGTTGGCTGTTCGGTTGGTTTGTTGACTCATGTTCTTACCTTTCATTGACGGATTTTATTAACGGATCAAACGGAAGTACTGCCGGTGCTGATCGCGGGGCCGGCGCCAAGAGCCAGAACGTTCAGCAGTCCGCCCAGTATGGCCAGGTTCTTGATAAAGGCCATCTGTTGCGCCATCACCTGATCGGGCGGAACAGCCCAGAACGCGTGAAAGATGAATGTGGTCGGGATCAGAAACAGCACCAGCGCGGCGGCGCCGAACCGCGCTCCGAAGCCGGTGATCAGCAGGATGCCTCCCACGATTTCGAGCACGATGGCGCCCAGCAGAAAGAAAGGCACCAGCGGCATTCCGGCACCGGCCATGTGCTCGGCGGTCTGTTCCCAGCCGGTGATCTTACCGTAACCGGACTTTAAGAAGATAAACGCCAGCAGAATGCGTCCTGCGAGCGCGAGAGTGCGTTGGATTTCAGGTTTCAAGTTCGTGCCCCCGATTTTGTGTGCCGATATGTTTGCAAAGGCGGCCGAGGGTTTCCTGTTCTTCCGCGTTCAGGATATCCATTTCGTTACGAATGTGACGTACACGCTCCGGCAACACCTGCCGGATGAGTTTACGTCCGTCATCGGTCAGGGACACTGTGATGAACCTTCTGTCCGAGCTATCCCGATCGCGATGTACCAGATTGCGCTTCTCCAGGTTGTCGACGACCAGCGTGATGTTGCCGGTGCTTTTCAACAGCTTTCTGCCCAGTTCCGTCTGGCACAACGGTCCCAGGTGCAGAAGGGATTCCAGCACTCCGAACTGGCTGGCGGTAAGCCCGTGCTCCGACAGCGGTTTGTGCAGACGGTAAGTCAGCGACTCGGCCGCCCGCATCAGCTTGATGAAGGCGTTCAGCGCCCGGATATCTTCGGTTGTTCCCTGGTAGCGTGTTCCCATTTGAATGCTCAATCGTTTAACATCGAAACACTCTTACGGGTTCCATCGATTCCAGGGATGCGTTGGACGCAGTGTTCAAGCACCCGGGGGCACGGGTAGTCGGTCCGGCTGTAACATCCTCACGGTCCTCGACAACCGGCGCCCAAGCGGCCGACCTTCTTCGGGTACGCCTCCCGGAACCGTTCGAAGAGCGTGTTGTTCGGGTCCGGATGGCATTTATACAATGATTCATCACATACACTCCCTGTCCGGCTCCGGATGACCCATTGAGGGGGAAAGGGGGAGAGTGTGTGATTCTGATTCTATTTCTATTTCTGGTTCTGACATCTGATTCTGGGAACGCGCGCGCGTATCGCCGCTATCCGTGCCGGTTGCCGGGTCGGTTACCGTGTCGGTACCCGAGCGTGCAAGTTCCCGTTTCGTGCTTCGCGCCCCTTCTTTTTGGTGAAAGGTGTTTTGACAGCGCTTTTTCGAAACTTCGCGTCGCACCTTGAGATATCAACCTCCATATAGTAAGGCAACGGGGAGGCGCGTTTGTCCGGGGGCAAGGGGCAGGCATCCCGGGATCGCCGGTCTCCTGACCGGCAGTAGGCTCTACGCCAATCGGTAGATTGGCATTCCCGGGTGTCAGGGTTTGTACGCGGCCACTTCGTTCTCGAAGGCGAACAGCGAGGGGAATCCGCCGGTGTGCCAGAACGCGACGCCCTTGCTGTTTGCGAAGCGTCCCTGCCTCGCGAGGCCGATGAGGCCCGCCATGGCTTTGCCTGTGTATACGGGATCCAAGAGCAGGCCTTCGGTGCGACCCGTCATGTAGATGGCTTCCAGTGCGCCATCCGAGGGCACACCGTATTTGGGTCCGATGTAGTCATCGTGCAGTTCGTAGTCGTCGGGGGTGACGCGAATCGGTGTTTCCATCAACTCGGCGGAAGCGTTGGCCTTGTCGGCGATGTACTGGCGCAGGCGATCGATGGAACGGCTGACACTGATACTTACAAGGCGCACGTGCGGAGCGAATATCTTCAGGCCGAGCGCAAGACCGGCGGATGTGCCGGCGGAACCGACGGCAATGACGAGGGTGTCGATATTCCTGCCCTCGATCTGACGGGCGAACTCACGCGCGGCATCAACGAAAGCAACGCCGCCAAGCGGAGTGGCGCCGCCGACGGGAATCATGTACGGATTTTTACCTTCCGAGCGCAGACGAGCAATCTCGGCGTCGATTCCGTCCTGCATCTGTTCCAGGTTCGCTTCCCCGATAAAGACCAGGTTCGCGCCGAAGATAACGTCCATGATCAGGTTGCCCGCGCGGTTGCCCGGATCGGGATCGCCGAGAACCAGCGAACAGCCCATGCCGAGTTTGCTGGCGGCCGCGGCGGTCATTCGGCAGTGGTTACTCTGGCGTCCACCCGTGGTAACGATGTAGTCACAACCCTTGTCCTGGGCATCGGCAATCAGCCAGTCCAGTTTGCGCGCCTTGTTGCCACCGCCGGCGAAACCGGTCAGGTCGTCGCGCTTCACCCAGAGGTTCGGAATTCCCAATTCCCTGCCCAGGTTTTCCAGCGGCTCCAGCGGAGTCGGTGTGACGGCGAAGTGAATCCGGCGGAATGAGTCGAGTTTGCCTGCGTTAACCATCTGCGTGTCCTTTCACGTGGCCTGTATCTTGCCTGCGTTATTCTATGACACGCGAGCAGAAATCAGGCATGGCGGAACGACCGCTTGGCGTCGGGGTCGGCCTCGGCTTCCTTGCGCGCTTCCTGGTCTCGTACATAGTCCTCGCACATCGAGATGCGGGTTTCCAGCAATTCCACCCGCAGTAGAAGATCGTCAATCGTTCGTCTAAGAGTTCGGATATCCGTGTCCATGGTGTTACTCCTTAAGGTTTGTGGTCGTAGGCGCCGTGGCGAAGCACCGCCGTCCAACAATGGAACACCCCGGAAGCCGTTGTCGCTCCATACCTTTGGTATATGCTGTCGGCGAAACGCCCGTTCAAGTGGATCGTGCTGTTCAGGTGGGTACGCTGTTCAGAAGGAAGGCGCATGTGACGTGAGAAAAAACGTGTCTGAATGTGTTCCAGCGTGCCGATTGTGGAACCAAATGGCCCGGATTGTGCATAGATTAAGTGTGAACGGGGCTTAGTGCGCGTTCCGCTAGGCGTTGCATAACCCTCGTGTGTCTCTGAGCGCGCTATCTTCAAAGGAAGGTGACATTATGCGCAAGTACTTGCTCATCGCGGCCGCAGTTATGCTGTTGGCCCCGAATTCGGCTTTTGCCTGGATCGCCGGCTTCCAGGGAACAGTCAACAACGTCAAGGGTCCGGGCAACATGAACCCGCTCATTGCTGAAGTGGGTGACTCGTTCAACGTTGCTCCTCCGGGAATCTTCACGTCGTGGACTGAAAACCTGCCTGGCGACCCGCAACTGCTGAATGCTGACCTGGCGAAGTACCGTTTCTTCATGGACGGCACCGTGATGTCCGTTACCCCGGTTCCCGGTGGTGCGACGGTTCATTACGATGGCAACTATCGGATCTGGTACGACAACGATATGGACAGCATCTGGGACACACCGCCGGGACCCAATGGTGACTGGAGTGTTTCCTACGGCACGCTGTCCATGGACATCGTGTTCAACAACATGGGTGTCGGCTCCGCCACCGGCCATCTGGCTCAGTTGACCGGCCCGGAGCACCCGGTATTCTACGACTTTGGCACAGCCGGCTGGATTACTTTTGCCGGAACCTATGCGCCGAATCCGCAGAATCCCGCCCAGGGCACGTTCAGCAGTGACGTCACCGGCGGCGGCATCACGAACATTCCGGAACCCGGAACGCTCGCGTTGCTCGGCCTCGGCGTCCTGCCTCTGATTCGCCGCCGGAAGTAATTCCAACGACGAAGCAGTAAGATTTGAGGCCACCCTTCCGGGTGGCCTCTTTCTCTTTACCTTCGGCACAACGCGACGACCAGCATCTCCAGCGTCTCGTCATCGTCCGTGGTGGCGTCCTCGATGCCTTTCAGGGCAAGATCCGTTTCCAGTATCAGGCGAAAGGCACGGCGCAGGTCCGGCCAGTCGAACCGTTTTGCCTGAGCCCTTGCCTTCCTCTGTGTGAATTCCTTCTGCGCCCGAAGGTTCGGCTCGGCCGGCATGCGGTCAACGGCATTCCCTCCATCCTGTTCCAGCCGGGCCTGCCAGATGAGCCGGAACTGCCGACTGAGCATGGCAAGTATCCGTTGTACGGGCTCGTTGTTGCCGCGCAGTCCCTGCAAAGTGGCAACGGCGATGCCGGTTTGTCCGCCGGCCACGGCATCCAGCATACGGAAGATACTGTATTCGGCGCTGGGCGGGACCACGGCTTCCACGTCCGTGCGCGTAATCTGCCCGCCCGGACCCGCGTAGTCGATGAGTTTACCGACCTCGGTGCGCAACAGCCCGGTATCCAATCCAATTCGCTCGATAATCTGTCCAGTCGCGGCAGGCTGAATCTCGACGCCGGCTTCCTTCGCCAACTGCACAAGCATCGCCCGGGCTTGATCTTCGTGCAATGCATCGGCCGTCTGCACCACTCCGCGCGACTTGGCAAGTGAGGTCAGCACCTGCAACACGCGCGCGGGACCGCGCTTACGATCGGTCGGTTCGGCGCCCGGTTTCGATGCCACTTCGTTGGCTTCAAACACGACGACCGATAGCGTGCCGAGTATCGCGGGCAGTCCCTTCTCCAGTGCGTCCAGTGTGTCCGCCGGCAGTTCCAGGGCGTTCCGGACCACGGTGACGCGCCGGGACGACCCGAACGGCGCCATTCCCGCCGCGGCCAGGATACGCTCGGCATCCGATTCACGAGCGTCCATCCGGTCGAGATCGAAATCGCGGAACGCCGGATTGATGAATTGCGCCACGACCTTATCGGTCATCTCGGCGCAAAGCACCGGATCCTTGCCTTTGATGAGGTATATCTGTGGATCGGATTTGGGAGCCATAGTTCGAATAACGGCCGGAAATCAGAAGAGCTACACACGCATGTTAGCGCTTGGGCAAGCGGCGGAATCTTGAAGACCGGGGGCCGTGTTCCCTACCATTCAGGGGGCGGTGACGCACCCGTTATCAGAGGAGCGACAGGAACAATACGGTGACTTTCGAACGAAAAGACAGACGTCCCGACAACGCAATCCGTCCGTTGTGTTTCACGCGCCGGTGCCTGAAGCACGCGGAGGGTTCCTGCCTGGTTGAGATGGGCGATACGCACGTGCTGTGCGCCGCGAGCGTTGAAAACCGCGTGCCGCCGTTCCTGAAAGACAGCGGGCAGGGTTGGGTAACCGCGGAGTATGCTATGTTGCCGCGATCCACCCATACTCGCACCCCTCGCGAAACGCTGAAACCGAGCGGTCGAAGCATGGAGATACAACGTCTCATAGGCCGAAGTCTACGCGCCGTGGTTGATTTGAAGGCTCTTGGTGAACGCACGATCACGATTGACTGCGACGTTCTACAGGCCGACGGCGGAACCCGCACGGCATCCATCACAGGCGCATATGTTGCTCTCGTCGATGCCATCAGTGGTTTGATACGCACGGGGGCAGTCAAGCAGTCCGCCCTGCTGGCCGCCGTGGCCGCCGTCAGTGTAGGCATCGTGAACGGACGTACACTGCTGGACCTGGATTACTCCGAGGATTCGATCGCGTCGGTGGATTTGAACGTGGTGATGACGTCGGGCGGCGCGTTTGTCGAGGTTCAGGGAACCGCCGAGGGAGCGCCTTTTGGACGCGACCAGTTGGACAGACTGCTGGACCAGGCGGGAATCGGTATCCGCGCACTGCTGGATGGGCAACAGCAGGCGTTGGCGGCGGAATGAGTTACACGGAACGCAAGAGATGAGCCAAAGGTCATCAGTAAGTGACAAGAATTGTCGGTCGCTGACGCTCGCGACAAGCAATGCCCATAAGATTCGGGAAATTCGGGCGATGTTCGCGGACAGTGGGTGGGTCGTTCGGGCCGCTCCACCGGAGTTACCGGACATCGAGGAAACGGGGGCTACCTTCGCCGAAAACGCGCGCATCAAGGCCCTCGCCGTTGCGTCAGCCACCGGAGAGATGACACTGGCCGACGATTCCGGCCTGGTGGTGGACGCACTGAACGGCCAACCCGGAACGCAATCACGTCGGTGGGCGGGTGAACATGCCAGTGACACCGACCGGATAGCGCTCTTGTTGCAAAGGATGGCGGACGTTCCCGATGGTTTGAGAACGGCGAGGTTCGTGTGCGCCGCCTGTGTAGCCGACGCTTGCGGAGCGCTTTGGGAAACCTCGGCGGCGGTTGAGGGGATCATCCTGCGGGAACCGCGAGGAAACAACGGTTTCGGATATGATCCCGTTTTCTTCCTGCCCGACCTTGGGCTGACCATGGCGGAACTGGACGAAAACAAAAAAAACGCCGTCAGTCACCGGAGCCTGGCCATGCGTCAGGTTATGACCTGGCTGACGTGTATACAATGCTGTGAAGAGTAGACCGACAATAATCGAAACAAGGAGAACAGACAAATGAGTGATGTCAAGGCCGTGACGGATGCGACTTTCCAGGACGAGGTGATTGGCTCGGACGTGCCGGTGATGGTGGATTTCTGGGCGCCGTGGTGCGGCCCGTGCAATATCCTGACCCCGGTTGTGGATGAAATTGCGCGGGAAATGGCCGGCAAGGTCAAGGTCGTCAAGGTCAACGTTGATGAATCCCAGGGCGTTGCCTCGCAGTACAGCATCATGAGCATCCCGACCCTCATGTTCTTCAAGGGTGGTCAGCGCGTTGGTCAGATTGTCGGCGCGCAACCCAAGAAGGTCATCGTGGACAACCTGACGAAACTTCTGTAATCACACCGTCAGCCGGGGAACGGCGAGTAGGTTCGAAGCAAGGACCTTCCAGTCGTTCCCGGTGTGAATCAACCGTATATAATCCAGGTATGCAACCGAAACGTTCACTGATCAACGAAGAAACCGCGATGCGCTCAAAACGATCCCGGCATGACTCCAACCTGACTTGGATTCTACTTCCCATTCTGGCGGTATGCGGGATTGTTGTGTGGTTTGCCTACCAGATGGGCGTGAAAACCGCTGAGCCGTCGCCGGACACCCTGCCGGCGGACCAACCCGTCGCAACGTCTACGAGCAAGGCGCCGGTCGGCGGAAAGGTATCGATGGTGGAAGTTCCGCCGCCGATGTCGGCCAGCCCCCCGGTTCCGCAGGCAACGGTACCGATGGAACCTCCGGTGCCAGCGCAGGTAGAGCCGCCGGTGACGTTACCCAAGCCGGCGCCTGCTCCAACCGCCTCAAAACCGGTTCAGAAGAACGCCGCATCCCCGAACAGTGCTTCTGCCGAGCGCGAACTGGCGCAGATCAACAATCCTGTTCTCAGATATCCGACGGACGCCTGGCAGGAACGGGTGGAAGGCGTGACGCGGGTCAGCTTCACTGTCAACGAACACGGCGATGTGCAAGATGCCACCGTGGAGCAGTCCGCCGGTGATCAACGCCTGGATGACGCGGCACTGGATTACGTCAACCGGTTGAAATTCCGTCCCGCCGTGCGGAAAGGGAAACCGGTTCCCGTGACGGCAAGCCGGGTTGTAACTTTTGCCCGGGACTCTGAAACCACCGCGCCCGAAACATCAAATCCGTAATCCGACCCGGTATCGGCGTAACCACGGAGCAGTCGGGCGCGTATGACATGTCGGGAGGCGTTGTTGCCTCCCCACGATCATCACGCACAGAAAGCGGTGTCAAGACGATGTTTGGCAATTGGTTCGTTCGGATATGGCGCGGATTCTGGGGCGCGTTCTTCGAGAACGCCGAGGATCCGGAACTCACACTCAAGCAATTGATGCGCGATATGCGCGCCAAGATTCCCAAGATGCGTATGGCCGTGGCCAGCGCACTCGGCGCGCGCAATATGGCCCAGGCCGACCTGGACTCCGCAAGAGCCGAACTGGCGAATCTGGAACCGCAGATTATAGCCGCCGTTCGGGGTGGTGAAGCCACACGCCAAGCCGCCGAAGTCCTCATCGCGCGCAAGAAGAACATAGAGATCTCCATCCCCGACAAGGAGCGCCAACTGGAACTCGCCCAGCAGGCGGGGGATCAGGCGAAGCAACTGCTGGACGCCTATGAGCGCGAGGTGGAGCGCCGGACACAGGTCGCCATCCAGAAGATCAACCGCAACAAGCAATCCGCCATGCTGGAGCAGATGGCGCAACTGCGGCAGTCGTTCGAAGTCGGAGACGACGCCAACGTGCTCGAGGACGTCGGAAGACGCATCGACGAGCGCTTCGCCAAGGCCCAGGGTATGCTGGAGGTCAGCGGAAGGTCGACGCAGGCCCAACTGGCGCAGGTGGAACTTCAGGCCGCGCAACTGGCCGTCTCAAACGAGTACACGGAATACCAGCGCCAACTCGGTTTACTGCCCGCGGCAGAGTCCACGCGCCAACTGCAGGGAACCGCGGAAGAAACCCAGACCGAGCCTCCGACGATCGAACAACAGCAGTAAAAGGACGCCATGCGCCTGACTCTGCTAGGCAAGTTCGTTATCCTGGCCTTGACGCTGGCGGCCCTGGTGGCGGTGTGGTTGATACTGCCCGTTTCCTGGCGCCGCCAACCTCGCCCGTTGCGCGTGGTTGTGCACAAAACGGAAGTCGTCGAACAGCACAGAGGGGTGATTCTCGGCTACGTGGCAGTTCCGCCCCTGGCCGTGACGGATCTGACCGGCACAAATCCCGTCCCGTCCGAGGCACTGAAGTCGTCCGTGGCGGAGGTTTCACTGGAGGCCGAGGCAAATCCGGCCCATGCCTTGCGCAAGGTTGCGTCGGGTGTTTGGGACGCGGTCGTGGTGGATTTCCCGACTGTGGTGTACGCTTCGCGAGAACGAAATTCGGGCTTTCGCGTCATTCTGCCGGTATCATGGCGCGAGGGAGCGGACAGGTTGATGACTCGGACGGATGTGTCGAACTGGCATCAGTTGAAAAGCACTGCCTACATACCTGCCACATCGAGTGAATACGTCATCAGAACCCTGTTACAGGACCTCCGGCTGTCGCCCGCGCACGCGGAAAAGGTCATCATGCGGATGAAGCCCGTGGAAACGCTGGCGGGATCTCCGGAGAAGCATGACGCTGTGGCGGGCCGGATCGACCAGATAGGACGCCCGCCGGTCGGCTGGTCCCTGCGGACAGTTACCGACGGGGTCGAACAGCGCCGGCGCATGCCCGATGTTCTCGTTGTTTCGGACATGTTTGCGCGTAACAATCCGGAAGGGACGGTGAGCCTGGTCCGCGCGTTTCTGAACGGAAGCGCGGCTTTTGCCGGTCTTTCCCCGGAGAAGTCCGTGTTCGTGAAAGAACAGGCGGCTCGTATGGGTATTTCGGCGAAAGAAGCGGTCCGCCAGATGAATCCGGCGCCGATGGAGGACGTTCTGTCGTTCATGGGCGTGGGAGTTTCGCGCCCCGGATATGCCGACTTGGTGGAAACGCAGATGAGCCGCACAGCGTCCGGCGGGCCGAAACCGCTATTGGAGACGCGCGTGCCGGTCGACAACGAACCCTTGATCCAAGCCCGTGAACAGGCGGAATCCCTATGATTCGCTACCACAATCTGAGAATGATGGCCCTGCGGGAACCGATGAACGTCTTTGGCATGGCTGGCCTGTTCGGCCTGACCTGGGCCAATGGACTGCACCCGGTTCTCGCGGCGATGGGTGTCGTCGCCGCCGAGGTGGCGTATCTGCTATTCGTGCCCGATACGGCCTGGTACCGGGGAATGATTGAGGCGCGTCGTGCAAAGGCTTTGCGCGAGCAGAGGGCAAGGCTGAAGCGGCAGGTGTTGCCCAAGCTTCGGTCACAGGACCGCCAGCGGTTCCAGCGCCTGGAAGCGTTGCGGAACCAGCTTCCGGCGCTGACACCGGGCGAGTACGGCAGTGACATCATGCGTGACGTTCTGACGCAGATGGATGTCCTGCTGGACAAGTTTCTGGAGTTCGCGGCCAAGGACGCCCGTTACCGGCAGTACCTCGTCGAAATGGTGCGGCCCGGAGCGCCAACGTTCAACGCGGCTACCAACTGGGCGGACCGCCTGATGGAACTCGCCAACAGGTTGCTGGCGGAACCCGCGCGCAGTACTGTCACCACGGCGATGGTCTCGTCCACGCGAACGTCGGAGGTCTCCGACCTGGTTCAGCAGATTCAGAAAGCGCTTGACGCGCACATCGCCGAACTGCAGGCGGGATTGCAGACCCAGACCTCGGACACAAACCGGCAGATTGTGACGAAAAACATCGAGGTCATCACCAAGCGGCGCGACCGCATCGGCGAACTGGGCGAAATCATCAACAACATCGACTGCCAGTTGGATCTGATTGCCAATTCGTTTGCCCTGATTGCGGACCAGGTGCGCGTTCTGCCGCCGGAACAGGTTCTGCAGGACATCGCCGACGTGGTTCAGCAGACCGAAGTTACCACCACCATGCTGGCGGCGGCCGCCCCGCTGGACTCGCAGATCAACCGCGTTACCCGCGTTCTGAAGTAAGCGGTTAGCCCGTTTCGCAGTAGGAGCGGAACGGGGCTGTCCAATGCGCGGTCGCCTGGTCGGCGGCGCACACACTGCGCGGTTCTCCTCGCAACAATCCGGCGGCGAACGCAACCGAAGGCGTCAGGTAGCCGGTAGCAATCTGGGAGAACGTTTCGATGGAGCACGTTACGGTTGGGTGCGCCTTCACTTCGGTTACCTGAGCCCCGTCGCCGGGAAACTCCACACGCCAGGTTTTTGTGCCAAGCAGGTGGTCTTCCACACTCCACGTCAGCGAAGGCAGTGGCGCCTGGGTGCTCATGAGCCCGAATATCTGTGCCGGATCGGTAACGCGGTATCCGAAC
>JAKQQT010000743.1 GCA_029564025.1 Armatimonadota bacterium | reverse complement strand
CAAGGGGGCGCCGATGGGATACGCCAAAACGAAAACGCCGCCCAACCGTGTCGATTATGTGGGCTGGTATCCCGAGCCCATCCTCGACTTCCTGAAGTCGTTTGACGTCCGCGCGGGGGTGCTTCAGTCGGTCTGGATCTCGGTGAGACCGCCTTCCGGTACGCCTGCCGGTGTATACACCGGAGAGGTATCTGTCCGCCCGTCCAACGCGCCTGCCCGAACATTAACCTTGCGTGTGAAGGTGTGGGGATTCGACCTGACGAAGGAAACGCACCTCCGCACCGCGCTGAGTTACCGCGAGGACACCGTCCGGCAGGTGTACGGCGAACTGACCGAGGAGATGAACCGGAAGTACCAGCGCTTTCTTCTGGAATACCGGCTGAACCCGGACAATATCTACAACCTGCCGCTCGAGCGCCAGGGGAGCACGCCTTCCGCCGCACAGCCCTTGCCGACGGACCGGAACGTCTACCTGGAGGCCGCGCCGCCCATCGAAAAACTGAAACGCTGGAACGAGTGGGGCATGAACGCGTTCAACATCTTCTACATCCGAAAGCCCCAGGACCTGAAGCCCAACGCGCCGTATCCCGATGAGGACAAGCGCCAGATTCTGGAAGCGCTGGAGAAACTGGTTCCGATTTACAAGCAGATGGGCATCTTTGAAAAGGCGTACGTGTACGGGTTTGACGAAGTCAGCCAGGACACGCGCAACGCGATGTTCGATATCTTCTCCGCCATCAAACAGAAGTTTCCCGACCTTCAGTTACTGACCACGGCTTACGACCCCACCTACGGCGAAGCGTTCAACCTGCCGATGGTTGACGGTTGGTGCCCGCTGACGGCAAGGTACAATCCCGAGCGGGCGGCGAAGGCCCGGGCACAGGGCAAGGAGATATGGTGGTACATCTGCGTGGTGCCGAAACCGCCGCACGCCAATATCTTCATGGAGAGTCAGGCCGTCGAGGCGCGCGTGCTGATGGGTCTGCAGACGGCGAAGTTTAAACCGGACGGATTCCTGTATTACGCCGACAACCGGTGGCCGCTGGCGAAACAGCCCATCACGTTCGGCCCGTTTACCGACTGGCCGACTTGGACGTTCTGGGAGTACAACGGAGACGGCAGTTTCCTGTGCCCGGGACCGGACGGCCCCCTCGCCACCATCCGCTTGGAGAACATGCGCGACGGTATCGAGGACAACGAGTATCTCTGGCTGTTGGGCCAGGAGATCGAGCGGTTGAAAAAGCTGAAAAGCCCGGCATCCGCTCACGCTCTGAAGAAAGCGGAGAAGGCACTGGCCATCAGTGACGACCTGACGAAAAGCACGGCCGAATACACGCGCGACCCGGTACTGGTGTACGCCAAACGCGAAGAGGTCGCGAAGGCGATTGTCGAGGCCCGCAAGGTGAGGTAGGGGGCGAACCGAGGTTTCACCTGTAACAACTAACTCGACTGACTGAGCGTGAATTGTCATTCTGAGGCGAAGCCGAAGAATCTCAGGATTTGAAGAGGTAAACCGAGGCATCCTGAGCGGAGCGAGGAACGAGCGCAGTCGAAGAACACCGGCGCACTTCGACTGCGCTTCGGTCACAAGTTCCCTACGCTCCGCTCAGCGTGCCTCACGCTTGAATGATCCGTTTAGTTGGTGCATATGGGTTGGGAACCTACCCCTACCGGAACGCGGGGTGAATTATGAACGTCTCAAACAACAGCCGCCGGGGTTTTCCCCACTGGATTTGGCAACTTCCACTGGTCGTGCTGGTTGGACTGTTCTTCGCGATGCTGTATCTGCATTTCCGCTGGCTTCCCGACGAATCGGACGCGCCGCAGGTCATCCGGAATGCCCGGCCCATCATTTCGGCGCTTGACCGGTATCATCGGGAGAACCGTACCTATCCTTCAACGTTGGACGAACTGAAGCCTAAATACACGGAGGTCATACCGCACCCGGGAATCCTCGTCGATCGTCCTTTCCAGTACGCCAGGCGGGAGGGAACGTCGGACAGCCTCTGGACCGGAACCGCGCCTTATGCCCTGATGGTCAACTTTGCGCCGAACGGTACCCTCTTATTCCGCCCGACCCGTGATTATGCCGACCTTTCTGGTATGAAACCCGGCGGCAAGCCAATCGGCGAGTGGTACCTGTCATATATCGACTGACCTTGGTCTTCCGATACCCCTCCTTTTCAAGGAGGGGTTAGGGGTGGTTGCCGTGCCTATCTAGCCCAATAACCACCCCCCAGCCCCTCCTTGAAGAGGAGGGGAGCAGTTAGCACGTGTTCCTACCCGGCCCTGACACCTGACACCTGACACCTGCACCGGTCACGCCCCCTTTACCACCACCGTCTTGATGTTCACGAATTCCTTGATGCCATATGCGCCCAATTCCCGGCCGTAGCCGGATTCCTTGATGCCGCCGAAGGGTAGGCGGGGATCGGAAACGACACCGCCGTTGACGAATGCCGCGCCTGCTTCCAACCTTCGGGCCACCCGTTCGCCGCGGGCAAGGTCGCGGGTGAACACGGCCGAGCCAAGCCCGAACCACGTGTCGTTGGCGATGCGCACGGCGTCGTCCTCGTCCGTCGCGGCGATGATGGAGGCCACGGGGCCGAACAGTTCCTCTTCGTAGGCCGGCATTCCGGGCCGGACGTCGGCCAGCACGGTAGCGGGATAGTACGCGCCGGGCCCGTCGGGGACAGCGCCGCCCAGCAGTAACTTCGCGCCCTTTGCCACGGACTCCGTCACTTGCCGGTGCAGATCGTCCCGCAGGTCCACGCGCGCCTGGGGACCGACGTCGGTATCGGAGGCGAACGGGTCGCCGACCTTCTTCTCGCTCATCAACGCGACAAACCGGTCGGTGAACTCCTGCAAGAACGGCTCAACCACCACGAACCGCTTGGCCGCGATGCAACTCTGGCCGCTGTTGATGAGGCGCATGGTGACGCACATCGGAACGGCGAGGTCGAGGTCGGCGTCTTCCAGCACGATGTAGGGATCGGAACCGCCGAGTTCGAGCACGGTCTTCTTGAGCACAGCCCCGGCCATCGATGCAACCGACCGCCCTGCGGGCGTGCTTCCAGTGAGCGTAACCGCTTTGACCACCGGGTGCTCGATGACGGCTTTCACGCGGTTGCTTCCGATCAGCAGGGTGCGGAACACGCCGTCGGGGAAACCGGCCTGGTGGAGTATCTCCTCGATGATGAGCGCGCAATCGGGCACGTTGGACGAGTGCTTAAGGAGTCCGACGTTTCCGGCCATCAGCGTCGGCGCGGCGAAGCGGAAGACCTGCCACAGAGGGAAGTTCCACGGCATCACAGCCAGGACCACGCCCAGCGGTTCGAACGTCACGAATGAGCGTTGCCCTTCGGTCGGGATTACATCGTCGGCAAGATGCCGCTCGGCGTTGTCGGCGTAGTAGTCGCACACCCACGCGCATTTCTCGGCTTCGGCGGCGCCTTGCGCCAGAGGCTTGCCCATCTCCAGCGCCATCAACCGCGCGAGTTCGTCCTTTCGTTCGCGCAGGATCGCGGCGGCGCGCCTCATGGGCTGTGCGCGTTCCGCGAACGACGTCTCGCGCCAAGACAGCCAGGCGGAGTGCGCCCATTCGACGGCCAGGTCGACCTCGCGTTGCGTCATCTCGGCGTAGGTCCGGTTGGTTTCGCCGGTCGCCGGATTGACCGATTTTATAGCCATCGGGGGCCTCCTAAAAGTCGTACTGGTCGATGTTCTCCTTCGTGAAGACCAGCAACTTGCCGAGCAGGACGTTGTCGCCCTCGATTTTCTTCTCGCCCAAACGCCCGACCTGGATGGAGGTTGCGCCGGGCTTGAGGGCGCCGGTTGCGAGGTCGTGCGCCACGCGAACGGTCAGGTAACCCAGATCCGGCGTGTTCCAGAGGATGACGGACTTCACGGTACCGTCCTTCACGTAGGCCTTCATGTCGTTCGGGGTGGCGAGGCCTGTGACAAGCACCTTGCCGCTCTTGCCGGCCTGCTTCACGGCTTCCGCCGCGCCGGGGAACGCCACCGAACTGATGCCGAAAATGCCCTTCAGGTTGGGGTGCGCCTTCATCAGGTCCTGCGCCACCTGGAACGCGAGTTTCTGGTCTTCGCTGGAGGGTTGAAGCGCCACGAGTTTCATCTTCGGGTACTTCGCCATACGTTCCTTCATGAACTTTATCCACGCGTTCTGGTTCGCCGCCGTCAGCGTGGCGGTGATGATGGCGACCTCGCCCTCCGGTTCGGCGCCGCCCAGGTCCTTCGCCATCGTGTCGACCAGCCCGTACCCGATTTCCTGCGCGGTGGCCTGGTTCACGAAGAACTCGCGCGCGTCGGTCGCCCCGTCCGCATCCCACGTGATGACCTTGATGCCCTTCTCACGGGCCTTTCGCATGGCGGGCGACACGACTTCCGGATCATTGGGAGAAACGGCGATGACGTCGACGCCCTGGAGGGTCCATTTTTCAATCATCGAGGCCGACTTCTCCGCCGCGCCGTCGGTCGGGCCGTCGTAGATGAGTTCCACGTTGCCCAGTTCCTTCGCGGCCTCTTCGGCGCCTTGCGCGCAGGAGGTAAAGTACGGCACACCCTTCTTTTTCGGGAGCATGCAAACGGTGAGTTTCTTCTTGCCGCCGGTGTCCGGGGTTCCGGGTTTGGGTCCGCACCCGCCGAACAGAACGAAGGGGACGAGGGCAACCATCAACCAACCACAGCGTTTCATATGAGTTCTCCTACGACACAGCCTGCCGGCGTGTCAAAAGCGTGTTCACCAGCACGGAAACAATCAGCAGAGCGCCTATCACTACCAGTATCAGTTCATCGTTCTGCCAGCGCCAACTCACGTACTCGCGCGTTTCGTGAATCAGCAGAACCCCCAGCAGGGTCCCGACGATTCGCCCGCGTCCGCCGAACAGGCTGGCGCCGCCCAGCACGACGGCGGTGACCACGTCCAGTTCCATTCCGGTGGCGATATCCGCTTTCGCTGTGTTCCTGCGGGAGACGAACATCACCGCCGCCAGACCCGCCGATGTGCCGGCCAGGCTGTAGAGCAGGAGTTTGATTCGGTCCACCGGCACGCCCGAGAACCGGCTGGCTGTTTCGTTGTGACCGATTGCGAACAGAAAGCGGCCCAGCACGGAACGGTTCAAAACGACCCACGCGGCCAGCATCGCAAGGGCAACAATCAGGCCCGGCACGGAGATGCCGTGCCACTCTCCGCGCCCGATGAAAGCGAACGAAGCCGGAAACCCCGACACGGGCTTGGCGAGGCTGAGTCCCTCGGCGATACCCCGGTAGGCCGACATTGTGGCGAGCGTGACGATGAGCGGGTGGACCCGAACCTTCGCCACGAAGACTCCGTTCAGGAATCCGCACGCCAGGCCGGTGAGTATCGCGAGCAGTGACGCAACGGCGACGGGGGTTCCGCGCTCGAAGGTCATCCCCAGCACCACAGCGCACAACGCCATCGTCGCGCCCACGGACAGGTCGATGCCGGCAGTGATGATGATGAGCGTCATCGGCACCGTCAGCAGGGCCATCTCCCAGATGTGCGTCGATAATTCGGCCTGCGTTCCGACGCTTACAAATGGCGGGTCCAGCCTCCACGCGGCCAGCAACAGCCCGGTCAGCAGGCCGACCAGAATCCATTCGTGCGGATATCGCCGGAAGAGCGCTTTCACGTTGGCACCTCCGCCGACTTTCGCCGGGAGGCCAGGTGGTCCATCAGCACGGCAACCAGGATAAACGCTCCCTGGATGGCGCGCTCCCAGTACACCGAAGTTTCGCCAAGGTTCAGAAATATCAGCACCGTGCGCACGATTCCAAGCAGGATGACGCCCAACAGCATCCCCAGAATCGTGCCCTTGCCTCCGTTGATGGACGCGCCGCCTACCACCACCGACGTGACGACCACCATCTCGAACCCGACGCCAATGCCGGACTCGATGACCGACAACTGGGTCGTGCCGACCAGTGTCGCCACGGCGACCAGGAATCCGGTCAGCGCGAACACGAATAACTTGATGCGTGTGGGCGAAAGGCCCGCCAGCACAGCCGCCTTCGGATTGGACCCCAACGCGTAGATACGCCTGCCGGCAGGAGTTTCGCGCGCGAACAGCCAGGCCAGGACCACGGTAACCGCCGCGACCCAGATGGAGATCGGAACACCGATGACCGTACCCGTCCCCAGGTAGCGCAATCCCGGCGGAATCCCGGAAATCCACTTGCCGCCCATGATGAGTTCCGTCAGTCCCCGCAGGGCAGTGAGCATGCCGAGCGTTACGATGATGGACGGCACACGCCCCACCGAAACCAGCACGCCGTTCAGCAGGCCGATGGCAGTTCCCGCCGCCAGTGTGATGGCGATGCCCGCCGGGGCCGGCAGATTGCCGTACTGGGAGGACGTTGCCAAGCCCATCACCGCCGCGAGGAAGCCCATCATCGAGCCGAGCGAGATGTCGATTTCGCCGGTCAGCAGTACGAATGTCAGGCCGCAACCGACGATGGCCGCCGGGGCGCACTGCACCAGCATATCGCGGATGTTGGCGCCGGAAACGAACGCGGGATTGAGGCCCGCCACAACCGCCACCGTCAGGCCGAGGAGAACGGCGACGCCGGTTTCGCGTCTGGCGGCCAGGTTGCGGAAGGAAACTGTCATGCGGCTCCCTCCGGCATAGCCAGTGAGAGTATGCGCTCTTGCGTCGCCTCCTCGCGTGGTAGTTCGCCCGAGATGCGCCCGGAGCGCATGACAATGATGCGGTCGCTGAGCCTCAAGACCTCGGGCAGTTCGGAGGAGATGAGCAGGATGGCGGTCCCGCCGTCCGCCAGTTTTCCAATCAGGTCGTAGACCTCCGCCTTCGCTCCGACGTCGATGCCGCGTGTCGGTTCGTCGAGGATGAGTACGCGCGGCGAGGCGGCCAGCCACTTGCCCAGTACCACCTTCTGCTGGTTCCCGCCGGAAAGCGTTTCGGCGGCGACTTCGGTGTTTTCCGCTTTGATGGCCATCCTGTTCATCATCGAAACCGCGAGGGCATCTTCCTTCGCATCCGAAATGATCCCGACCCTCGCCAGCGACTTCAGTACCGCCAGCGACAAGTTAGCCTTGACCGACATAGGCGCGGCGAGGCCCGACCGCTGGCGGTCTTCCGGCACCAGGGCGATGCCGGCCTGAACGGCCGCTTGAATGTCAGCCGGAATCAGGGTCCGCCCGTTGACCGTGACTGTGCCGGAATCCCGCCCGTCCACACCGAATATGGCCCGCGCAACTTCCGAGCGGCCGGCGCCAACCAGTCCCGTCAAAGCGACCACCTCACCCGCGCGCACCTGAAACGAGATGCCGGTGAAGGCGTCGGCGCGCGTCAAGCCGTCGACATCCAGCACAACACCCGCTCTCACGGAAGGCTCACGGGTTCGGGCGTCGGAGACGTCGCGGCCGACCATCAGGCGTATCAGCCCGGCGCGGTCGATGGCGTTTGTCGGAACCGTGTCGACCTTCCGACCGTCGCGCAGGACGGTCACCCGGTCGGCCAGTTCGAACACTTCCTCCAGTCTGTGGCTGACGTAAATGACGCTGACCCCGTCGGCTTTCAACTGGCGGATGATACGGAAGAGGACTCCGGTCTCGCGGGTGGACAAAGAGGCGGTCGGTTCGTCCATCACCATCAGACGGCAGTTGCGGGACAGGGCGCGGGCGATGGCGACCATCTGGCGCTGAGCGGGTTGCAAATCACCGACGGGTGTCCGCGGGTCGAACCGTTGCTCCAAGCGTGCGAGCAGGGTGGCGGTCTCGGTTTTCATCCTCGCCCTGTCCAGCACAACGCCGCCGAAACGCCGGATTTCACGGCCCACGAAGACGTTGTCGTAGGTGTCCAGGTGGGGAAAGGCGGCGCTTTCCTGGTGGATAATCGCGATACCGGCCTCCTCGGACGCCGGGACGCTTCCCAAAGGCAAAGGCTGACCGTTGATGGTCACGCTACCCGTTTCGGGGCGAACGGAGCCGCCGAGGACCTTGATGAGCGTCGATTTGCCCGCGCCGTTCTCTCCGCACAGTCCGTGTATCTCGCCGGATTCGATACTCAGGGATACATTGGTCAGCGCGCGAACGCCACCGAATGTCTTGCTGATGTTGTTGATATCGAGGAATGGGGTGTTCACAAGCGTGATCCCAACGTTACCGGGCCAAGTCTACACGTGATTATGGGACGCTTGCCCGGGCGTTCAGGCAAATGGTGAGGGACGGGAGCGAGCGATTGATTGACACAGTGTCTTTGGGCTATACTGTTCTTAATTAGTAATTATTACGAATTAGGATTTTATCCACATGACACACCCAGCCGCGGAGATAACCGGGAGCCTCGAGGTCATCAAGGCCGCGTGTCGAAAGGCCGGCATCAAGTTGACGGCCCAGCGGCTCGAGGTTTTCCGCGAGGTGGCTGACAGCACGGACCACCCGAACGCTGAAACCGTCTATCTCGGTGTTCAAAAACGCCTGCCGACGGTATCACTCGATACCGTCTATCGAACCCTCTGGCTCCTGGAGGACCTGGGTCTCATCACAACCCTCGGTCCTCACCGGGGAAGCACCCGGTTTGAAGCCAACCTCAAACCGCACCACCACTACGTCTGCACACGGTGCGGTATGACCCGCGATTTATACCACGAAGACTTCGATCGAATCAGTGTTCCGGCCGAAGCGCATAGTTTCGGAACCGTTCAAACGACTCAAGTAGAAATCAGAGGCGTCTGTACGCATTGCACCGAAACAACATCAGAACGCAGGTCGAAAGGACCTGTCAGGGAGTAAAGTATGTCAAAGAAGAAACTGACTCACAATTCCGGCGCGCCCGTCGCCAACAATCAGGACTCGATGACCGCCGGCCGCAGAGGCCCGATGTTGTTGCAGGACGTCTGGTACCTCGAGAAACTGGCGCACTTCGACCGGGAAGTGATACCCGAGCGCCGAATGCACGCCAAAGGCTCCGGCGCCTTCGGCCACTTCAAAGTGACCCATGACATCACCCGATACACCAGGGCCGCCATCTTTGGCGAGATCGGCAAGCAGACCGATGTCTTTGTCCGATTTTCAACCGTGGCGGGTGAACGCGGCGCCGCCGACGCCGAGCGCGATATCCGCGGTTTCGCCATCAAGTTCTACACGGAAGAGGGCAATTGGGACCTGGTCGGCAACAACACTCCCGTGTTCTTCATGCGCGATCCATTGAAGTTCCCGGACCTGAACCACGCCGTGAAGCGTGATCCGCACACCAACCTGCGGAGCGCGGCCAATAACTGGGACTTCTGGTCGTCGCTTCCCGAAGCCCTGCACCAGGTAACCATCGTGATGAGCGACCGCGGCATCCCGGCCAGTTACCGGCACATGCACGGTTTCGGCAGTCACACGTTCAGCTTCATCAACGCAAAGAACGAGCGCTTCTGGGTGAAGTTCCACCTACGCACACAGCAGGGGATCAAGAACCTGACCGACGCGGAGGCGGAAGCCGTCATCGGGAAGTGCCGTGAAAGCCACCAGCGCGACCTGTATTACAGCATCGAGAACGGCGACTTCCCGCGCTGGACGATGTATGTTCAGATTATGCCCGAGAAAGACGCCGCGACGTGCCCTTACCACCCGTTTGACCTGACCAAGGTGTGGTACAAAAAGGATTACCCTCTGATTGAGGTCGGCTACTTCGAGTTGAACCGCAATCCGGAGAACTACTTCGCGGACGTGGAGCAGGCGGCCTTCAATCCCGCCAACATCGTGCCCGGCATCGGATTCTCGCCGGACCGCATGTTGCAGGGCCGGTTGTTCTCGTACGGCGACGCTCAGCGCTACCGGCTTGGCGTAAATCACCACCTGATCCCGGTCAACGCGGCCCGGTGCCCGTTCCACAGCTACCACCGCGACGGGCAGATGCGCGTGGACGGCAACCACGGAAGCACCCTGGGCTACGAGCCGAACAGTTTCGG
>JAKQQT010000462.1 GCA_029564025.1 Armatimonadota bacterium | reverse complement strand
AAGGCGTCGACCTGGTGGTTGTACTCGTGGACGATCAGCCACGCAACCATTCCATCGGCGGCGAAAGCGCTGTAGCCGTACGGAGTCAATCCTCCGCCGCCCACGCGGCCGAGTTGCTCCTTCTGGTCTTTGGAATACCTGGGAGTAAGCCAGATGGCGTTGATACTATCGTAGTTGGCCACCTTACGCCCCGCGAAGTCGGTAGCCGCGGCGACATCTTTCCTCACCTGCTCCAGCGGCGGGATGGCTTCTTTGATATCGGCCACCGCCTCGTCAATGACCACGTAATCCATCTCCAGGTTGAGGCGGAAGCCGGTGTTGCGCCAGTAGAACTCCTTCGCGCGTTCCGCCATCAGGCGGATGCGGTCTCCGATGTCCTCGCGTTTCGCTTCGAACTTCACTCCCTTGTTGTCCGTCTTCAGGTAGATCGCGTTTAGAACGCGCAAGGTAACGTACTGCCGTTGCCCCTTCGGCGGCGCGGACAGGAAGGAATACGTCTTCGAGTATGTTGGGTCTACCGTCTTCTTGAACCGCGAAATTTCGGCGCTTGCTTCCACCGCCGGGTCGCCGGCAGGTATGGTGGTAACGGTCGGCGAGAACGTGTAGTAATACGTGGTGTTCGGCTTCAGTTTCGAGAGGGTAACGCGCCTTGTCACGGCCGGTCCCAATGTGCGTTCGTCCTTACCAGACGCGGATATCGCCGCCGACGCGGCCACTACGTTCATCGAGTGCCAGGTATCGCCCTGCTTGTCGGTTCCATAGCGGAACGCGACCGGAGAGTCCGGCGTGTTCCAACCGGGCAAGCCGGGAGTGGCCCACGTGATTGTTGCGCCGTCACCGGCGACATCCACGCGCGGGCGCGGTTCGCTCAGGTCCGGCGGAATCATCACGATGCGGTTGGCGGTCGTGTCCGCGTAGTACACAACGTCGTTCGGCCCGACCACCAAACCGCCTTCGCGCGAGAGGCCACCGATGCTGAAGCCGGCGAAGTGCGACAACCGTTGTCCCCGCTGTGTGATCGAACGCACGCAACCGCCGGCCTCGTAGTAGCCAAGTCCGCCCGCGTAAAACAGTTCGCCCTTGCTGTTGGTCCGCAGCGAGGAGCCGATGAGCCACGCGGGAATCGTGCCGCCCTGCCGCAGTTGGCCGTCGCTTCCGTATGAAAACACGACGATCCGGTGGTTGCCGGGATCGCCGACCAGGATGCGCCCTCCGGCGTCCACGGTCACCGTTTCCGGACCTTTGAACACGTTACTATCGCTCACCGATGCCAACTGCTTGCCTTCCGGCGAGAACACCGCCACGGCATTCGAGCCGGGGCTGACGACCACCACTTCGCCTCCCGGCAACAGCGCCATGTCGGTGGGATTGAAGAGGAAATACGTGCTGAACGAGCGAACGAAGCGACCTGTCCTGTCAAAAACGTTCACGGAGTTGCGCTGACGGTCCAGCGCAAGCAGATTGCCTTCACGGTCGAACACCAGCGCCACTGGGTCCAGCATTTCGCCTTCACCCTTGCCGCGGGGCGCGAATTCGTGGACGACGCTTCCGAATGTGTACGGCAGAGCGGACAAGGGATCGCCCGTCGAAACCACGGTGATCGTGTTCTTGCCCCGATGCCCGACATACAGGCGGTCCAGCTGGCCCATCGCCAGCGCGCGCGGTGAGTTGAACGGCTTGACAATCTCGAGGCCTTCCAATTCCACCGCTTTGGCCGGTCGAACTTCGAAGTCGTCAAACGAATTGGCGAGCGAAGATTGTATCCCGCAGTAACCTTCGTAATACCGCAGGTCGGCATTGCGACCAACGATCTTGCCGTCCAGCAGAACGTTGTACTTGCCGAGTTCCGGATCGACGGCCACAGACAGCGTGTGCTCGGAGTCGGAGGTTACACCCGTGTTGAAGATGCCGGTCTGCTGGAAGTTTCCCTGGGTGTCTTCCCAGCCCCAGATGACGAACTCCGGATCCACGCGAACCATCTGGCAGTTGGCCCTGGTCTCCCGATTCGTCATGTTCCAGAACAGGCCTCCGCCGGCCGGTCCGCCTTCGGCTTTCACCTTCACCGAGATCGTGTAGCGACCCTTCGGCTGTATCGCAAGCGACGAGCCCTGGTCGTACTGATCGTTCACCGACTGGAAGTACCGGCCGTCCTTCACTTCCCACTTCCCGAGGAACGGCTTCCACACAGGAGACCCGTCTGCGCCGTTCGCGTACTTCGAGAAGTCATCGCGGAACATCACCGGTTCCTGGGCAAATGCTGTGAGCGCGCCGAGCCAGCACAATGCCGCGGCGGCGATGATAATCTGTTTCATGTACCTGCTGTCCTCCCGGCGACAAAGGTTCGGCCGG
>JAKQQT010000742.1 GCA_029564025.1 Armatimonadota bacterium | reverse complement strand
GAGAACCGGCACTGGTGGTAACCGAGCGACCACAGCGGCGGCAGTTCCACGTATCCTGTCAGTTCCACGAAACGTGAAATGACCTTTTTGGGGTGCGGACCGGAAAACACGTACAGGTTCACGGCTCCGCCGTCGGTGGTCATACGGGCTGTTTCACCGCGCAGATCCCACACCTGCCGGAAGGTGTTGTCCAGGAACACGCCGTTGGCCCTGGAGCCGTCCAAAGCCAGCAGGAACGGAATCGATTGGTAAAGCGGATCGGCGCCCGGCGCGTAGGAGCCCGCATCGGTGTTCCAGAAGGTCATTGGTTCGCCGCGGGCCTCCAGGGAACCGGCCCGTTCGCCGCACGCGTAGATGCGCCGGTCATCAGGCTGTGTCCACTCCACCGAGGCGACATCCCCGTTGAAGGCTATCTGAAGATCGCGAAGCAGGCTCTCGCCAGCGCCGTTGCCAACCGATATCCTGCCCGTCGACTTCGAAACCGTTACTGTAAGTTCCTGGGTGGCGCAAACAACCTCGCCGTCGGTTTCCGACATGCGGAAGTCGGTTTGGGGCCAGTAGGGACGGACCACGGCGATGGAGGTTTCCGGCTCGCACTGCCCGTGTTTCACGGCACGCAGGCGCACCAGGTCACGGGCAAATGGTTCAATGCCGATACAGGCAGTTTCGGTTTCAAGAAGAACACCGCGTCCTTGCGTCCGAACTCGCAACACGCGGCCTGTCGGTATGTCGTTAAAGCTCAATCCCTTGTCCTGCTCCCTGGTCTTAATCGCACACAGTTCGGTCGGCCACCTTTTCATGATGCCAGGAGTCGGCAACGCGAGCAACCGGTCAGCATGCCGCTCGGCCCCACGCCCTGCGCGCTTCAGACACGAAACGCCTTACCTTTTCCGGATCCTTGCGTCCGTCGGGTCCCTCGACGCCGGTGTGCGAATCTACTCCGGCCGGACGCACAGCCTCGATGGCCGATGCGACGTTGTCAGGATCCAAGCCGCCGGCAAGGATAACGGGCTTCGGCACGGCAAGGACAAGCGCCGCGCTGACTTTCCAGTCATGAATTCTCCCCGTTGCCCCGGTCGCGCCGGTTGCGGGGTCGAAGGTGTCCGTGATAAACGCGTCCACCCACGGAGCAAGCGCGGAGGCTTCGGATTCCAGGCGGTCAACGTCATCATCGCGCACGATGACGCTTTTCAAGACGAACAGATCGGGATCAATTTGCTTCAGCGCGCGCAGTTCTGCGAGGGATACTTCGCCGTGTAGTTGGACGTGCCGCGCGCCAAGTTTCGCGCAGAACGCCGCGATGTTTTTGGCCGTGTTCAGATAGGTGATGAGCACACCGGGGTGTTCCGCTGGCAGGGCACGGATGATGCGCCCGGCTTCCGCTTCGCTCAGATCCCCTGATGGACCGCCAGCCGCAGGGGAAATCCGAGCCAGTCGACGCCGGCTGAG
>JAKQQT010000436.1 GCA_029564025.1 Armatimonadota bacterium | reverse complement strand
CGCCCCCCGCCGATCCTGATATCCGCGCCTCACTCTTCCCCACATGGCGTCAGCGGCGCGATAATAACGATGGCGCCGTCAGCCGCCGTCAACATAAAAACACGCCAGGAGTAACCCCATGTCCGCCGAATCAGACCGAAGAGCCGAAGAGTTTCTGAAGATATCCCACCAGTTTCAGTTGGGGCATCTCGTTACCGAATCATTCCACCCGGTGACCGCCGACCTGAGCGAAACCGCGAAAGCCGACACTGTGGCCGGTTTGCGCCGGTTGTTCGAGGTTGATGAGGATGTCGTCCGCACGTACAAGGCATTCGTCGAAAGCGGTCGCGCGAAAGAGATCAGCGCCACGCTGGTTGAGGCACTGATGGCGGGCGGCAACCTGTTCTTCACCGGTTGCGGTTCCACCGGTCGACTCAGTATCCAGCTTGTCTCCATCTGGCGGCACTTCTGGCAAAGACAGCGGGCGCGCGGCCTCACCCTGTCGCCCAGCGCCCTGAACTGGGAGAACCGGGCTTTCGCGGCGATGGCCGGCGGCGATTTCGCGCTCATCAAATCCGTGGAAGGCTTCGAGGATTATACCCAGTTCGGCCGGAAGCAGATGGCTGATTACGGTGTCGGCCCCGGAGACGTGACCCTCGCCATTACCGAAGGCGGAGAAACCTCATTTGTCATCGGCACCGCGTGGGAGGCCCTGGACAAGGGCGCGAAGGTGTACTTCGTGTACAACAATCCGGACGACGTGCTGAGCGCCCGCGTGGAACGCAGTCGCCAGATCATCGAAGAACCTCGCATCGAAAAGATAAACCTCACCACGGCGCAGATGGGCATATCCGGATCCACGCGCATGCAGGCGACGACCATTCAGCAGGTGGTGCTGGTCACGATCCTGGAAATGACGCTCCGCGAAATTTTCCGCCGGCTGGAGCCGGGCGGTCCCTGCGCGCTCGATCCGGACGCGGTTCCGGGCGAGTTCCTGGCCAAGCTGGAAGAGATGCTGGCCATCCTGAAGTCGGATGCTGTGTGCAACAAACTGGCGAAACTTGTGGAGATGGAGGCGAAGGTCTACCGGTCCGGCAAGCGTAACAACTACTTTGCGCACGGGCTTGGTATCGATGTCTTCACCGACACTACGGAGCGCTCGCCCACGTTCTGCACCCCGCCGTTCAGGCGCTGGGACGACACAACGGCCGCGGAATCCTGGTCATTCCTCTTTGTTCCCTACGAGGACACACCCAAGGCGTGGGAGCACATCCTCAAACGCACCCCGCGATGCATTGAATGGACCGACGAGGAAGTGCGCGAGATGCTCCCGCCCGACGAAGCCGACAAGATTATCAAAATCGTGCGAAGGATCGGCCGGGAAGACCTGATGAAGCTTCTCATCGGGCTGGACGGTTTGGAGCACCGACCGCCGCGTCCGGGCGACAGCGCCGTGGCCATTGTCGCACCCTCGGAGCATCACGCGTTCAACACGAACGGTGCGTTTTACCGGTTGCACCTGGAGGAAGCCCGGCAGGCCGGAGCCTCTACGGGCGCCATCCTGTTCGGACCCGAGAAGACGGTCAAGGAATCCGCCGTTATCGCCTCCGCCTGGAACGAGGACGCCGTGATTGTGCCGGTGCCGGTGCCGCAGACCGACTTCCTGCTGAACGGCATCCTGCGCGCCGGAGTGAAGATGCTTCTGAACGCGATGTCCACGTGCACCATGGTGCTTCTGGGCCGGGTGATGGGCAACACGATGATCTACGTGGTGCCCAGCAACCTGAAACTCATCGACCGGGCCACGCGGTATATCTCACGACTGACGGGGCTGGAGTACAAGGAAGCCCTGTACCTTCTGCACGAGGTGATGGAATACGTGGAGCCGCGCATGGCCGCCGACCAGACCTACCCGCCGGTGGTCGGCCTGGCTGTTATCCGCGCCCGTGAAGGACTGAGCAACGAAGAAGCCGAAAAACGGTTCTGGGAAGAAATCGGAACGTAGACGTGGGCCAAACCAGGCGCAAGCGCCCTTCCGTCAACGACATCGACCTGGCACGGTGGCGCGAATATGAGGAGATCGAAACCGATTCCCTCTGGCTCATCCCGGAACGCGACCGCTCCGGGGAACACATCGGCGATTATCACGGCAATTTCGTCCCGCAGATTCCCCGCCAGGCGATGTTGCGCTACACGAAGCACGGCGACGTGGTGCTCGACGGTTTCCTCGGCTCCGGCACCACGCTCATCGAGTGCCGCCGCATGGGCAGGCACGGTATCGGCGTCGAACTGAAGCCGGATCTCGCCGATTCCGCGCGCGAGCGTATCGAGGTTGAGGAGAACCTTCACGGTTATCCCACGACTGTCATCACCGGAGATACCTGCGACGGAGCCGACGTCGTTCCGAAAATCGAGACAGCGCTGGAAGCAATTAGCCGGGATACCGTCCAACTGGTGATCCTTCACCCGCCTTATCACAGCATCATCCGGTTTTCCGACCTTCCCAACGATCTCTCCAACGCGCCCGACACCGGAGACTTCCTCGTCCGGTTCGGGCAGACGGTCGACAACACGGCGCGATTTCTGGAGTCAGGGCGTTACCTGGTGCTCGTCATCGGCGACATGTACGTGGCCAAACAGTGGGTTCCGCTGGGATTCTACTGCATGCAGGAAGTGATGAGCCGGGGCTTCACGCTCAAGAGTATCGTGGTGAAGGACATGCGGAACAACCGCGCCAAGCGCCAGTTGGAAAACATCTGGCGGTACCGCGCCTTGGCGGGTGGATTCTACATATTCAAGCACGAATATGTGGTGTTTTTCGAGAAGAGGATCTAGGATTCGGGATTCAGGATTCAGGTCCGAACGAACCATATCGAGGACAGCAGGGGGGCACGTTGCACGTGCCCCCCTGGAAACCGATTGGGGCCCGTACGGGCCCCTTTGGAACATCCCCTACAGGTATGCCCCGGCGGAACCGAGGTTGTTGATCGGGGCCGTTTCCGACACGTCATCCACGCGGATATTGGCTTCCACGTTCTTGTTGATGATGTTGTCCTTGAGGACTGTCCGGTCCGTTTCTACCAGCTCGACGCCGATGCGGTTGTCCTGAATGTCGTTGCGCTCGATCACGTGGTCGTGCGGGCGGGTGTCGGCCGGTCCGCGTTGTTCTTCTGGGTAGGGGCGCAAGCCGTGATCCTGGTCCTTGGCGATGCGGATGGCCTTGCCGTTTCGCGTGAAGGTGTTGCCCTCGATGGTCCAGTGGTGTGAGGTTTTGTGTTCCGGGAAGGCCTCGTCCCACTGCGGTACGTAGTGCGACCACAGGAGGATTCCGTGTCCTCCGGCCTGGAAGTTGTTCCCGCGCACCACGAAGCCGTGGCCGTTCTCGACGGCGATACCGGCCTGGCGGTTCATCACCACGCGGTTGCCCTCAACCACGTTGTCCCACGAAAAACCGAGCCAGAATCCGAAGTTGCACCGGTCCGCGTAATTATTGCGGAAAACATTGCCACTGCTGAACGTGGCTTCAAACGCGATGTTCGGGCTCAGGGAACCGTCGTTTTCCTCGAACAGGTTGTCGTTGGAACCGCACTTGGTTCCATCCGGCGCGAGTCCGGCGAGGAAGAAACCGTCGCCGCCCATGCGCGCCAGGTTCCGGCGGAAAACGTTGCGGCAGGATCCCTTGATGATGAGGAAACCCGTGGCGTCGGCGCCCATATGACCGTAGCGAAAATCGGGTTTCGCCGGGTCGGACTCGGTCGGCTTGTTGCCGCGCGGCTCGAACCGGCAACAGAAGTCCGCCCAGTTGGCCTCGAACACGCTGTCGCAGGTGCCCAGCAGATGGATGCCGTATCCGCTGTTGTAGCTGGCGACGTTCTCGCGGACGTCCAGTTTTCGGCAGTAGTACGTCAGGATGCCGTTCATCATGTGCTGAACGTCGTTGCTCTGCACCTTGCAGTCTTCGCAGTCCCACAGCATGATTCCTCCGCCGTAGGACTTCTCCGGCTCCAGCCAGATGTCCAGGAAGATCGTGGCGTGCGGTATCTCGGCGGTGTCGCGCACCGTGTTGCCTTCCAGCGCCAGGTTCCGGCACGACTTCGCCCGGATGCCGTGGTAGTAGGACGACAGCCGGAGGTTCTTCACAGTGACGCCGTTTCGGCTCTCAAGAGACACTCCGATGCCTTCGCAATTGGCGCCGATGAGAACGGCGCCGTTGCCGTTCAGTGTGATGTTGTCGGCGGTGATCTTCACGCCGTTCGGCAGGAAGTACGTGCCGGGAGCGAAGGTGGTGTCGCAGTCGATGGTCATGCCGTCGGCGGGGACGACAAACGGGGTTGAATCAGGCATTTCGCCGGGTTCCCTTTCTGAAAGTCAGTAGATGTACTTCGGTTCGCGTCCGCGGCCCCAGTAGAAGGTCATCTTGTTGGCGTCCCAACCGGAGAAGCCCTGGACGTGACCGTCGAGGAACAGGATATTGGCCTTACCGTTGTGGACGCCGGGGAATCTCAGCCAGTAGGGAAGGTCGTTCCCATCCGTCCAAGTCAGGCTGGTCCGGTTCTTCATCTGGGTTTCAGCCATGCCGAACCGGTACTGAACGTCGTTCGTCCAGTCCGCGTCGTCGTACTGGGCCATGGCTTTGTTCCAGCCCACCCTCGGCGCGACGTATCTCGGCAGGCACCATATGTGGATGGCGGTGGCGGGATTATCGCGACCGTCCTGGGAGACCTCGGCAGTCCATTCGTTGCGGCAGTAACTGTGCAGTATGTTCAGTTCCGGACAGATGAACAACTGGTAAGCACCGCTTTTATCCACCCGCTTCCAGTCGCCGACCGTCTTGGCTTTGTGCCCGCCAAGGTAGGTGATGACGTTGTTCTCCCAGCCGATTTCCTCGCCGCGGGTCACGTAACGGCGCCAACCCGGCGGCATCTTGTTGTCGTAGTCGGCGGAGTAGCCGTTGAACGCGATGCCCATCTGCTTCAGGTTGCTGACGCAGTTGATGCTCTTCGCGGTCTGCCTGGCCTTGGCGAAAACCGGGAACAGGATGGCGGCGAGAATCGCGATGATGGCGATGACGACGAGCAGTTCAATGAGTGTGAACGCGGAACGGTGCGCTCCGCGGCGACAAGTGTAACGCATGGCATCCTCCGTACTTCATTCTACCACGGTACCGCCCCGGAGTGTAACGGGGCGGGGATTGCCCGCGTTTGGCGGTGCGTGGTAAGATAATACTGCGCGCCGGGAGGCCGGCGCGCTTGAGGGCCGCTAGCTCAGGGGTAGAGCATCTCCCTTTTAAGGAGAGGGTCGTTGGTTCGATCCCAACGCGGCTCACCACGGATGGAACGTCAGAGGCCGCCCATAAGGGCGGCCTTTTCTGATAACTCTCAGTACTCCACCACCATCAGCGCGTAGCGGCGCGGGGACTTGACGCGGAACTCGCGCCCCGGACTTTCGATGACCGTGTTCTCCCCGGCGTCCAGCGATAGAATGCGCGCGCGCTGAGCCGGTTTGTCCAGCGAGACCTTCAGGTCCTGAGTGTCCGACCACGTGACCTTCGACGGCGCCGGTATCTTCTCTCCGTCTTTCCAGACCGCTCCGGCGGTGTTCACCATGTGCACCAGCAGGCGGTCCTTCATTTTCCATGCGGTAGTCAACACGGTTGGCTTCGATTCGACGAGCACCGGCGGCGCGGGGCTTGCAGACAATGCCAGTTCGGCGAGTGAGCGCACAACCTCGGGATCCCGGGGATCGCGGTACGGATCGCCCTCGTTCATCAGATTCTGGAATGCCTTGCGCTCATCCAGGTCGGGCAGATAGACCACCTTGCCCCGGTCCAGCGCCACCTCGTATACGGTCAGCGAACCCGCCAGGACGCGGCGGAGAAGGGGGGTGTTGGATTCCGCGCTCAATCCGGACTTGCTGTCCACGCGAATCCGGAAGCCAAGCGCTTTCTCCAGACGTTTCTTAAACCTGTCGTGCCGTGGTTCGCCGTTTTCATCGGTATAGCCGGTCTGGTGCGTGGCGATAAGGGTGCCGCCGCCGCGGACGAACCGCTCCAGCTTGTCCAGGTGGGCATCGGAGATGGCGAACACGTTGGGCAGGATAAGTGTGCGGATATCCTTCGGCAATCCGGAATCCAGGGTCTCCTCAACAACCGCGCGGTAGGGGATACCGGCGTCCTGCAGGGATTCGCCCCAACCGATGGCCGGTCCGGAGTGCGAGTCCTGCCACTTGGGATCGGCGTCCCGCGACCTTCTAGAGAAAAAGATGCCGATGCTGGCCGCCGGTTCGGCGTCTCGATAAGGCTGAAGCACGTCGCGTTCGAATACCCAGTAATCGCGCGCGGGCTCATCGGGTGTGATGCCTGTCAGGAACACGCGGGCCTGGGTGAAGGCGATTCCGTGAGCCATGGACAGGGCCCACATGAAGGTTTCCTCTTCGGGATCCACCTTGTCGCGTGCTTCGGCCCGGTCGGCGTAGGGGAGCGAAACGATGTCCGACTTCCGCACCCTTCCGGCCTCGTACAGAGCGGTTGCCTCCACGGCAAGCGGACGCCACGACGCAAAATCCGCCGGATTGTATATCTCCCACCAGGAAGCGTCGCCCGTGTCCAGCATGCCCTCCTGATTGGCGCCGGAGGTTTGGGGACCCCAGGGCGACAACAGCGCTCCGAGCAGGGAGAAGCACTGGACCTTCGGTATTTCGCGCCGCATTTTGCCGTACAGCCACACGCGGAAGTCGGTGTACCACCTCTGTCGTACCGCGTTCCACTGCCTCCATTCGGCGGTTCCTGTCTTTTTCGAGGCCTTGCGTGCTTCCACCAGGCTCCCGCCCACCTCATTAGCCCACAGGTCGGAGCACGTTTTGCACGCGCAACCATGATGGAACGACGCGTCGTCGCTCATCACCGCATCCACTCCGGTACGCTGTACGATATCGGCCAGCAAGGTCCAGTAGTGCTCGCGGAAGGCCTTGTTGTTCGGGCAGAAGGCGTACGTCTGATACTCCGGCCACACGCTGAAACCGCCTGTGTCGAAGTCGCGCTGAATCCAGTCCTGGTGTTCCCTGGCGTAGTCCTTGCGGGTGGTCAGCACAACCGAGTGATGCTCGCAGACGCGGATGCCTTTGGCGTGGCAAGCCTTCACCACACGCGCCGTGACGTCGATTTGCTCGTCAAGGAACGGCAGGTCGTCGTGCAGGTAATGATGCCGTCCGCCGCCGACGATGACGCCCGAAACTCCCGACCGCACGAACGCGTCAACGGAGTTGGCGATGTCCTTGTCCGTCAGGCCAGGGTGAACGTGCCAGAAGGTGGTGCGCTCGAAACCCTTGATTCCCAGTTTGGCGAAGGCTTTCGCCTGCCCGGCAAGGGCGGGAGCGGCGGCGAACGTGAGAACAAGCAGGAACAGGATTGATTTCACAGGTTTAGCCTCGGTATTGTGCGGGGCGGGATGACGCTTGGCGGACATGGCAGTATATGTCCGGTACAATGAAAAATCCCGGGAACCTGAAGGAACACATGATCGACAAAGATTTGGCACTCGATTGACGAGAGTGCTAATTCCGTGCTACAATTCTGGTGAAACAATGGTTTGGCGCCGCAAGGACGGCGCCGTTTGAAAACTCTCGGAGAGGAGGAAACCGAAATGGCTCTGAACGACCGCATCTCGATTTATCGCCGACCTGAATACCTGACGCCGCGAGGCGCGTGGCCCGACCTGAGCGACCTGCGACGCGGCATGGACGATCTGTTCAACACCCTGTTTTCCGGTGGAACCCCCAGCGGCTTCGCCGCGCAGGCCGCCGGCGCGTTTCAGCCCGCGGTTGACCTCTGGGAGACGCCCGAATCCTACATCGCGCACGTCAACATCCCGGGGGTGACGAAGGATGACCTGGACGTGGAAGTGACCGGCAGTACCTTCACACTGAAGGGCGAGCGCAAAGCGAAGGAGGTGGCCGAGAACGCCACCTGCCACGTCCGCGGCATCGCGGTCGGCGAGTTCCAGGTGTCCTACACGTTCCCGATCAAGATCGACGCGCCTTCGGTGACGGCGGACTTCAAGGATGGTGTGCTGACCGTGACACTGCCGAAGGTGGAACCGGAACGCGCGAAGACCGTGAAGGTGAACGTCGCCGAGACGGCTTAACCGCACAACGACAACCAGGAACGGAATACACAGGGAGCGTCCGCACGGGCGCTCCCTCTCCGTTTTGGCTGTCTTCCGCGCCTATCATGCGGGTATGAAAGGCACAGTTTGTTCAACCAAGCATATCTGAGGCATCCTGAGCGGAGCCCGCACGGGCGCAGTCGCCCATACGGGCCCGTACGGGAAGGACGCCGGCCACTTCGACTACATTCCGTCACTTCGTTTCGGAATTCCGCTCAGTGTGCCTCGGGTTATCGTTGCGACAACAGCACCGGCATAACGGGTAGGGAGGACTTCCGATGAAGATTTTGAGCGTGTTCGTGCTTACGTTCTGGTTGACCGCCACGGCGGGTGCCTTCACCCGCGACGATGTGATCCAACAGGCGGTTCAGTTGGCGCGGGCCGGCGAGTCGCGTGTTCCCGCATCCTACATTGCGAAGGCGCTGACGGCTCCAACGACCAAACTGGCGCCCGAGACCCTCTATCAATCGCTGGACGATGCGGCGCATGCGGCTCTTCGAACGGCGGAGAACGCATTTATCCTCGATCCTGAAACGTCCACCCTCGACACTCTTCCCCCTTCGCGCGCGGAGTTCTACCGCAACGTGCCCTGGGGGCGCGAGGATTACCCCGGAGCGGAGGAAGGCCCGCACGAAGCCGACGCGCTGAAGATGGCCGAGGAACTCTCCGCGGTGCGACCCCAGCGCCGCGCGAATTCCACCGACAATGCCGTGATCAGGGAATCGGAGTTCGTCGGAGACGCCGTGAACTACGTCCTCCGGCAACTGGAACCCGTTCCGGGACAGAAGGAGCACAAGCTGAACCGGCAGGCGCGCGCGTCTTTCATCCTGATGCGTTCTGCCGCCAAGAAGGACGGGGTGGACCTGGTGATCATCGACGCGGACCGAAGCGCGCAAACGGCCGCCCGCAACGCGACCGCACGAGCCAACAGCTACGCCACGGCCCGGTTCTCATCGCACATCCTCGGCCTGGCCATCGACTTCAAACTCAGCCACGGGAACTTCAAGGTTCCCGAGGTCACCACGCGCCCGATGAGCGCCGTGGTCGATATGCGCAAGTCACCGGCCCACAAGTGGCTGTTCGTCCGCGGCGACAAGTTCGGCTGGTATCCCTACCAGCACGAGCCGTGGCACTGGGAGTACAACCCGCCGGGTTTCCGCGAACGCTTCTGGGCGGGGTTCAAGGGCGGGAAGTAACACTCAACGCGTCTCGATGACGCGCCACAGGTACCACGAGGCGGCGCTTCGCCACGGCCGCCAGGGCTCAGCCATCCGAAGCATCTCGGACGCGGACGGACGATCGGGAAGGCTGAACAGGCGCTTGAATCCCTCGCGTATGCCCAGGTCGTCGACGGGTAACACATCCGGCCGGTTCAGGTGGAAGATCAGGATCATCTCGGAGGTCCAGCGCCCGATACCCTTCACCTGGGTCAGCCGCGCGATGATATCCTCGTCTTCGAATTCGTGCAGGTCGTCCAGGTTCAAACGCCCGTCGTGAACGCGTTGAGAGAGGTCCAGCACGTACTTCACCTTCGCGCCGGAAAGCCCCGCCCCGCGGAGGGCAACAGGATCGGCGGCCGC
>JAKQQT010000419.1 GCA_029564025.1 Armatimonadota bacterium | reverse complement strand
ATGTCCCGGTATTGTACGTTCCGATATAATCATCATTCTCCTCGAACAGGATATTGCCGTACATCTTGAGCCACCTGTTAGTGCCGGATGTCCCGACAACCGGGTCGACATAGAAATCGGCGCTGTCGGTGTCGATATGGAACTTCGAGTCGCCCCAGCTCGTGTTGTTGGATGATATATAGAACTCGAAACCGGTATCGTTCGCGAAGCCCTGGCGCCAGCTCCCGTCTATTCCGATCCACTTCGCTTTCCCGGCGTCATATCCGACGTTAATCTTTGTCCCCTGCGCGTCGGGGAAAGCGATGCCGTTATGCTTGACGCCGGAAAAACCTCCGTCGGCATACGTGGTATTTATCAACAAGCCGCTGAGCGAATCGTTATCGGCTGCCGCGGTAAGCGTCTGCTGGAACCGCACGCCGTTCGCGACGGCTGAAACCGCGGTCACGACGACCTGGACATCAAGGGCGGCGGCGGGTTCGGTCACGGTGCCCGTGCCTATCCCGACCTTCCCGGCGCTCGATATTATCACCTTAGAGTCGGCATTGGTCGTGCCGTTGGTCTTGAATTCTATCGCGCCGGCGAAATTCTGTGTATACCCGATCGCGCCGCTGTACGCGCCGCCGCTGCCAAGATAGATCTCCGCGCCCGCGCCGCTTGTGGACACCATTCCAATGCTCGCTTCCGCGTTATCCGGAGGGGCTATTGTAAGGAAACGGTCCGGCGCGGCCGTGCCGATCCCCACGAAATTCTGCGACGCGTCTATCGAGAGCGTGTTCGAGTCGAAGTTCAGCGCGTCTGCGGCGTCATTAAGCGTGACGTCTACCGTCTGGGTCGAGAGGTCAAGGACGCCGTCGTTGATGTCGATGGTGCCGCCGGTGGAGTCGATCGTGAGATTTCCCGCGCCGGTGGTTATGGAGCCGCCTGTTGTTCCGGCGGCGCCCAGTGCCAGCGTCGATGCCGCGGCCGTTCCGTCGGAGTTGATGGTGAAGGTATCGGCGGCCGTGCCGGAGAACCCTACCGTTGTGGCGTTAAGCGTTCCGTTGATCGTGACCGTATCCGTGCTGAAATCGCCGTATATCAAAGGAGTGGCAGTGTCAGTATTATCTATAATGAGTGTATTTGAAACGGGATCCAGGTCTTCGCCGGCCTTGTAACCTATAAATACGTTACCGTTTCCGGTCGAGTTTGCATATCCCGCATTACCTCCTATATAGACATTCTGATCACCGATTGTATTGCTTCCTCCTGCCGCGCTTCCTATGAAGGTATTGGACTCCGCACTGCTGCTGCTATAACCGGCGGCCTGCCCGACACAGACGTTGTCGGTGCCGCTTACGCTTTGCCCGGCGTAATACCCGATAAAAACATTGTTGTCCGCGTTCGAGGCCGATCCGGC
>JAKQQT010000416.1 GCA_029564025.1 Armatimonadota bacterium | reverse complement strand
ATCCGCGTCGTTCGCGTCCTTGAGCACATACCCGCCGTCAACGCTGATTCCCGCGATGGAAACCGCCTTTGCCTCCGTCCATGTCGCCGCGCCCTTCTCGCGGTATTCAACCTGAAATTCGATGGAGTTTTCCTCCGCCGCGTCCACGGTGATGCTGTTTGCGGTCGCCTTGATGGTGGCTTTCATGCGCACGCCGTCGCGGAGCGGCTTTCCGCTTGCGTCCACGCGCTGCACAGAGAATGCCGAAATCTGCGGCGGTTTCCACGGAATGACCGTCAGCGTATCTTCCTGCGTCGTGGATACCACGCCCCGGCTATCCGTGACGGTTGTGTAGACCTTGACGCTCCCGCTACCCGTGAACGGCTTGTGCGTGGCGTCTGCGGTGGTGTATGCCTTGCCCTCGCAGGTGACGGAATACGAGGCAATCGTCGCGCCGTACATCCCCGTACCTGCTGTCTGCACGCGCACGCCGCCCTTGCCTTGAACGTAGACATCGAACTGCGCGCCCGCGTCTACGCCGTCCACCCATGCCTTAGAAAGCGTCGTAGAGCAGGTCGGTGCTTTGTCTGATGGAAGTGTCAGCGTCACGCTCGTGGTCACAATGCCGTAAGAGGTTTCCCCGACGAACGTCTCTGCCTCGATGGTCAGTGTTCCGGTCAGCGTCGTCGGGAAATATTGCCCCACGCTCGTCGGGGGCGTGTAAGCGTGTGTCGTTCCGGTGATTCCCGCCTCCGTGTGCAGCACCGTCGAGCCGATCTTGTACTTCAGCGTCGTGGAGCTGCCCGTCACTACCTTGTTGATCGTGGTCGTGATCTCCGTCGCGCCGATCTCCGCGGTTGTTACGTTCGCGGTAGGGATGTTGCCGATCAGCTCATACGTCACCGTGATTTTCCAATAACCCTCGACGTAGATGCTGATTGCCCTCGAGGCGTCCGGCTGTATGATGCCGAGGTAAACAGGCGTGCTCGCCGCGAAGCTGGAGCGGATATGCGTCGAGAACAGCGCAAACGCCGTTGCATTGTTGCTCCCGTCGTATACGCGCGTGAACGTCCGGTAGATGTACGTCCCGGATACCTTCGCCGCGTCAATCGCCGTGAAAGCTGCGTCCAGCACGCTCGACCCGCCCGAAGTGCTCCATGTGTCGCGTCCGCTTGAAACGGCGGGCTTAAACCCTAGCCGGAGCCGCTTGACGGCGGTCGCGGAGTTTCGCACGCGCCCCGAAATGGTAATCCGCGTGATCTCGATGCCCGCCCCGCCGAGCGTCGCGTTGACGGCGTTCTCGAAATTGACGCGCGCCTCGTCGTCGATGGTTACCCATTCGGCGGAAAGCCCCGCCGAACATGCGGATTGCGTTAATGTGATCGTCGGCATACTACCCTCCGTATTTCAGCAACAGCACATGCCCGTCGCCCGCGTCCTTCAAGGCCGCGTCGCCGATAATAAGCGCGTCCTCCAACAGAAGCCGTTGCGCACCCATCTTCCCCTCGCGCGCGTAGGCTAGCACAGTCCCGCCTACTTCCTTGATCTCGAAGCCTGTTTCGTTGATGATGTTCTGAACGGGAACATCGCTCTTGCCGATCGTGATTGTGGAGCCGTCTATGACGACGCTTTCCTCGATGGTCTGCACACGCCCGTCGATCTCCGTTTGCTTGGTCTGCACGGAGGATAGCCCCGTCGCCGTCTGCGTGACGGTTGTCGAGAGCGAGCCGTATGCGGACGAGGATGT
>JAKQQT010000392.1 GCA_029564025.1 Armatimonadota bacterium | reverse complement strand
GTTCTCGTGGTCGATGTAGGTTGCCGCGCCGGAAGTCTTGGTTACGATTGCCATATATCCACCGTCGGCTTACGCCAGCCCGTAGCTGATAAGCACGCCGTGCAAGTAAGCGTCAACCGCCAGCGTGTCGTAGGTAGCGTCATCGGCAACGCGGTGGATATCGAAGTGCACCAGCTTGCCAGCCGCCGGCGTCCCGGCGATGGTTATCGGGCCGGTCGCGTCGGAGATGTAAAGCACGCCTTCTGTCCCGCCGGAGTCGTTTACCTGCACCGCCGTACCCAGAGCCCCGTTCAGAGCTTTCGCGTTGGTAAGCGATACCGCCGCGATTTTCCACGCGACAGCAAAGTTCGTGGTCGTGGCAGGATGCGACCAGTAGACTTTCGCGGTGATAGTGCCCCCGTCATAGTTGAGCGGCATCGGGATGTTCGCCCACGCGTATTCTTTCGTGTCCTTATCGAACGCGAGGTAGTCGAAGTAATTCGAGCCAGCCGTCAGCACAGCCGGGCCGCCCGCCCCGGCGGTCTCGCGCGGACGCCAGCCGCCGATCCATAAATTGCGCGGGGTGAGCATCTGGTAGTGCCAGGCTTCGTTGTTCTTGATGTAAGTATTCTGCCAGGAGGCGGTAAGCACGTCTCCGGCTTTTGAGGTTGGAACTACTGTTCTCGCCATAAATCAATCTCCTAAAATCCGAGCTTGGCTGTGTCCAGCTTGCCGTAGTCTGCATCGTCCAGAATGAGGTAAATATTCTGGTTGGATACGAGCATCGGGTAGAACTGAACCTGCGTGGTAACATCCAGCGGCGTCACCCCGCTTTTGTGCGATATCTTGTGCACGAAAAAAGTCTCATCAATGCCGTAAGTTTTGAGGAAAATGCGAATGCGCATTTCAAGGTCAAGGTAAAAGGCATGTGCAGGTTGGTTATAAAGAGTCAAAGTCGGGTAAGCGTGCCCGGCGGACAGGAAGGCAAGCAGCACATCCGCGAAAGTGGCGGCGGTGTTGGTATCCGATAGCCAGCCGTAATCGAACACAAATTCGGACGGCAAGGCGTACGCGTCGGTTGAACTTACCTTCACGCTCACCACGTCGTTGGTTTTTATCGGCGTGCCCTTTAGCGAGAGCGAAGTCACATAGCCATCCGCGATGTTCGCGTTGGCAATCACCAGCTTCGCGCGGCGCGAGTACGCGGTCAGCGTGACGGTGAAGTCGGAAGTCAAATCCGAGCCCGTGCCGTC
>JAKQQT010000389.1 GCA_029564025.1 Armatimonadota bacterium | reverse complement strand
TTCTGAACCACCGAGAGGACCGTGCCCACGTAGTGCCCCGTCCCCTGGATGTCGGCGAGCGTGTAGTTTCGGCCGGGAGGCGCCGGGATGGCCTGGCGGTAGTGAGCGTGGAAATACGCCACGTCCTTCGGTAAAACATCCTGCTGTCGGTAATCCACGTGGAAGTAGAACAAGCCCACTCCGCGAGTGCCCTCGTTCGTCACGGTCACCCTCGCGTGCTTCCGGAACGGCATCGGCCAGTAGCAGTTGTGCGAACGGCCGTCTGACGAACAACGCACCGGCAGTGAATCCACCTTGCGCTCAAAGCCGTGACCGACGGCAAAGAAGTCGCCCAACGGCGTGTCCACGCTGGGAAACGGGCTGTTGTCCCAGTAGATGCGTAACCGTAGGAGGCGCGGCCAGGCGTATTCGTTCGCGGAGAGCGTCATCCACATGTGGGTGATGGCGCCCGGGCCGTCGATATCGGCCAGCGTAAGCGTGGCCCCGGCCGGCAGGCGCTTGCTGTCGTCGTTGCTGGAGAGGTCGGCGTTATTGGAAGATGAACGCGCCGCGGAGTACGGCTTCAAACGCGCCAGTTCCAATCCGTCCATCGGGTCCTGGGCGCGCGCGGCGAAAAAAACGAGCGGCAGAAACGCGGCCGCCAAGGCGAAGGTACGAGTTCGTGACATCCGGAGGCTCCTTTTAGGGCGGAGACGAGACAAGATTGTGTGGAGAAGATCATCAAGGCCGGTGAGGCGATCGATATCTCCTGATCGAGGGATCAGGACACGTATACGCCTGCCCCGGCGGCGCCGGGCTTCTTGGGCCGGATGACAATCTCGACGTCCTGGTCGAGGTCGTTGAGGCATTGGAACAGCCTCTCCAGCGTAAAACCCTTCAGTTTTCCGCGGGTGATGTTCGAGATGTTGGGTTGCGTCAAGCCTGTCAGCCGCGCCACCTGCGCCTGGGTCAGGCCGGTGGAGACAATCACTTCATGTATGCGATAGGCGACACGAGTCTTGGCCAGCCGCTCATCGGGGGCCGCCATACCAAGATCGGCGAAGACATTACCGGAACCTTCAACATATTCCATAGGGCCATTTCCTAACCGAAGTGCTCGCGATGATGAATCTCGGCCTCACGAAGACGCACTTTCACGACGTCCAGATCTCTCTTTGGGGTCTTTGTTCCTTCGTGGCTTTTCTTCTGAAATGCGTGAAGAACATAAATCACCTCGGAATACCGAACCGTGTAAACCGCCCTGTAGGTCAGCGATCATAGTTCTCGATGACCTCAAGCACGTTCGCGCCGCCAAATCCCTTGAGAGGCTTTACGGAAGGAGCGGTTCCTCCATCCTGCGCGATCTGCAAGGCATACCCTATCGTGTCCTGAACTTCGTCAGGCATGCCTCGCAGGTCATTGAGCGTCGCTCCCAACCATACCAACCTTCGAGCTTCTCTCAATTTCTCTCCATTGATTGAATATACCACAAATAGTATATCGCCTGCTACGTGGATGAAGTAGCGAAAGGCGTGAAACTGGTTTCAATCATGATATGGCGACGAAGGCCGTTCCAAGTTGGAACGGCCTTCGGACTCACGAACGGTTGAAGTAACCGGTTACATACCGGAAACGGCCTGGGCAATACGCACCGCGTCCTTGGTATCCACAACACCGTCCTTGTCGATATCCAGTATCACTATATCGTACGGAACGGCCGGAATCAGGCCGCCGGCAATCTGCAGACTTCGCGTCATATCGTTCGCCGTCAGCGTCAAACCGGCCTGTATCTCATAAATCGAAATCACGCTTGTCTGTCGCATCGGGCTCTTCAACACAACGCGGATTTTGCCGACCGGCTGAGGTTCGAACGGTATCACGTCCACACCGCGCGTGGTTGCCTGCGTTGCCCGGTATCCTCCCGTGCATCCCTGCGTTGCATAAACGGTCTTGTACTCGTTCTCTCCGGACGAAACACCGGGAGCCACCTGAACCTCGTAGTCCGTGGCCCAGGAGGCCGTCCACTGCAGTTGGATGATATCCAGCGTCAGTGGAGCGGGAAGGTTCAAAGTCAGTATCAGCGGGCTGTAAGGCGATATGAAACCCATCGGCTGTTCGAGGCACGCCCACCGTTTCGACAGATTCTTGTCGGTCAGGTACGACGCCAGGTTTCCGGTGTCCTGCACGCGGTTCCACGGCGATATCGTCGGCGACATCGTGACGGGCACGTTGTTCGTCAGCAGGTTCGGCACCATCTCGCCCAACACGATATCCGGCGCCGTAACGACCACCCCGTCCTGCGGTACAACCGTCACGCGCGAGGACATCGGGTAGATCGTGGTCGCGGCGGTGTTTCGGTGCGCGCCAAGGGTGATCGGTTCACCGACGCGCGCGTTGATCGTGTAGTATCCGTCGATATCCGCCTGGGCATACACCGTGCTGTTCGGCATAACGCCGACAATCGCGCCGGTGACGCCCGCGCCGTTCCGGTCTATCACACGCCCGGTTATTTTCGATGTGAAACCGCGTGACTGGGTTCCCGGGGCGGTGTTCGTCGGGCTGAAGTTCAGCGTCACCTCGTAATAGGCGTCCTGGGTGTGGCCTGTGTAGTATTCGATGTTGAAGTCGGTGACCTCAAACAGGCACGTGCGCGCTACTCCATCCTTCCAAACCGACATCAGCATCACGCTGTTCGCCGCGCCGTACGTATGGTAGATGCGCGGAGTGGTGCTTCCGTAGGGATTACCGAACGGATTCTGTGGCAGTGTCACAACGCCGTTCGCGTCTGATGTATAGACAGCGTCCGGCGTGTTCAGGTACTGTTTTTCGTACCAGCCGGAAGCGGAGCGGGCGGTGTGCAGGCGCACCTCGGCGTTGGCGACCGGGGCGCCCGTCTGATCGACAAACCGGACGTGGTTGCGCAACGGAAGGTCGGTGTTCAGGAAGACACCGATATCGCCGGGCGCGTTGCAGTTGCCGGACCGGGCGCGTTGGCCGGCGATGCGGTTCCACTGGTACAGGTCATACTCGGCGTAGGGGGGGCTGGTGTTGCTCATCAATCCGCCGTACTTGGCCAGATGAGGCATCCAGTTCAGTTGTTTCGGCATCTCGGGACCAGGGTACATATCATTGCCGGAAGGGCCCTTCACACCGGCGACAGAGGTTTCGTGAACATCAAAACCGTAGGCGTCAATCACATAACGCGCGTGGTTGAGTTCGTGGATCAGGCTGTTTTCCAGGTAGAAAGCGCTGGACTTGTTGGTGGGATCGTAGAACTTGCCGGTTCCGCAGTTCGCCCCGTTGTCCCAGATAAAGCCCCACGTCAGGTCAACGGTTTTATCACGGAGGTCCGGATTGTTGGTAGGCAGTCCGCCGGCCAGAGGAAGAGCGCCGTTGGGGACGTGGATCACCTGGTCCAGCCGGATGCGTTCCCACATGCCGTTGGGCGCGGTGGGGTAGATGGCAGACCGGCCCATCCAGTTCCAGAAACGGATCTGGCGCTGAGCCCAGTCTTCCCAGGAGTTCGCGCCGTCCTTCCAGATCAACTGGTTTTCGTGGAAATACTGGGCGAGGCTTTCCTCCACCCAAAGTCCAACACTGATGGCGTCCGTATCGATCGTCACGGCGTTGTTCCATGTGAGGGTGCTTCCCTCGCCGCCGACCGCCCTGTCGTAGTCCACCTCAAACGTCAGGGAATGGCGGACCTTCTCCCAGGTCCACGGAAAAGTAACGGTCTTCCTGGTCCCGGCTGTCCAGTTGGTGATCGCCCCGGAGTCGACGACCTCGCCGTCGAGGACCCACCGGTAGTTGACGGAAGGAACGTCCGTCGTTCCCCAGAGCTGGACATGAGCGACCCAGTTGACGGTGGAGCCGGCCGCTGGCCAACCTCCTGTTTCGGGACTGGAGTTATACGCCATGCGCGGGGTCCGCTCGATGTACAGGACATTCATATCAAACGCGTCACCGGCCGCCTTCGCCGCGGCACAGGACGTCAACAGGCAGACGAGAGGGATCAGGCGTCTCAGGTTCATACCGGTTCCTTTCGTTGAGGGCAGAGTATCCCTTACCATCGTATCATACCGGACCTGAGCCTGGCACCCTCAAGCGCCGCGAAGCCCTCCGGCCAACGATCAAACAGCACCAACTCATCTCCATTTCAAGCAGGGGCCGGGAGTGGCTTGTCAGCCGGTATCCCCCGGTTGTTCGCCGTTCAGCGCTTCTTCCCAGCGCGCGTACAACTCCGGAATGCGGTGGTTCAGTTCGTTGTATTCAATCGTGGCTTTCGGAGCGGCGTCCGGGTCCGCGTAGGTCGCGGGGTCGGCGAGGATGTCCGTCAGTTCGGTCAGCCGTTTCTCGGCCTCGGCAATTTCGCG
>JAKQQT010000388.1 GCA_029564025.1 Armatimonadota bacterium | reverse complement strand
TGTCGGCGCCGATGCTGAATCCCTGAGGAGTGGTGATTTTCATGCCGTTCCGCGGATTCGGGTCTATCCTGTCACCGTAACACTGATAGGCAGTATCGCTGGCAGCGGTTCGCTTGTAGTGGCCATCCACGAAGACTTCCGAGGCGTCGGCGCTCGAATCACCGTATTCCCAACGGTTGTTTGTTACGCCGTCGTAAGTGAGCACGTCGCCCCCGGCATACTCCCTCACCCCCTGCTGAGCGTTCGAGGCTACCGCCAGTTTGGTGGTAGCGTCCGCACTGTTGGCCGTCCTGGTCAATCGGCCCTCGTCGGCGTAGCTTGCCACCAGACCGTTTTCCTTCTGCCATTCCAGCACCTCAAAGTTGGCGGAATCCACATTCCACACCTTGACCCGCTTGGGGATGAATCCGAGGCACACATTGATCTTCGCTCCGGTCCCGTCGCAGGTTCCGTAAGCAACCTCATTGCCGTTCTGAGGCATGGTCTTATCCTCCTTCTATGATTGTGATGGGGGCGCAACGGCCCCCGTCAGGTTAGGTTGGATTGAGAGTTGCAGCGCTTTCCAGCCTGCCCATGAGGTCGTCATTCAGGATGACCGCCGTATGCCAGAACTTCCACCCCAGCGTGCCGCGCTGCCCGAGGGGATCATCCTTGGTGGGCTTCGGGTTCACTACCGCGATATTCCCGGAATTGACCCCACGCAACGGCACGGTAGCCCAGGCGTCCGGCGCCAGGATGATCAGCGGGTAAACATCTACCGCAAAGGCGGGATTGGTGGTTCCGATCATGGTTGCCCCGGCCGCACCGGCGTCCGGCCAGGCATCGAACATGGTGGTCAGGAGAAACCGCGTATTCTCCGCCGCACCCACTTCGTAAGGCATGGCCTTTGCCGGGTTCGGGTAGTTCTTCACCTCGGTAAACCCGGTTACGTTCTTCAAGTCCGCCTCGAGGTCGGTATGTCCCAGGCCCACGAAGGATGGTCCAACCGGCTCCGTCGAGTAGGCCGCGGAACCGGAAAGAACGTCCGTGTAGAACTCGGCATCGGCCCCACGGAGGTCCCGCACAATCTTGCGGAAATCGCCCCTGTCCATGACCGTGTTGACGGCGCTTCTGGCCGATCCGTTGGTGTAGAAAACGTTGGTTCCGCCCTTGAGCACGTTGATGTTGAGGGTTTCACG
>JAKQQT010000385.1 GCA_029564025.1 Armatimonadota bacterium | reverse complement strand
ACGAAGCCGGCGGCGGTTGGTCCGAGAATCCGACCATCAGCGACAACGGCCGTTACGTGGTCTTCCAAAGCCCCTGCAGTACGCTTGTTGCCGACGACACGAATCAGAAGACGGATTGCTTCTTGCGCGACTTGAAAACCGGCGCCACCGAGCGCGTCAGCATCACGAATCCGGGAGGCCAGAGCAACAGCGACTCCGCCGACCCGGTGGTGAACGCCGACGGTTCCGTGGTCGCCTTCTCGTCCAATGCCTCCAACCTCGTCCACGGCGGCGACGGCACCTATCAGCAGATCTACGTCCGTGACCGTAACCTGAACCAGACAATTTGTGTCTCGGCTACCTTCGAGGCATACGGCAACGGAGACTCGATACGGCCTGCCGTGAGCGCAGACGGCAACTGCATCGCCTTCGTCTCCTGGGCAACCAACCTCGGACCCGCGGACACCAATGGGCAACCCGATGTCTACTGGGTCAACCGGACAACCGGGGAGATCAAACTGGTCAGCGTCGCCACCAGTGGAGCACAAGCCAACGGTTCGCAGGATGTCTATCTCTACCCCGCCGTGTCCGCCGACGGGCGTTTCGTGGCGTTCTGCTCCTACGCCTCCAACCTGACCGCAAACGACACGAACGGTGCGCCGGACATCTTCGTGTACGACACGCAAACCGGCGTGCAGGAATGCGTATCGGTTGATCCTGCCGGCAAGCCCGGCAACGCCACCAGCTGGTGGGCGGATATGTCGGACGATGGCCGCTTTGTCGTCTTCATGAGCGACGCCAGCAACCTGATTTCCGGAGACACAAACGGCCAGGCCGACATCTACGTACGCGACAGGGCGCTGGGACGCACCACGCGCGTCAGTGTGGGCGCCGGCGGCGTCCAGAGCACCGGAAACTCCCGCGATCCCGCCATTTCATCGACCGGGCGTTTCGTCATCTTCAAGAGCAGTGACGGCAATCTCGTGGCCGGCGATACGAACGGACAATGGGATGTGTTCGTCTACGATATGGTCAGCCAAACCACAAAGTGCGTCTCGATGAACGATTCCCAGGCCATGGGCAACGGAGAAAGCACCTTGCGCGGCGGCATCAGCGCAAACGGTCAGTGGGCCGTATACAGAAGCTGGTCCGACAACCTTGTTCCGAACGACGCCAATACGGCATGGGACATCTTTGCGCACGGGCCTATGTCGTGGACGCCGGCAAAATATATGATGGCGGACATGAAGAAGACACTCCGAATAGCGGCGGGTCTGCAGACGCCAAGCCTGTCAGACGCTTACTGGCTGGACGTCAACCGTCACGGCCTGTCTTCCGGCCGGATCGACATCTCCGACGCCGCTCTGATCACACGAAAAGTCACAGGTCTCGACACGAATCCATGAACCAACCGCATCTCCCGATGGATCCCGAACAACGCGTCACCGAACTGCGCGAACTGATCAATCAGGCCGCGCACCGTTATTACGCGCTGGACAGCCCGACGATATCCGACGCCGAGTACGACCGGCTGTTCGCCGAACTGCGAGCACTGGAAGAGCAGAACCCTGCGCTGGTGACGCCGGACTCTCCCACGCAGAGAGTTGGCGCGCCTCCCTTAACCTCCTTCACTCCGCACACTCACCGCGAACGCATGCTGAGCCTGGGCAACGCATTCAGCGAAGGCGACCTGCGGGACTTCGACGCTCGCGTGCGCAAGGGCCTGGATTACCCGGCGGACGAGCAGGTGGCGTACATCGCCGAACTGAAACTCGACGGACTGGCCGTGTCCCTTACCTACGAGAACGGCCTTCTCAGCATCGGCTCCACGCGCGGCGACGGGACCTCCGGCGAGAACATTACACCCAACGTGCGCACCATCCGGGCGGTTCCCCTCCGGTTGAAGGGAAACGCTCCGGATTTCTTGGAGGTTCGCGGGGAGATTATCCTGACGCACGCGGAGTTCGAACGGGTGAACGAACAACGGTCCGAAAAAGGCGAGCCGACCTTCGCCAATCCGCGCAACGCCGCCGCCGGTTCGGTGCGCCAGTTGGATTCGAGCATAACCGCGCAACGCCGGCTTGACTGCTTCTGTTACGCCGTCGGCGCTATGACCGGCGGACCGCGCTTTGCCACCCAGCACGATCTTCTGAAAGCGCTGGAGGAATGGGGATTCCACGTCAACCCGCACTACGCCTGCTTGACAGGTATCGACGCCGTTTGGCAGTTCATACAGGAGTGGGAAGACAAGCGTGAAACACTGGAATATGACACCGACGGCGTGGTCGTCAAAGTCGATTCCATCGCCGCCCAGCGGACGCTTGGCGCCACCTCGCACGATCCGCGCTGGGCCATTGCCTGGAAGTATCCCGCGCAACAGGTGACCACCCGCGTGAACGACATCATTGTGAACGTCGGCCGAACGGGCGCGCTGACTCCGGTTGCCGTGCTTGAGCCGGTGGTTGTCGGAGGGGTCACGGTGTCGCGGGCGACACTGCACAACGAGGACGAGGTGCGCAACAAGGATGTTCGTATCGGCGACACCGTGGTAATCCAGCGGGCCGGCGAAGTGATACCCGAAGTGGTCTCGGTGATATCCGATGAAGGACACGCCGGCCGCGCCGAGTTCCGCATGCCGGGCAAGTGCCCGGTGTGCGGCGCCGATACCGAACGCATTCCCGGCGAAGCCGTCACCCGGTGCATCGGCATTTCCTGCCCGGCGCAATTGAAACGACGTATCGAGCATTTTGCCTCGCGCGATGCGATGGATGTGGACAAACTCGGCGAAAAGATCATCTCACGCCTTGTCGATACCGGCACGCTGAAGGACCCGGCGGATATCTATTACCTGACGCTGGAAGACCTGAAGAACGTGGAGCGTATGGCCCAGCGGTCCGCGCAAAACGTGCTGGACGCCATCGAGGAAGCCCGCTCGCGCCCCCTGGAACGGCTCATCACGGGCCTGGGTATCCCGCAGGTCGGTGCCACTGCCGCGCGCATTCTGGCCGAGGCATCGGGTGGTATTGACAATCTGTCGAAGATGACCGGCGAACAACTGCAGACGTTGCACGGCATCGGTCCGGTGGTCGCGGCCAGCATCGCTCACTTCTTCAGTCAGGACGAGACAAAGGCGGTGCTGGACAAGCTGAGCCGGGCCGGACTGCGTATCTCGGTTCCGGACAAAACCGACACAGACAACCGTTTTACCGGAAAAACCTTCGTCTTCACCGGTGCGCTGGAAGCGATGACGCGCCCGGAAGCCGAAGCCGCCGTACGCAGACTTGGCGGTCAGGCGACCGGCAGTGTCAGCAAAAAAACATCATACGTTGTAGCCGGCGAGTCGGCGGGTTCCAAGTTGGACAAGGCGCGTGAACTGGGAGTAACGGTATTGACGGAAGCGGAGTTCCGCGAATTGGCGGGTCTGTCGTGATTAACCGACGCTTCAGAACGTACTGGGGTCCCGTGATTGTATTTGCGGTGTTCATCTTCGCTCTTTCGTCGGTTCCCCGCCCGCCCATACAGGGCGACTGGGAGATCAATGACAAATTCAAACACGCTCTGCTCTTCGGCGCTTTCGCCGCCACCCTGTGGCGCGCGCTGTCGCAGACCCGGTTCTCCGGCACGGCTCTCCTTGCGCCGTTGACCGTGTTGTTCACCTCGCTCTACGGCGCCACGGATGAGTTCCACCAGTTGTTTGTTCCGGGCCGATCATCCGACTGGCGCGACTGGGCGGCCGATACCGCAGGAGCCGTTCTGATTTGCGCCGCACTTGCCTGGGCACGCATACGCGGGCAAACGACTGCCTCGTGACACCCTTTCTCCGGAACCCTTGTTCCCTCCCGGGCGTCGTAACCTTGATGACACTGCCGTGTGTCTCCAAATGGGGGGAAAGGAGGTCCGACCGTGAAGGCTCAAGTGTTTTGTTTCGAGTGTGGACGAGTGCTCTGCGGCGAACCGGCATACCTGGGGACCCTCAAAGGCGTGAAGATGCGATGCACAGTATGCGCCA
>JAKQQT010000236.1 GCA_029564025.1 Armatimonadota bacterium | reverse complement strand
AGTTGAACGGCGGCTCCATCACAGGGAAAACCTATGTCGTCATCGGCGAGGCCGGTCAAGGCGCGGCCGTGCTCACCGGCGGGAACCTCGGCCTGACCGGGGATTTCCGGATCGGCAACGCCTCGGGCGGAGCCGGCACCGTCACCAACACTGGCGCGGCGATCACCGCAGCCAACCTTCATGCGGGCTATCAGGCCGGCGCCTTCGGACGTCTGATTCACACCGGCGGCAGCATCAGCGCGGGAACCTATCTGCAGATCGGACGAAACGGCGGGATCGGTGAATGCGAGATGAACGCTCCGTTCAGCACCCGAATCATGATCATCGGAACCGGCCTGACGCCGACCATCCCGGGGACCGGCACCGTCACGGTGGCTGAGAATGCCGTGGGCGCTGTCAGCGAGTTCCTGCGCGTTAACAACGGCGACCTCTTCATGCGCGGCGGACAGATCCGTCTGCTGAATACCGGCAACAAGAATGTGACCAACCTCTACGTGCGCACCGGCGAGGACCGGCGCGGCCTGATCCGAGGCTGGGGCTCGTTCACTAATGTGGACGAGAGCATCACGTTGCGCATGATCAACAACGGGCAGATCATCGCCGACGGCGAGGGCGTGGAGCGCGATCTCGATTTCAACCTGATCGCCGTCGTCAACAATGATATCCCTATGGCATTGACCGACACCAATGGGTGGTATGCGGTCAACAAAGGGCGCGTGCTGTTTCCGCGTACATCGCAAACTTTTGTGTCAGGCCAGAACTATTGTCTAGGCGACTTATACACGAAACCGGTTCCGGAAATGGTCAACAGCGTCGGCTTTGCTTTTACCACCGACAAGTGGGCCATGATCAGGGGCGGCTTCTACGACGCAGGTCGCAGCGACATTCCGGCCGGTCTGCCGGCGCATCTGCGCCCGTTCGGGGTATGGCGGATCGGGGCGTTCAGCGAAAAAGTGAAGCTGACCAAGGTTTCGTTCTCCGGTGTCTCGCTGACCTTCCGCTACGACCATACCCGGCTCCGGCCGACAGACAGCAGCCTGCGCCTTTTCCGCTACGACGGCAGCGCGTGGGTGCAGGTCGGGACTGCCGCGCCCGGCGGCGATCCGCTGATCGCGACCGACGCCCCGCTCGCGCCGGTTGCCTCCGGCGACTATAACATCGGCTGGTTCGCTGTGATGGCCGTGGAAAACAACGGGACGATGATCTCCATCAACTAGTGCTCTGTCCCAGAAACAGGCTTGCATAAAGAAGTCCCGCGAGCTACACTATGCGGCATGAAAAAGAAACAGGGACGGCCCATATTGCGCATTTCGGTGACGGACGAGGAACGGCTCGAGTTGGAGCGGCGAGTGAA
>JAKQQT010000741.1 GCA_029564025.1 Armatimonadota bacterium | reverse complement strand
ATGACGTTGTTTGATGCTTAGTTCACAAAAAAGCAGGCACAGTCAACATGAAAGACCCGCCCATGCTTGCACTGGTCGCCGCGCCGTCGCATATACTCCGGTAATACACCTCTCGGAGGCCGGGTATGCGCGGACGTTTGTTCCTTGTGGGAGTGCTGGGCTTCGCGGTTGTATCGCCTGTGTCTGCCCGCTGGGACCGCGTCGGTCCGGAGGGCGGCTGTGTGCGGGATATCGCCATCGAAAAAGGCATCCTTTACGCCGCCGGAACCGGTCTGTTCCGCTCGGTTGATAACGGCGTAAAGTGGCAGAGAACAGCCTATCCATTTTCCTCATTCGGCACCGATATCGCTGATCCTGTTATTGTCTGTATTGCCGTCAAAACCGGCGATCCAAGGGTTATTTTCGCCGGCGGTCCCCAGGGATTATACAAAACCACCAATTCCGGCATGGCGTGGCAGAAAGTATCGAGCCTGCCGGTCCGGGCGCTGGCTTTCAACACGCAGGGAACGCGCCTCTGCGCCGCGTGCCCCGGAGCCGTGATCACCAGCCTCCACCCGTTTACCGCCATCTCCACGTTCACTGCCCCGGACTTCAATGCCCTGAGCGCCGATCCACTGCGCACCAACGCTTTCCTCGCCGCCCGGAGCGCGGCGGACACAACCGGCCACACACTGATGATCAGCGAGAACGGGGGCCAGACGTGGAGCCCTTTCTCCGAGATGACTGTCGTCGCGACCGACCTGGCTTGTGTGTCGGACGGCTCCGCGTGGCTGGCTTCGACGGCGGACGGACTGGCGCGGATTGAGCGCACGGGAACGGTGTCGATTATTCACGCCAATCCCTCCCGCGCGACGGCGTATTTTCCGGGAGGATCCGGAGGGATATTCAATATCACGGAAGCCGGTTCCGTGGTGGTTCAATACAACCTTTCCGCCGATTGGACTTCGCTTTCCACGGGGATGCAATCGCGGCAACCCGGTTGCGTTGCCATCGGCACGGACTCACTGCCAATTTGCGGCACCGATTTCGGCGGCATACTGGAATTCCTCGATCGATGGAACGTAAGGAATAACGGCTTGTATATGGCCGAGACAACGTCCGTGTCTGTATTGACCGATACGGCGCGGTCGTGGATTGCGTCCGCCGGCGACGGATTATACAAGAGTACCAACCAGGGAGATTCCTGGACGCCCATCCATTCCTCGGCCGGTTCCGCTCCGCCCGCCATTTCCGGACTGCGCATCCTGCACGACGGTTTGACCGGCCTGGCGCGCAGTGACGACGGAGGCAAGGTGTGGCGCGCGTTTCAGACGGGATTGCCTTCCAGCGCGGAGTTCGTTCAGGTGCTTTGGCGCGATGAAAGCGACACGGCATTCGTGGTGACCTCCGCGCAGGCAGTCTACCGAAACACAACCAGCAACGCCAACTGGAAGTCGGTTCTGCCCGCGCTCGCGACACCGGTCGGTGAAGCGCCCGTGCTGGCCACGGCGCCGGGAACACCGGCCACGATGTACCTGGTGCGGCCGGGCGAAGGGCTTCTGCGAACGGACAACTCCGGCGCCGACTGGACGACAGTCAACGCCACGGTTACCGCGTCGGATACCGTTCTGGCGGTATCTCCTACAGACGCGAACACGCTGTTCCGCGCCTCCCAAGACGGAAACGGCGTTTCCGTGTGGAAGTCTGTCGATGGAGGCGTCGCGTGGTCCCAGCTTTACCACGAGTCGGCGACTTCAGGCACGGGCTTCCGCGCCACGATGCTGGCCGTCGACCCGCGGCAACCTTCGCGCATACTGCTTGGTACGAACCGGGGATTGCGGGT
>JAKQQT010000350.1 GCA_029564025.1 Armatimonadota bacterium | reverse complement strand
CGCGATCCGACGTGACCCGCAGAAACTGCGGCTGACCCGTTACCTCGCGGAGATTCGGCATCGAGTGCTGGAGATCACCGGCGACGACCTGATCTCCGCCGGCGCGAGGCCCGGACCCGAACTCGGAGCCGCACTTCGGCGGACACTGGACGCGTTCAGGACCGGAGTGATCGGCGGCCGCTCGTCACAGATGACGTATGCGTTGAAGGTTTACGGGGAGATGGTCAAGCCGGAAAACGCAGGCGATTCGTGAGGTGCCCCTCAAGCGGGCAAATGCAAGGGCACGCGCAAGCATCTGAACCAGCTAGTTCTTGTCGATGAGCGCAAAACGACGTCATTTCGAGCGCAGCGAGAAATCTGCCCCTACGGGCCCGTATGGGCGGTTGCTTTACCCGCCGCAAGCGGCGTGCGGGATGAACCGCAGATTCCTCACATTCGTTCGGAATGACGCTCTTGGGAGACAGAATCGTTAGTACGTCTGGCAGGGATTTGACGCTCAGAATGACAGACCAAGACGCTCAACCATTGAAATAGTTGGTGCAAGGGCACGCGCAACGTGCCCCTACTTCTTCTTCTGCGGTTTCACACGCGTCAGAACGATCTGGCCCTTATCTTCGCCGTAGGTCAATTTGTCCCCTTTAACCGTGAACGGCTGGGGAGGCTGGTACTCTGCCGTTTTCACCGTCTTGTCGTCGATCGTCATCGCGGAAACGGTGAATACCAGTTGCTCGTTCTGGGCGGTGTAGTAGCCGGCAAGGCCCCGTTTGCGGGTGACTCCGTTCAAAGTGGCGGACTGGTTCATCAGAAACGTGCCGTCCGGTTTCAGTGTCAGGTCGATGTCCATGCGGACCTTGTCCACGGTTTTCACGCCCCGCCACTGTCCTACCCAGGGTTTCTGCCCGCAACCGGCGAATACGCACACCAAAGCAACCAGCGGAATCCAGAGATATCGGTTCACTCTGCGCTTCCTTTCGCGGAAACATCGGATTTGGTCATCGTCACGACGCCGGACAGACCTTCGATCGGACGGCCCTCACCGGCCGCCGAACTGGTTCCAAGCGCCTTCTCGATCATGAAAATGGAGCCGTCCTGAACTGTCAGCGTCTTTCCGCTCAGTTGGAATCTGGATTGCGCCGACATATTCCCTGTCACGCTTGTATCCCGTCCGCCCGTGCTCAGGGTGGTGGCTTTCAAATAAAGGGTGTTGCCCTTCACGGTGAACTTGCCGGCGTGCAATTTCTCCACACCGCCGGTCACCGGTCCGCCGGTAAATGTGGGGCCGCCGCCGCTGACGCGCGAAAGGGTGTAGAGGCCGTCCGATTTCAACTCAAGCCGTTCGGTGATGGTCAACAGGCCAAGATCCCGTTTTGTTTCCCATACGCCTATCAGGTCCTTCGGTGGTTTTTGTGAGCATCCGGCAACCAGGGCCGTCAATGCGGCAAGTATCAGAAGATTCCAGGTTTTCATCTGCATTCCTTGTAGCGTCCGTGTCAAGTCACGCGGCAATCGTGGAGCGTCCGGTGTTGGCGAGGAACACCCCGGTCATCGTGATGACCGCGCCGACAGCCATGACCGCTGTAAACGGTTCCGATAAGAACGTTGTGCCGATCAGCACCGCTACCACGGGGTTTACATAACTATAAGTCGAAACGCGCGACGGAGGCAGTTTCGTTATGAGATACGAAAACGAAGTGAAACCGATGCACGAACCGAAAATCACCAGAAACACGATTGCCGCCACCGGGTAGAATGATGGCGGTTGCCGAAGCCCATTTTCCGCCAGGCCGCTGATCAACAGCAGAACACCGCCGCCGGCCAGCATCTCGATGGCGGTTGCCGCCAGCGGATCGCACTTCAGCATGAACCTGCGGGCAACGGTTGCCCCAACAGCCCATGAAAAGATAGCGAAAATGAGAACCGTCAGGTGCAGAGGCGACGCCTTCGCCCCGGACCACGGTTGCAGGAGCACTGCCAGGCCGAAAAAACCCAGGATCAGACCGGTCCAACCCCGCCTGTTCATCTGATCGGTCTTCACGCCGGAAAGCGACAGAACGGCAATCATCAGCGGGGTGGCGGTGCAAACCAGCGCCGTCAGCGCCCCCGATACCTCCTGCTCCGCCCACGTGACGCCGCCGTTCGCGCCGACGATGTACAACAGGCCGACCAGCACGATGATTCCGAACGCCGAGGGATCCCGCGGAAACGGAACTCGTCGGTGTCGGGCAAGGGCATACAGGATAACTCCGCCTGTGAAGTTGCGAAGTCCGGCCAGCAGAAACGGCGGAAAAACCGGCAACGCCACCCGGATGGCCGGGTACGTCGCGCCCCAGACGATGCACAACGTAACCCAGGCGACGATGATCTTCGTTCGCTCGCTCAACAGGCACCATGCCGGCCGGCAATCCCATTGGCGACGCCTTCGGGAACAGATAAAACGGATAACGAATGCAGGGTCTCTGTCATGGAAGCCGCATCACCAGGGTCAATACATTTCTGTCTTCGTCGCGCCGGTATTCGACGTCGTCCACCATCTGCCGCGTAAAGAAGATTCCGAGTCCGCCGGGTTTCCTGTTCGCCAGATCCGTCGAGAGATCCGGCGGCGGCGCGGAAAGGGGATTGAAGGCGGCACCCCGGTCGGCAAACTCGACCATATAGTCCCGGTCGTCCGCGGTGACCCGCACCTCCACTTTTCCGAAGTCGCCGCGGTAGGCGTACCGGATGATGTTGGTCAGCGTTTCATCGACGGCCAATTCCAGGTGGGGCAGGCGCGAAAGCGGAACTCCGGCTTTCTCGGCCGCTTCCAGAACGAATGTCAGGACAGCGGGGAGGCTGTCGGCGTCAGCCTGGAACACGCGCCGGTCGTCATTCTGGCACAATTCAGGCTCCGGGCGCGGGGATATCGTCGATTACGCCGTACATCGGGATCAGCTTGTCGAAGCCGGACATCCTCAGCACTTCCTCAACAAGCCCGCGCGCGCCGCACACAACCAGCTGGCTGTTGTCATCCATCAGGCGTTTGGCGAGAGCCAGCAGACTCCGGAGGCCGGCACTGCTGATGTACTCCAGTCCGGATGCGTCCAGCACGGCAATGTTACGCGGTTCGGCTTTCCACTCCACGGCCTGGGCGTCGAACTCCGGGCTCGTGATGCTGTCCAGCCGGCCGGTAACGGCAATGACGAGACGACCGTTCTCTGTTCGCGTTGTAGCGTTCATGCTTTGCGTCACCTCCTGACACAAGGTCGATGCGGAAAAAACGCGCGCCTGTATTCAAGCCTATGTTAGCCCGACGTTGGGCTGTCTGACGAGTGTATTCCCAATGCGGTGTTCAGCGCCGATACCACATCCGGCGAAACAACGGCTCCGTGCGCCACGGCGTCGTCCCACAGCGGACCGGCAAGGCCGCCGGTGAAGTCACGGCTTTCGTCCATCACGCCAATCAGCAGGACCTTCTGTCCGCGCTTGGCGGCTTCCGCGGCCAGCCGAAGGTTGTCCAGGTTTCCGGGACCGATCGGCATCGGCGCGACCAGCACCATAGACGCCCGCCGTACCAGCGCCTCCGCCGCCGTGTACGCGGCTTCGGATACGCTCGAGAACGGCGCTTCCTCGGCGATGTCCAGGTCCAGCGCCTGGGCCGTTTCCCAGTCCGTGTCTCCGATATTCAGCACGCCCGCCGTCACCGCGTGGCCGTCGGCGTTCAGCCTGCGGATCAGGGCCGCGCCCGTCCCTCCGCCGCTGATGATGTGTATGGCGGTGTTGCGCGCGCCCGGCGTTTCACTGGGCCATGATACCACCGTCGGCCGGCCGGTGGCGGGATGGCGGCCGATCGTCACGCGGCGGCCGTACACGTTCCGCGTGATATCCTCCGTCAAAACCTCGTCCGGCGTCCCGAGCGCCGCCAGCCGTCCACCCTTCATCATTGCGATCCGGTGCGAAAACGCCGATGCGAGGTTGAGATCGTGCAGAACGGCCACCACCGTGATTCCGCGCTCGCGCCGCGCCTGCTCCACGATTTCCAGCATCTCCCACTGATACTGCAGATCCAGAAAGGCCGTCGGTTCGTCCAGCAGAAGAACCTTCGGTGTTTGCGCCAGCACGCGGGCCAGCAGAGCCCGTTGGCGCTCGCCGCCGGACAGCGTGTGCGCCTCGCGGTCGGCAAATCGTAACGTATCGGTAAGCCGCATCGCCTCGGAAACCGCTTTGCGGTCGGCCCGGCCTTCGTTGCGCCACATACCGAGCCACGGCGCGCGACCCGTCGCCACCACCTCGCGTACCGACCAGCCCTCGGGCAGATTGTGGTCCTGCGGAAGCACGCCCAGCCGTTGCGCGCGGATGCGGGATGGAAGACCGAAAACCGATTCGGGCATTCCGTCTTCTTCACTGATTGCGATTTCACCCGAGGTCAACGGCACGGCGGCGGCCATCGCGCGTAAAAGCGTGGTTTTTCCCGCGCCGTTCGGACCCACGATACTGAGCCACTCACCGGCGGGCACGTCCAGCGTCACATCATCCAGAGCCGTCACGCCCGGATAACGCACGGTTACGCCCTTGATGCTTATCCCGGTCACGACCCCGACCTCCGGAACTGACCGCGAAGAACGACCAGGAAGAACGGGCCGCCGAACAGCGCCGTGATGAGTCCGACCGGAATCTCAAGGGGCGGGTGTACCGACCGGCCCAACAGGTCGCCCAGAATCAGCAGAACCGCGCCCAGCAGAGCGGTGGAGGGAATGAGGATGCGATGATCCGGACCGACGAGCCGGCGCGCCGCGTGCGGGGCCATCAGTCCGACGAAACCGATCACGCCGCCCATCGCCACCGCGCAAGCGGTCAGTAGGGCTGTGGCGATCAGCGCGGTGACTTTCAGCGGCTCCACGTCCGCGCCCAGGAACCGCGCCGGGTCCTCGCCGAAGGCCAGCAGGTTCAGGTCGCGCCCCAGAGCCCACATCACCACCGCGCATACGAGGATTGGAACGACGGTCACGGCCACGCGCGCCCAGTCCACCTCCGAAAAACCGCCCATCGTCCACAGGATCACGGCTTCCATGCGGTTCTGTCCGCCGGAGAGAAAAAGCAGAACCGATACCAGCGATCCCAGCACGGATGCCACCACCACGCCGCTCAGAAGAAGGGTGGGGCCGGGGATGCGTCCGCCGGAACGCGCCAGCGCATACACCAGCGCCGTGGACGCAAGCGCGCCGAGGAACGCCGCTGTCGGCAAAGCCAATCCACCCAACGCGGCGGTGAAGCCGAACGCCACAACAGCCGCCGCGCCGACGGAAGCCCCCGCCGAAACGCCCAGCACGTAAGGTTCGGCTAGGGGATTGCGCAACAGGGCTTGCAGGACCGCGCCGGCCACGCTCAGCGCCGCGCCGGCCAGTCCCGCCGCGACCACCCGGCAGAGCCGCAGGTTCAGCACGATCCACGCGTCAGTGGGATTCGCCGAACGCGCCTCGGAAGAAAAGAGCAGTTCGAGGATTCGACTTAGCGGCAAGGGTGTCGCGCCGAATGCCACACCGGCGACCGCCGCGAGAGCCACGGCGGCGCTCAACAGCGACAGAAGGGCAAGGCGGCGCTTCAAGGTTTTCGCCCCGGCTGGAACGCGTCGGAGAGCCAGTTCAAGCCTTCCGCCAGCCTCGGCCCGGGCCGCACGATGATGTCCCTCGGCGCGACGATTATGCGCGTTTTCGGATCGATCAGGCGCTTTTTCACGACCTTCGCGTCCTCGACGGACGTCACGATCACCACATCGATGTCGCTCTTCGCGAGGGCTTCACGCGACAGCACGCCAAAATCCTTGATGTCCGCGGCATTCATTCCGCCGGCCAGCCGGATCATCTCGTCCACGAAGGTTCCGCGGCCGGCCACATACAGGGTCGGCGCCGCTTCGGCGACGAACACGGCGCGCACCGGCGCGGTCGGCTTGAGGTCTTTCGCGCGGTCGCGGGCCTGTTCCAGCCGTTCCGAAACCTCTCTGCCCAGCGCGGGATCACCGACGCGGTTGGCGACGCGCACAACGGCGTCGATGGTGCGATCGTAGCCGGCCGTGTCGATCGACATAACCGGCAGGTTCATCCGTTTCAGCCGCGCGAGGGCCGGTCCCTGCAGGTCGGAAACGCCGATTACCAGGTCCGGTTTCAATGCGACGATGGCCTCGTAGTTCGGCTGGATACCGCCGATGCGCGGCAACCTGGTTGCGGATTCGGGGAAGTTGGAGTAATCGTCCACGCCGACGACCTTTGAGCCCGCGCCGACGGCGAACAGGATTTCCGTGACGCTAGGCGCCATCGAAACGATACGCCGGGGTTGTTCCGGCTGTGGCTGTTCCGGCGCTTGCGGCGCTTGTCTGCAACCGCTGAACAAAGCCAGCAGAAGAACGGCATACCACGGGCGCTTCACGGTTCCGCCTCTCCGGTGAGCATGGCCACTTCCCCGGGCGTCAACACGGTCCAGTCGCCGAGCGGCAACTCGGGAATCGACAGATTGCCGATGGCGGTTCGTTTCAGCCGCTCGCACCGCAAACCGACGGCCTCCAGCATCCGGCGCACCTGGCGTTTGCGGCCTTCCGTGATGGTCAATTCGATGATTGAGGTGCCGGAACGCTCGTGCCGCGAAATCAGCCGGGCGCGCGCGGTCAGCGTGGGTCCGTCCGACAGCAGAACACCGTCTCGCAGGGCGTCAATTTTCTCCGGGGTTACGCGGCCCGAAACCTCCGCGCGGTACGTCTTCGGCACGTGACGGCTTGGGTGCATGATGCGGTTCGCCAGTTCGCCGTCGCGGGTCATCAACAGAAGGCCTTCGGTGTCTACGTCCAGCCTTCCGATGCTGTAAAGGATGCGGAAATTGTCGGGAAGAAGGTCGTAAATGGTGCGCTTAAGGTGCGGATCGCGGCGCGTGCAGGCGTAACCGGCGGGCTTGTTGAGGGCGATGTAGTGCGGAACTCCCTCGCCGGGGGGATTGGCGTCGGGGCCGGTGATGGCAATCGTCGAGCCGTCGGACAGGTCCACCTCGACGATATCCTCGTCAGGGTTCGCGCTGTCGCCCACGACCGCGGTCGTACCGTTCACCCGTACGCGCCCGGCGAGTATCCAATCTTCGGCTTCTCTTCTCGAGCAGACGCCGGCGGCGGACAGAAGTTTCTGCAATCGTTCCAACAATCAATACCACCAGTACGGCAAGCGCCGTCCATAAAACAAACCGCCCGAACTTTCGAAACCACGATATCTCAACCGCCGAGGACGCCACAAGCGCGAGGCTGATATCCGGCCGCCCCGGGGTGCTCACCACGATATCTCCGACTTTTTCGCCCGCTGACACCGGCGCTTTCACGCGGGCCGGTCTGACATCCACAAGCGAGGGTTTCGAGCCCTTCAGCGAAGCCACCCACGCAGAGCCTCCCGCCTGCACGGCCACTTCGCCTCGCGCGCCGCCCTTCACCTTCACCGTCCCCAGCGACTGACCTTCGCGCACCACCTGCACGGTCTGCGTGTTTGCGAATCCCCAGTCCAGCAGGTTCCTGATATCGGTCCGCACGTCCGGGCTTTTCAACACGACGGCGATCAACTGCCGGCCGCCGCGCGACGCGGAAGCCACCAGGCACCTTCCCGCCTGGCGCGTGTGTCCGGATTTGATGCCGTCCGCGCCGGGATATGTTTTCAAGAACCAGCGTATCCGCGAGTTGACCAGCCGGTTCTGCTTTCGGATGCTTCGCTCAATAGTATATTGCTGTTTTCCGACAACCGAACGCAGGAAATTGTTGGCCAGCACCGCGCGACCGATGATCGCCAGGTCGCGCGGAGAACTGACGTGCCCTTCCGCATGCAAACCGCTGGGATTCTTGTAGTGCGTGTTCTTGCACCCCAGTTCCACGGCGCGCTGGTTCATGCGGTCCACGAATTCCTGCTCCGTGCCGGCCAGATGATGCGCCACCGCGACCGACGCGTCGTTTGCTGAACGCAACATCACCCCATAACAAAGGTCCCTCAGCGAAACGCGCTCGAAGGGCGCCAGGCTCAACGAACTCTCCGGGGTGGAGGAAGCCGTCGGCGTCACGATGACCTCGTCGTCCAGGCGGCTCGATTCCGCGGCAAGCAGGGCGGTCATCATCTTCGTGGTGGAGGCCATGCACCTTGGGGTGTCCGCGTTCCGGCTCCACAGTGTATCGCCCGAGTGGTAGTCCATCAGGAATACGCCCGCCGCGCCAACCTGCGGCGCCGGAATGCGGTCCGCCGCGGGGGCGAATGGGACGACGCAGAGCAGGAGCAGGAGACAGGCGAGGCGTCTATTCATCGGCGCCCGCGTCCCTTATTTCCGTCAGGTCCGGAAGATCGGGCAAGTCCTCCACGGAGTTCAATCCGAAGTGCTGGAGAAATACGCTCGTCGTGGCGTACAGCACCGGTCGGCCGATGGTTTCCTTGCGCCCGACGTCTTCAATCAGCCCCCGATCGCACAAGGTTTTCACCACACCCGCCGCGTCCACGCCGCGGATCGCTTCGATTTCGGGCAGTGTCACCGGTTGCCGGTACGCCACGATAGCCAACGTTTCCATGGCGGCCCGACTGATGCGGGTTGGCGGCGCGGCCAGCAAGCGGCCCACGAACAGGGCAAAGTCGGGTTGCGTGCGCATCTGGTAGCCGCCGGCCACGCGCACCACGTGGATACCGCGGTTTTCGTAGGCTCCGTCGCACAGGGATTCCAGCGCCGACTGCGCTTCCTCGGTCGAAATCTCCAGGATGGCGCCGATACGCTCGGCGGTCAGCGGTTCCGGCGAGGCGAACAACAGGCTCTCCGCCGCCGCGGCGATGCGTGTATCGGGGGTGGTCATCGTACCCTAACCCCCAATGCACCAGGCCGTGAATACGTTGGTAGTGGGGCGATTCGTGAACACTTACGCCAAAAAAACCGGCCAGACACGTGCGCCGGCGCACTTCGACTGCGCGCCGGTCGCAGGCTCCCTGTGCTCCGCTCAGTGTGCCTCACGCTGGAGTTACCGAAATAACCGGTATAACTGGCACGGAGGCCCGCCCAAATATCGGAAATCGAAGCGCTCACTCGGCCGGTACCCCCTTCAGCCGGATATCGGACCACATCGCTTTCTGCCGCACCTTCAGCCGCGCGCGTTTCAGCAGTTCCAGGATCGCCAGGAACGTGACGATGATCTCCAAACGGCAGGCCCCCGGCGGAATCGTGTCGCGGAACCACACCCCGTCCGGGTAACGATGTAAAAGAGCCGTGATTTCGCGCATTTTCAGGCTGACGGTCCAGCGGTCGCGCGGCAGAGGAGCGGGGCCGTTGTTCGCCTCGGCGGCCTCCGCCAGCAGGCGCAGGAACGCGCCGGTCAGGGCGTCGGTGGAAGCGTTGCGGAACAGCGGACCGTCATAGGGGTATTCCCCGGCCGATTCGAGACCGCCGCGCCGGAAGCGTTCCTTGCCGAACGATTCCAGTTCGCGCAACTGCTCCGCCGCCGTCTTGATGGCTTCGTATTCCAGCAAACGCCGCGTCAGTTCCGCGCGCGGGTCTTCCGGTTCCTCGCCGTCTTCCGGCGGAGGCACGGGCAACAGCATGCGCGATTTGATCTCCAGCAGGGTCGACGCCATGACCAGGAACTCGCCGGCCAGTTCCAGGTTCAGCGTTTCCATCCGCTCGAGGTGCGCGATGTACTGGTCGGTCAGTTCCGCAATCGGGATATCGTAGATATCCATGCGGTTGCGGCGCACCAGGTCCAGCAAAAGGTCCAGCGGACCCTGGTACACCGGCAGGTTCACGACCCAGGGTTCGCGATCCGTGCGGTTCAGTGTTGGAGGTCGGGAAATCACGTTATGACAATGGCACACCAACGATGAGCGCGGCAACCGAACTGATGAAACCGCCCAGTATCCGGCCCGCCGGGAGCAGGAACAGGATGCCCAGCAACAGCAGGAATCCCCACTGATGGGCAAACCGGTCGTACGACGCCGCGGCGCGGGGCGTTAGAAAATACCGCACGATATAGGAACCGTCCAGCGGCGGCAGGGGCAGAAGGTTGAAGAACGCAAGCCACAGGTTCAGGAACATCACGAAGTAGATGAGCACTCCAAGGTTTTCGGGCACGCCGGGAACGAACCGCAGTATCAGGCCGAACGTGACCGCGCACGTGATGTTCATCGCCGGGCCGGCAAGCGCCGACAGCAGGCCGTGCAGGCGCGGATTCCGCATCAGCCCCTCGTTGATCGGCACCGGCTTCGCCCATCCCCAGCCGAACAACAGCATCGCCGTGCTTCCGATGGGGTCGTAATGCGCCAAAGGATTCAGCGTCAGTCGGCCCATGCTTTCGGCGGTGTGGTCGCCGAATGTGCGCGCCGCCATGGCGTGCGCGAATTCGTGCACCGTGATGGCGCTGAACACGCCGATCACGATGGCCATCACCTGCAACAGCAGATACAAGTCAAACGGTTGGCTTAACAAACTCAGTAGCATTGATTCTCCAGACTTATCGATGGGAATGCCCCTCAGCCCGCCAATTCCCAACACCTACCCGTACGGGCGCTCCGGGCCGTATGGGTGGTTTTCGTTTCAGGACCTGCAACCACCCCTAACCCCTCCTTGGAAAGGAGGGGAACCGGAAGTTCCCCCAGGTTTGGGGGGCGCTCCGGCCCAATATCCTGAATCCCGAACCCTGAATCCTGTCCGTTCACAGGCTGTTCCTTCGCCGCACGCATATCACGTATCGGGTGGGCGCCGTCGCCGTCGGGCGCGTGGCATATCGGCGGGTGACGTACCAGTCGCGGTCGTGCAGGTTGGCCGTGATGGCGTCCACCAGCCGGTCGGCGGGATAATCCAGCACCACCGCGCCGGCTTCGTCCTGAATCGTCACGGAGCACTGCACCACGTCTTCCCAGCCGTCCGGAAGCGTTCCACGCACCGGTTGGCCGGGGTTGTGGATGGCCTCGTCGATCAGGTCATTGAACGTTGTTGTCGGCTGTGGCTGTTCCATTGTTCAGGTCAGTCTCCGGTATCCGATCGTTCACCACGTTTCGTGCCGCCTCCAGCGCCGCCTCGCGGTTGGCAAACGGCGTGTCATCGTGCAGGTCGCGCACGGCGCTCAGCACCCGGCCCACCTCCGGACCCGGCGGCATCGCAAACTCGCGCATCACGTCGCGCCCGGAAAGCGGCAACGGCAGGTTCGCCTCCGTCAGCAGTTCCGACCAGCGGCCCAGCATCCGCCACGATCCATCCACCTGGTCGCGAACTTCCTCGTCGGAGGTCCACGGTCCGCGCGCCGACAACCGGTCGGCGATGTTCAACAGTAACAGGGCCGGAGCGGCATCGCCCGCGTCCCGGAAGAACCGGTAGATTGCTTTCGGCGTGGCGTCGCGCCCGACCACCGAACCCGCGCGCATGTGCAGGCGTATCACGTTCGACACAAACGTCTTTTCGCGCTGGCTGAACTTCCACCGGGCCAGCCATGCGCGCGACTGTTCCGCGCTCACGCGGTCGTGACCGTGGAACCGGGCGATTCCGTTTTCATCCTCGGTTCGGGCTGTCGGCTTTCCGATATCGTGAAGAACCGCCGCCGTGTAAAGTAACCCCCGCCGCGTGTGCAGGCCAGTGAACAACTCATCCAGGTACGTCGTTACAAGCGGCTCCAGGTCCTTCGGCGGTTCCAGCGCTCCCAACAGCCGCAATACCTCCACCGTGTGTTCCCACACGTCGAGATGATGATAGCCGTTCTGTACCAAACCCTCGGAATCGCGCCATTCCGGAAGGATCACGTCCAGAACGCCCCGGCGGGCGGCCTCTACCAGATACCGGTATCCGTCCCGGCGGTCCAACCCCGAAAGCCATTCATCCCGCACGCGTTCCGCGGCGGTCTCCTCCAGCCGCGGCACGGCCAGCCGAAGCCGGATATCCGTTTCATCGTCAACACCCAGGTCAAGCGCCGTTATCAGGCGAACGGCCCGCAGAACACGCAACGGGTCGGCGTTGACGGAATCCGGATGGCACAGGCGCAGTTTCCGGTTCTTCAGATCACCCCAGCCGTCCAGGGGATCGACGATCCATTGCGGACGCTTACCCTTCACGGGAGCATGCCGGCCATTCGACAGACGGGCCAGGTAGTCTTCCGCCGGTGCGGCCATCGCATTGATGGTGAAGTCGCGGGCGCGGAGGTCCTGCTCCAGGCCGTCCGGCGCTTGCACGATGTCTATCCAGAGTCCCGACGGCAGGGCCACGCGCGCCGTTTGCGTGGCTTCGTGCAGAAGAAACGAATGCCCGTCCAGTCCCTTCGCGATGTGCCGGGCCACGGTGGGCGCGGCGTCTTCCACGGCGAGGTCCACGTCCTTCGGTGGTTGGCCAAGCGCCCAGTCCCGCAGGCAACCGCCGACAACGTACAGGCGGCCGTCTCTGGTAGAGCACAGCGCCCGGCGGAGGATGTCCTCAATGATGGTGTTGTCCTTGATGACGGGACGGAACATGCGGAATTTCACGGGAGTTTCACTAAATCATTATGGTCATCCGATAACATGATGAGGGCTGTCGTCCACGCGGCCGCGACCTGGATTCTATCACCGGGGATTGTCCCCGATGCAGTTAAGGAGGCGAGACTTGGAAATCTTCAAGAACCTGATCAACGGACAGTGGGTCCCGGCCCAGTCCGGCGAGACCTTTGAGGACCGCAATCCTGCGCGGAACTCGGAAGTGGTCGGCGTGTTTGCCAAATCCGGAAAGCCCGACATCGAGGCCGCCATTTCCGCGGCCCGGGCGGCCTATCCGACATGGCGCCTGGTGCCGGCTCCGCGCCGTGCCGAGATTCTGTTCCGCGCCGGCGAAGAGATGATTCGGCGCAAGGAAGAGCTGGCGCAGTCGATGACCCGTGAAATGGGCAAGGTCATCAAGGAAGCCCGCGGCGACGTTCAGGAAGCCATCGACATGGTGTTCTTCATCGCGGGCGAGGGCCGCCGCTCCCACGGTTTCACCGCGCCCAGCGAACTTCCGAACAAGGCCGCGTGGTGCGAGCGTCAGCCGATGGGCGTGGTGGGCGCCATCACGCCGTGGAACTTCCCCTCGGCGATTCCCATCTGGAAACTCGCCCCGGCTCTGGTGCTCGGAAACACTGTCATCTTCAAACCTGCGTCGGATACGCCGCTGACGGCCCACCGCCTGGTCGAAATCCTCAATGCGGCCGGCCTGCCGAAAGGCGTTCTCAACCTCGTTCACGGGCCCGGCTCCGTTTGCGGGAACGCCCTTGTGGAAAGCGACGACGTGGACCTGATTTCCTTCACCGGAAGCAGTGAGGTCGGACGCCACATCAACGCCGGGTGCGCGCCGTCGTTCAAGCGCGTCAGCCTCGAGATGGGCGGCAAGAACGGCATCATCGTGATGGACGACGCGGACATCGACCTGGCCGTCGAAGGCTCCATCTGGGGCGCGTTCGGCACGTCCGGCCAGCGTTGCACCGCCAGCAGTCGCATCATCGTGCACAAGGCGGTCGTCGAGGAGTTCAGCGCAAAATTGGCGGCCCGCGCGAAGGCGTTGAAACTCGGCGACGGACTGGACGAGAAGACCGACGTCGGGCCGGTTATCAACAAGGCCGCGCAACAGAAGATTCTTGAATACATCGAGATCGGCAAGGCGGAAGGCGCGAAACTGCTGGCCGGCGGCGCGGCGGAGACATCCGGACCGTGCGCGGACGGGTGGTTCGTGCAACCGACCGTGTTCGGCGACGTGAAGACAAGCATGCGCATCGCCCAGGAGGAGATTTTCGGGCCGGTGACGGCGGTGATACCCGTCGGCTCGCTGGAGGAAGCCATCGAGGCCGCCAACAGCACGCGCTACGGCCTCAGCGCCAGCATCTACACGCGCGACGTGAACAAGGCATTCCATGCGGCGCGCGACGTGTACACCGGTATTTTCTACTTCAACTCCGCCACCATCGGTGCCGAGATCCAAATGCCGTTCGGCGGCACCCGCGAAACCGGCAACGGCCACCGCGAAGGCGGCACGCAGGTGCTGGACGTATTCAGCGAGTGGAAAACCGTGTACGTCGACTTCAGCGGCGCACTGCAGAAAGCGCAGATCGACAACTGATTCTGCCTGATGTCCGGCCGGCCTTCCTGTGGCTGAAAACGGGAAGGCCGGCCGGACAAGGAAGCAAACAGTGGGAAACATGATCAAACGTCTCATCGTAAACGCCCTGGCCCTCTGGCTCACCGTTCTGCTCGCCCAGTGGGCCGAATTCGACATCAGCCTGGCTCCGGGAGTCAACGGCGCCATCGCCGCCGTGGTCACCGTGATTGTCCTGGCGCTCGTCAACGCCACCATCGGCAAGCTCATCAAATTGCTGACTCTGCCCCTGACCCTTCTTTCACTGGGACTGTGGACCTTCGTCATCAATGCCCTGATGTTCCTTCTGGTCGGCAAGTTGACGATTGGCTTCAGCGTCGGCAACTTCTGGGCAGGCTTGTTTGGTTCCGTCGTGTACTCCATTCTCAGCGTCATCATCTCGTCGATGTTCGGAGACGAGGACAAGCAGAAAGACTGAACCGGTAAGAGGCGGTCAGTATGTCGGATAAACCGGCCAGCCGGATTCGATCGTGGTCGCGGTGGTTCTACCCGGGTATGCGCGTCAAGCGGTGGATCCTCTTGATGACAATCGGTATCGCCCTGTTCATGCTGGGCGCGTACCGCTTTTACACCTTGGATTTGGCGGGCGCGGCGATGGACTGGCTCGAGAACGGCGTTGACCCGTTTCGTGTTTTCCTGCCCCTGTATGCCATGTTGCTGGGCGGTATCGCCCTGTTCGCCCTCGGAGTCGGTTTCCTCGTGCGCTCCATCGCCGAGGTGCTGACCCCGGACCGCGATGAAAACCTCGGCGAAATCGTCTACCGCCGACGGGCGCTTGCCCAGGGCGGGCACATCGTTACCATCGGCGGCGGAACCGGCCTGGGCACGATGCTCCGGGGTCTCAAAGAGGCCACCAGCAACCTTACGGCGATCGTGACGGTGACCGACGACGGAGGCTCCTCCGGCCGCCTCCAGCGCGAGTATGCCGTTCTCCCCCCGGGCGATATCCGGAACTGCCTCGTCGCCCTGGCCGACAACGAAGGCCTGATGACCGAACTCCTTCAGCACCGGTTCGAGGGCACCGATCCCGGCCTGGCGGGCCATTCGTTCGGCAACCTGTTCCTGCTGGCGATGACCTCCGTGACCGGCAACTTCGACGAGGCCATCCGCGCCACCAGCCGGGTTCTGGCCATCCGGGGAAAGGTTCTGCCTTCCACGCTGGATCAGGTCAGCCTGGTCGCGACCATGGCCGACGGTTCGGAGATTCAGGGCGAAACGGACATCGTCCGCGCGGGAACCACGCAACGCATCGCTCGACTGAGATTGCACCCGCAGAACCCCGAAGCTCTCCAAGAGGCCGTGGACGCCATCCTCCATGCGGAAACGGTGATCATCGGTCCGGGAAGCGTGTTCACCAGCTTGATTCCCAACCTTCTGGTGCCGGGAATTCGTGACGCCCTGAAGAAAACCCGGGCTCAGCGTGTATACGTGTGCAACGTGATGACACAACCCGGCGAAACCGGCGGATTCAACGCCGCGGACCACGTGCGCGCCATCGAGGAGAACGCCGGCAGGGGATTGTTCGACTACGTGCTGGTGAATACCGCGATGCCGGGAGAAGAAACCCGCGCCCGTTACGCCGCGCAAGGCGCCGACGTGGTGCAACCGGAGATGGACACCTTGAGGGAAATGGGTTACCGGGTCCTGCAGGCCGACCTGCTGAATGAAACCAACCTCGTCCGCCACGACCCGAACAAACTCGCGCAGGTGATACTGGAGAACCTGTAGGTACGCAATCAAGAAGCAAGGCTCAAGGATTACGAATCGCGAATCCCGCCCAAATCGCCGGCCTTTCCTCCCCTGTTCCGGTCTGCATACAGAGATGAATGGTGTCTGGCACCGGATACCGTCAGTCCTTCAGCGTGCGGTCCAGGCGGTTGGCTTTCTGGAAATCGGCTTTGGCTTTCGCCTTGTTGCCTTTCTTGTTCCAGGCAAGGCCCCGGTTGTACCAAGCTTTGGCATTGTTGGGATCCAGGGCAACGGTCTTTGAGAAGTCGTTGATGGCGTTGTCCCAGCGTCCTTTCTGGAACCAGGCAAGGCCGCGGTTGTAGAAGGCCATCGGGTCCCTGGGGCTGAGTTTGGCTACCGACGTGAAGTCAGCCACGGCCTTGTCGTAACTTCCCTTTTTATACCACACAAGGCCCCTGTTGTAGAGGACATCGGGGTCTCTGGGGCTGATGGCATTGGCTTTGCTGTAATCCGCCAGTGCTTTATCCAAAACGCCCTTGGCGTTCCACGAAACGCCGCGCTGAAAGAAAGATTCAGCGCTTTTCGGGTTCAGCGAAATCGCCTTCGTGAAGGACTTGATAGCGTCATCGTGGCGGCCTTTCTGCTCCAGCGCAAGCCCCCGGTTGTGCCAGGGTACCATTGCCCCTGGATTGATGGCGATCGCCTGGTCGTAGTTCCGGATGGCCTTGTCCAGGTCTCCGTTTTGCGCATACAGGTTGCCGCAGTTGACGTAGTACTTCACGGACGGCTTGAACGGCTTTTGAGATTGCGCGCCGGCGCCGGCAACGTATACCAAACCGGTGAGCACGGCGAACAGACCTGATCCACGCATGGTCGGACGCTCCTTCAAAACAGGATTCAGGATTTAGGATTCAGGATTCAGAGCCGAACAGAAACCACAAAGACCCAGAGGCAAAGAGATTATCCTGACAGTCATCAGTTCCCCCCGCCGGCTCGAACCCCCCTTCGGATTGCCAGATCCTGAATCCTGAATCCTGATACCTATCCCTCCCGCTTCACCCGGATGTTGCGGTAGCAGACTTCCTGGTCCGGGTGATGGTTCTGGATGCCGATGTAGCCTTCGGCGCTTCGATCGCCCTTGTATTCGGCGACCTTTTTGCCGTTGACCTTTACCACGTATTTGGTTCCCCTGACGCGAATCTCCATGGTGTTCCATTCGCCGTAGGGCTTTTTCGGTTCGAAGGACGAAGGCGCGAACGTGTAAACGGAGCCGGTTTTATGCAGGGGGTCACCGGCGTCCGATATCTGGATTTCGTAGCCCTTGTTCACGGCAATCCAGGGGTCGTCACCGGGATCGGGGAAACGCACGAACACGCCGGAGTTGCTGTTGGCCTTCACGGCTTTCCAGTCCACCTTCAGGGTGAAGTTCCTGAACTTTTCCTTCGAATACCACAGCATGCCCATGCCGCCGGTGGCCAGCATGCTTCCGTCTTTGTTCAGTTGAAACCAGCCGGGTCCGCACTGGGTCCAGCCTTTCATGTTGCTTCCGTCGAAAAGGCGCTCGAAGCCCGGTTCCAGAATGGGCATCGGCTCCGCCGACGCGCCCCACATAACAGGTCGTTCTCCCGTCATGGAGCGAAGATCGGGGGCCGCCGTTGCGGCGCCGATGCATGCGGTCATCACAAACGCAATCCAGAATAATCTCATCAAGAATCTCCTGAAACGAAACAGGTCGTTCCGGCAGATGATTAGCGCGGAACGACGTGGAAACGCGCGTCGGGAAAACGCGCACTCAGAATGGGCAGGCCCGGTTCGCCGAGGACGAGGAGGGCCGTGGACAGGGCGTCGGCATCGGCCGCGGAACCGCACACGACGAAGGCCAGAGCGGCACTCGACGCAGGCCGGCCCGTGCGCGGATCCATCACGTGGCCTGCCTGTTCTCCGTCGGTGTCTTGCACGGTGCGTCCGTGCGGAGCCGAAACTCCGAGGGAATTGTCGCGCAATGTGACGCGGGACACGGGATGATCGGAGCCGTCCGGACCTGCGACGGCGACGTTCCATTCCCCTATCGCCGTCACGGAACTGGTCCCTCCGTGCAACAGCGCCCGCTTGACGCCGACCTCGCGCAGGATGTCCGCGGCGGAATCCAGCGCCCAACCTTTTCCGAAAGCGCCGAGGTCCAGGGACATGCCCTGGCGGTCGAAACGTACCGTCTGTTCTTCGGCATCCAGTATCACGCCTTTCCAGCCGGTGTTTCGCCGGGCGAGTTCCTTGGAAGCTTCAGTCTCGCGGAAACCCCAGGCGGCCATGAGCGGTCCGATAGTCATGTCGAATCCGCCGTCGGTGAGCTCGCTGAGTTCGACCGCGCGTTTCAGCAGGTTGAACACACGCGGATCCACGGGAACCGGGCCAAGGGCGGACCGGGCATTCACACGCGATATGTCGCTGTCCGGCAGGAACGGAGAGAGCCTCCTTTCCTGCCGGGCGATTTCCTCCATCGCTTCCTCGCCTGCCGCGCGCAGTCCCGGTTCGTAGTCGCCTTCCAGCACGACTTCAAAGCACGTGGCCATTGCCTGGCGGGCAAGCGCGACACAAGCGGGCACTACGTCCTCACACGGTCATCTTTCGGGTTGCCGGATCGAACGTCACTGTCTTGTGGTTCAATTCCGCGATTTCGGCCATGCCGACGATGGTCTGAACGCGTACTGCCAGGTCAATCGGGGCATTCGGGCGCTTGCCGGTGCGGATGGCCTCGAACCAGTCGCGGTGATGCGTGCCAAGGTCGCCGCCGGAGCCCGGGATGGGGATGTCTTCCGGATCGAGTTCCTCGGCGAAGGGTCGTTCCGGCCGCAACTGGACCTTGTTTCCGCCGAACCGCATGGTGGACTTGTGGCCGCGGATGACGTCTTCGATTCCTTGTTCATTCACGGTGGAAAGGTAGACGTACATCGTGCAACCGGACGGGAATTCCACCAGAACATGAATGGTGTCGGCCACTTCGCGATCGGTGGAGATTTTCATCGTGCCGATGCTGGTGACGCGGAGCGGCCATTCCGGCTTGTCTCCGAAGACGGCGATCATCAGCGGATGCAGTTTGTGCGGCATCAGGTCGCCAAGCAGACCGGCGGAGTAATCGCGGTATTTGCGGTAGCGGAAGAAGCGGGCGCGCGAGTCGTCGTTCCACGGGCGATCGGCGGCGGAGCCGAGCCACATCTTCCAATCCAGGTTGTCCGGCCCGGCGCTTTCGTCGATGTGGTAGTTCCATTCGCCGTCGCGGGAGTTGCGGGCATAACAACCCTGCGCCGACACGAGTTCTCCGAGTTTGCCGTCGGCGATGGCCTGGTGGGCGACGCGCCACTTGGGCTCGGAACTGCCCTGCGAGCCTACCTGCAGTACTCGCCCCGTGCGCTGGACGGCGTCGGCGATGGCGAAACCTTCGTCGGCGTAGCGGGTCATCGGCTTTTCAACGTAAACGTGCTTGCCGGCTTCCATCGCGTCCACAGCGATCTGGGCGTGCCAGTGTTCCGGCGTGGCGATGATGACGGCATCGACGTCCTTGTTGTCCAGCAGGTAGCGGTAGTCCTTCACGGCCACCGGTTTCCCGTCGGGATCGTGCCGAAGGACCATGGCTTTCGCGCTGTCCAGCCGCTTCTGCCAGACGTCGCACACGCCGATGGAGCGGGTGTTGTTCGCCTCGCGGTCGGAGCCGACAACGTCGACATGGCCGTGTCCCTGGCCGCCGACACCGATGTGAGCGATGCCGATGCGGTCGTTGGCACCGATCACGCCGCCCTTGACGGTTTTCATGCGCGGCTTGATTTTGGCGCCCTGGAACTTCTTCAGGTTCGCCTTGCCGATTGAGGCGTCCGGCAGGATCTCGGCGAAGGCGGGCGATCCCGCGGCGATCAGCGAGGCGGCGGCGGCGCCCAGGCCGGCCATTTTCAGCAATTCCCGACGAGTGGCGGTGAATTCCTCGCGGAATTCCTCCACGGCGCGCTCTTCATCATTCAGATGAGGCATTTTTCTCTCCTGCGGCCCGATGCCTTACAGCTCGAACCAGTTTTTTTGGAATGTTATTTTTGTACCCGAAACAATGGCTTCATTGACCTTGATGGCCGAAACGGTGGACTCGAAGCCTTCCTTCCACCCGGCCGCCGGTTTGGTTTTCTTGCGGACCGCCATCACAAAATCGGCCACAGATTGATGCGTGTATTCATCCTCCGTGACGGCGGGCGCGGCGGTGGCGCTGGGCTTGGCGCCCATGTCCAGAATCTTGGTTGCGTTGGCCACCAGCGCGATGCCGGTTTCGCCCTGTGCCGGTTCCTTGCGGGCGTACACCTCCCAGCCCAGGGCCGGGGAGTCGGCTTCCTTGACCATCCATCCCCGTCCGCCGCGCATGAAAATGGCGCTGTTTACGCCCATCAGGGTTTCGTTCACGTTGTCGAACGAACTGACCAGTGTGCCGGCGAAGTTGAGATACATGCCTTTCGGGTACTCGATGAGCGCCTGCACGGTGTCGGGCGTGTCGCGTCCGTCGGGCCAGCCGATGATGCTTCCGTAGCCGGTGACGGAGACGGGCAGGGTTTTCGCGAACCACGAAATCAGGTCAATCTGGTGGATGCCGGCCTCTCCGGCGATGCCGGTGGAGATAGCCTTGGAGAGCCGCCAGTTGAGCGCCTTTTCGCGCTCCGGCGTGGAAGCCGCGCGGCGCCACGAATTGCGCTTGTTGTACTGCGCGCGGGCCTGCACCAGTGTCCCTACGGCGTCGGCGTCGATGAACTTGATGACCTGCTGGGCCAACGGATCAGCCCTTTGCACGAGGCCGACCTGGAACACGTTTTTCGAGCCCTTGCCGGCCAGGGCGATCTCCCTCGCGTCCTCCACGGTATGCGCAATGGGCGCTTCGCAGTAGACGGCCTTGCCGGCGGAAACGGCGTCCAGCACGATCTGCTTGTGCAGGTGCGTGGGCGTGGCGACGAAAACGGCCTGAACGTCGGGCAGGTCAAGCACGCGGCGGTAATCCTCCAGCGTGGCGGCCTGCGGGGCGAGAGCCCTCGCCCGGTTGAACGCGCCGGCGTAGTTGTCACACACGGCCGCGACGGGAGCGGCGCCTTCCTTCTTCAAGCCTTCCAGAATCGCGCGGCCCTGCACGCCGAGGCCGATGACGGCGCATTTCACAGGAGGTCCGGGATTCGGCTTGGGAGCGGCGGCGGGTGCGGCGCCGGGAGTGGTGGCCGGACTGCCGGAACCTTCCGGCGCGGCGATGATTTCACCGGCGGCGGTGAGGAGCAGTGCCGCCCCGGCGGACAGTCCGAGAAAACGGCGGCGGTCCATGGAGAACTGATCGCTCATGGCGTGTTGTCTTTCCTTTCACGAGTGTCCAGTCGGCGCGCGAACAAATAGTTCGCCTTACGTCTATATGGTGAACGAAACAAACCGTATGAGCAAGGATTCGGGATTCGGGATCCAGGATTCAGGATTCAGGCAGGGATCGGGTGTCAGGTGTCAGGCGCGCGTTAGGGGCACAGCACGCTGTGCCCGGATGCCTTCAAAACCGGGCATCCCATCTTCGCACCGCATTTGGACGAATCGGACGACCGGCAGATTCGGAAAGCCATGAACCCGAATTGCTTTCGCACGCGTAGGTGCGCATAGCGTAATGGGATATGAATACAACCGCTTCTATTCCCCGTGCTTATCCCGCTTTCAGATTCCTGGCCTGTCTCCTGGTGACCTGCCTTTGCGCCTCCGCAACCGCCGGAATCGTTTACGTCAACAAAAATGCGCCCGGCCCGGCGCACGACGGAACGAACTGGTCAACCGCATTCCTCACCGTTCAGGCCGGTAGCGATGCGGCCGTCAGCGGTGACGAAGTGTGGGTCGCCAAATCCTCGCCTGCCGCCACGGCCTACGTCGAGAATGTCACGCTGAAGAACGGCGTGTCTTTGTACGGCGGCTTCGCAGGCGTTGAAACCGAGCGTAGCCAGCGGAATGTGGCACTGAACCTCACGGTAGTGAGTAGCCCCAGCACTGGCAACGTGGTCATACTGGCGGACGTCAACCAGACGACCATCGACGGCTTCACGTTGCGAAACGGGATGGTTGGAGTGGATGTGGCTTCCGGAACGGTGACGGTGTCCAACTGCACCATTAGCGGGAACACTAATGGCATCAGTATGCCATTCGGCACGGCCACGGTGACGAACTGTACGATCAGTGACAACGCGTACGATGGTCTCTGGCTTTATCAAGGCAAGGCGACGTTGTCCAACTGCGTCATCAGCGGGAACGATAACGGTGTCTACGTGAATTACAGCTCGGCGAGTCTGTACAATTGCACCATTACCGGGAACAGCGCCGACGGCGTCGGATTGTACGCCGGCACGGCGACGGTGTCCAACTGCATTATCAGTAAGAACAGCGACGGCGTCTATGTGGAATCCGGCACGGCCATGGTGACGAACTGCACCATTAGCGGGAATAGAGACGGCGTTTTTGTGGAATATGACACGGCGACGGTGTCCAACTGCACCATCACCGGCAACGGCATGGGCGTTAATGTGTCTGACAAAGCGACGCTTTCCAACTGCATCGTGGCATTCAACGGGACGGGAATCTTCAGATACGATACGGGTGACACGGTGACGCTGTCTTACAACGACGTGTACGGCAACACCACTTCCAACTATTCGAACATCAC
>JAKQQT010000327.1 GCA_029564025.1 Armatimonadota bacterium | reverse complement strand
GTCCAGCACGATCGCGCCGATCGCCGGGTTGGCGGCCATCTTGCGGAGCCAGTCGGCAACCTCGGCCGAATACGTGTTAGCGTAGTATCCACCGCCTGGACGATGGCCGATGACACCCTGAATCGTAATCAGGCCGATTCCGCCGTCTGTTTTCGGCAGTCGCGGAGAACTTTCTTCCGGTTCCACATCGTTCAGTGAGGCAATCCACGAGGCAAGAGCCTCCGGTCGCATTTCCCAAAGCTCACTGCGGATGGCGTCAAGCATTCGGCTTTTCATCGTCTCGGTCTCCTAATAGCATCCGCGTGACCCACGCGGATTGATTGTCCAAAGCGTTCAGCCTGGAGGCTGCGCCGAAATCGCCAGAGTCCAGTGCGGTACGAATCCCGGCACACATATTCAGGGTCCATGCCTTCGCGATGAACTCCGTCTTGCCATCCGATACACGTCCAGCGAGGCGGTCATAGGTCTCCACAACCGGCCGCATCTCGGTAGCCACCTCATCAACCCGCTTGGCCGCATAGGCGTCGATCCAAGCGTCCATCCCATCGGTGTCACCCTTGGCCGCGAGTCGTTTGTGCGCCTTGTCCACCGCGGCAGATTCCGCAGCCAGGAGGCGTTTGCAGGCGGCTTGAATGGCTGGTTGTAGGTCTTTGGCAATTGCGGTGCATTCGTTCGGCAACTCCGCCTCTTCAACGCTCGCACGAATCGCCGCCGCTGCATCATCCTGGTCCCCATTCCCCGGTTCGCCATCAGGCTCCGGTTCCCTCGGCACCGCTGCCGCCGGCAGAACCACCGGAGCGCCCACCACCTGCATGTTGAGCGGCTGGAGGTAGTCGTCTCCGTTCGGAATCGGGTTCAAGTCTTCCAGTCGGCGCACGTCGTTAATGCTCAACCAACCCCAGTTGCGGCCGGTCGCATAGGCGGTGTAGCGGCTGTTGATGTCGCCGCGTGCGATACCTGCCAGGTTGTGTTTCAGGTACAACGTCTGTCCCTGAAAGAACGTCCGCTTGACCGCCTGCTCAACTCGGACGCACCACGGCAGGATGGTATCGGTTGCCCAGTCGATGCCGAGGTGCTCGATGTTGCTGAACGTGCTTCGGGTATGGTCCTGAATCTTCGACGGTGGACAGTCGAAAATCGCACACACGTCTTCCCTGTCGAACTGCATCCCCTCGATGTACTGCGCATCCTCCAGCGGCATGGATGGCATGGGCACGGCTTCCATGCCTTCGCGGAGCAGGCCCCAGCGGTAGGCGTTCTCAGAACCTTGGAATAGTTCGTTAAAACTGGCAAGCATCCGCGCGGCGCCTTCCTTCGACAGCGCCATCCGTCCCACGTCGGCTTCCAGACTGCGTTTGATGAATCCGCCTGGTCGCGCGCCGTTCTTGAAAAAGCTCCCGCCGAATTGCCGCTTGGCAATGTGCGTGCCGATCGTGTCCCTGTGGTACTTGATCGGCGAGAGTCCGATGCTGCCGCCGAGCGACAATCCCGGCACCCAGAAGACGTTGATGGCCGGAAGCGCCTCCGGCTTTCCCATGCCGTCTTCTTGATAGTCGAATACCAGCTTGCCATCGTCGTCTCGCCGAGGCGTGACGTAGGCGGATTCCAGTGGGTAGAACGCACGCGGCTCGCGGCCGTTGGGACTCCATTCGATGAACGTATACCCCATCCCCCAGAGCAACAGGTTCGCCATCCTAGTTTCTGAGACCGTCATGCCGGACGCCTCGGGGGACGCAGCACCGGCGAACAGTTCATTCAGCGGATGATCGACTGGCTGGCGCGTGTCAGCGTTCGGTTTGTCGTAGACCTGCACCGGCAAGGATGCCACCGTTTTGGCAATCTTCGCCACGCAGGCGTAGACGGTTGGCAAGGCGAGTGCTTTGCCTTCTGTCACGTCTACGCCGGCGATGCTGGTCACGCCGCGTTGGGTGTACCAATAGTCGTCTGCGGGGTCTTTGTTTACCCAGCCGCCACCGGAGAATAGGCGTTTAAACCATCTTAGCATCGCGGGAACTCCAGGAAGACGGACGGATTGGTTTTCAAGGACAAATCATCGCACGCGGCGGCGAACTCCGCATGTGCCGGATGGTCCGGCAGGTGAACCGCGCGGTCGGCGTAGTCTGTGGCACAGTAGGTTCCCTGGTTCAGCAGGCAGTTGTACTGCACCGCATCCACGCCGAGCGACTTGCCAAGCTCATAGAACGCGTGCATCTCGCCCCAGTTGCACTTCTGGACCACCATCGAAATCACCCAGGCGTCAACCGCTCCGCTCGCTCGCAGTTCAGCGACGAATCGCAGGTTATCGCCGAGCCGTCGCCAATCCTTCTCGCCGCCACGCAGTTGCGTGTACGTTCCCTCCGTCGCCGCATCGACGCTGAATTGGACGCTTGCGATCTGCTGCCGAGTGGGAATCCTCCGGTATGCGTCCCGCGTGAATCCGATGCCGTTGGTTTGGATGTGCCAATGTAGTCCGGGCGCGTCTATCGGCTTCAGTTCCCGCAGCAGTCGTGAATAGGCCGG
>JAKQQT010000740.1 GCA_029564025.1 Armatimonadota bacterium | reverse complement strand
CCAACATGGTTTTCGACCCTTCGACTGCGCTCAGGGCAGGCCCTGCCTTTTCTCCCGCCCCGCCGCCGGCGTGCAAGCAACCGGATCCACAAGATAATGGGAGGCGTTTTGCAGGAAGCGGCGTGGACACGGATCCACTTGAGGCTGAACTGCAGATCGGCTTTGGTTCCCGGTTGATGACGTGCTCTCTGCGATATACAGTTGAGTGGTCCAGCCCTAACCCGGATTATTCGTGAGAAGCGTGAAAGGGGAACACTCTGCGGTTCAGAATGAAAGTGTAAAACAACCGTTCTGACGAAAGGAGCATTCCCCTACGATGAGTGTAACAGGTTTGTTGTTCGAAAGTCGCGTAGCCGGTAAACAGGTTGTGGTGAGTTTCGACGGGGGCCGCCTGTCATCGGACGGTGGCCTTCTGTTGGCGATGGCGGAGGAGCGTCGGCTCGGGTTGATTCAGCGCATATCCGAGTGTTTGGAGGACAAGCGCGACGCGTCGAAGGTGCGGCAGTCGGTGACCACGATGCTCACCCAGCGCATATTCGGCGTTTTGTGCGGCTATGAGGACTGCAATGACTTCGACGCATTACGGGACGATCCGATGTTCAAACTGGCGGTGGGTCGCTCCCCGGAGGACGGTCGTGCCCGTACGGGCGACACTGTCGCGCCTTGAGAACAGCGTGGGGCCGAGGGACCTGTACCGTGTGGCCGAGACGCTTGTAGAGGTGTTCATCGGGAGCCACCGCGGTGAGCGCGTGAAGAGAATCATCCTCGATGCCGACGGTACGGACGATCCGGCGCACGGCCAACAGGAATTTGAGTTCTTCAACGGCTACTACGGCTGCCATTGCTTCCTTCCGTTGCTGGTGTTTGCCACGGTGGAAACGGACGGCGGTCCGGCGCGGAGTTCCGGACGCGAACAGGAGCTGGTTTGTGCGCTGTTGCGCACGGGAAAGGCGGCACCGGGTCATAAGGCGCTCGCCTTGTTGAAGCGTCTGGTAAAGCGATTGAAGGTAGCGTTTCCAGAGGCCGAGATCGTGTTCCGGGGTGATTCGGGATTCGCGTTGCC
>JAKQQT010000291.1 GCA_029564025.1 Armatimonadota bacterium | reverse complement strand
GCTCCCGACTGTGCTTCGCACAAAACACGTGCGAAACTCGCATCCCCGGCCACCAACCGGTTGCCAATCGCATCAACTCTTTCCCTGAACGCCCCAAGAAGGAATGAGGATGAATCATGGGGTGAAAGCCGATCCCAAATCCTCCTTGGGGTACGGATGCGACAAATCGGTCGCCGCCATGCTGCCGGAAACATCGCGCAGCTCCAGAATCAGCATCCGGGTTCCCTCTCCCGGCTACTGGAAAAGGATCAGGGTTCCGCTCATGTCCGGGACGGTGAGCACAAGCTGACGGTTGTCCGCGAGCGTCACGCTGCAGCCTTCGAGAGCGGCCGCGGCCTCTCCGTTCATCTTCGCGAGCCGATCGGACGTGATGGTGAGCGTCTTTCCTTCAGCAGCCTGGAACAGAACCTGCGCGCCGCCGCCCGCGGCCGCGTAGGACCGGAGACATCGGCTGTCGAGAAGGAGCGTGGGGGTGCCGTAGATGCGCAGATGCCCCGAGGACTTGACCGGAACGTCCGCAAACCCCTCCGCCGGGATTTTGAATTCGAAGATCGGTTCGGTTTTGAACTGGCAGCCGTCGTTCGTGGACGTGCAGAGGATCTGCGGCGCGGCGCCTTCAAAGATGAAACGGGTCTTCGCGCCGTACGCGTCGCCGTTCGGACAGATCAACGATTCCGTCACGGTGAGCGTGCCGTCGTTCAGGTGGAAGACGTTGTTCGTCGCGTAGGAGTTGACGTATTTCGCCGTCACGAGCGCGTTGTCCGAAATCTCGATTTTGTTCTCCCGGCCGTCCGGGCACCCCAGCAGGGCGAGTCGGGAATTCGGGATGGAAAGCCGGGAATCCGTGCCGGAAACGCGCACCCAGGTGCCAGTGGAGGGAAAACCGCCGAACGAGAACCCGTCATAAGGGCCCGTACTCGTGGTGGCGACGCTGAGGAGCCCGCCGCCGACCACTTCGATGTGGTTCGAGATGCCGCACTTGCCCAGACTCACGGCGGAGACGGCCAGTTTGGCGCCCGCCTCAACGCGCGCGCGGTTGAAATCGTTCTCGTGCACATAGGCGAGCAAAGGCCCCTCGTTCGTTTTTCCCGCCACCTGGAGCGTGCCGAGGACAACGGCCTCCGTGCCGCTGCCCGAAACGATGAACGCGTTTGACGAGATCGAAAGGTCGTAATACGTGTTCACCCACCGCTCGCCGTTCGGTCCGCGTTTGTAGGTGCTGTAACCTGACGAACCGTCGTAGGGATATATCAGGCGTCCGGTGCAAAGCCCGCCCACGCTGAGATTCTCCATGTAGAAACGCGACCCGCTGTCCACCTTGAGCATGTTCCCGACCGAATCGCCGCGCCAGACGCCGTAATAGACGTTCCCCACGAAGCAGACGCCCTTGCAGCCGTTCGTGCCGAGGCGCGCGCCGTCCGTGACGTGGAACAGGTTGTTCATGGCCATTTCGCCCACGACGACCGCGCCGTCGTTGCCGTCGTTCGTCCACCAGTCAACGAACGTTCCCTCGCCCGCGATGCGGAGCGTGTTGTTATACCCCCACCGGCCATGGTTGATGAGGGACTTACTGTTGGAACCTCT
>JAKQQT010000281.1 GCA_029564025.1 Armatimonadota bacterium | reverse complement strand
GCTCGCGGACGTTCTTCCATCTGAAGTGCCATGTTAATCCTCCTGACAATACCGGTTCGACAGAACCGGTTCATTGTGTTTTCACGATATTGCCGACAGGGAACGAAGGGCCTCGTTCAGCGACAAGGCCTTTCGTACCTTCGTCGCGGCGGCGCCGGCTTCCTCTTCGTTCGGCATGCCGAGGTCGAGATAGGAGCGGGACCCATCGGCGCCAAGCCATACACCACCCCAGGATAATGCCGCGATCTCCGTGCCAAACCGCTCGACCAGCGCTCCGCGGACGGCCGCCCGGGTGTCGGCCGGCGGCTCTTCCATCGCACGGACGATATCGGCCTCACTCACGAAACTCCGCGCGGTTCCTTCCTGTTCCAGTGCGCGAAACAGGCCCGTTTCCGGATTTACGTCCGAATACGCCAGGTCCAGGCTTCGCAGGAACGGATCGTCCCAATCCAATCCTTCCGATTCGCGGTACATATCGATCAGCCGACGTTTGGCAACCCAGTCCACGCTGTGCGCCATCGTGCTCCAGTCTTGTTCCAAGCCGTCCAGCGCGGCCATCCAGAGTTCCATCGCTGTGAAGATGTCCTCGCCGTCTTCCTCTCGCGACAGCATCTCGGCGGCTTCCTCGGCGTACACACGCTGGATGTCGACCGCGGCCATCGTCCGGTTCCCTTCCAGTTCAACGATCCATCGGCACGAAGGATCGCGAGAGATCGCCTGCATGGCCTTCGCCGGTTCGCGAACAACCAGTTCACTGCGCCAATCCTTGGCGACCATGCGGAGAACGGCGGCCGTTGCCCCTACCTTCAGCGCGGTTGCCCGCTCGTTCATGTTCGCGTCACCGCTGACCACATGCAGACGGCGGTACAATTCGGGATCGGCGTGCGGTTCGTCCCGCGTGTTGAACACCGGACGCCGCGAAAGGGTGTCGATGGACGCTTCTTCCGTGATGAAGTCGGCACGCTGTAACAGCTGAAAAACGGTTCCGGAACGCCCCGATGGCTCAACTCCCACCTTCCCGGCGCCGGCGTACAACTGCCGGGTGACGAGGAACGGAACAAGCGCCTTTTGCAGGTCCTCGTACGGTATATCGCGCGGAATCAGGTAACTCTCGTGACATCCGTAGGACGCGCCGTGGAAGTCCGTGTTGTTCTTGTAGATGGACACCGGCTCGCCGGATTCGGAATGCGCCTTTGCGCTTTCCCAAACGATGCGCTCGCCCGCCTTGTCGTGGGCCACGAGATCGTACAGTGTGCGACATTCCGGCGTGGCGTACTCAGGGTGGCCGTGGTCGTTGTAGAAACGCGCTCCGTTGGTCAGCACGCGGTCGGCACGCTCATCAGACTGACTTTCGTAGTGATCTGAAACCTTGTCCCAGCGTTGGTCGGCGCGGTCTCGATTCAGGCGGTCGACCTCGAAACCGCGCATGTCCAGCCGGGGTGATTCCGAGGCGTAGTCCCACGGGCCGGCGCTTTCCCCGCGCCACGCGCGAACGACCGAGCGAGCCTCGGCGATCATTTCGGCGGGGCCCTTGCCGTCCACGTGCATCCCGTATTCGGTTTCCAGGCCGAAAAGCATCAGGTCAGGTTTATCCTCCCGGTCCGCGCGGTTTGGTAATCTCGTCGTAGAGATCAATGCGGCGGTCGTTGATGAGGTCCATTTCGAACTCGCCCGGCCGGATCACGACCCGCTTTGTTCGCGCAAAATCGAGGGATACATCGGCGATCAGCATCTCTTCGCCTCCGCCGGCCTGCGCGAGTACGGTTCCGTTGGGATCGACGATCTGGCTCCGTCCAAAGAACTCGAACGTCCGCTCCAGTCCCACCCGGTTGCAGGCGGCGATGTAAACGCGGTTCTCATAGGCTCGCGCGCGGGTTACGAATTCCGGCGCCGTTTCCGCGCCGAGCGACCAGTTGGTGGGAACCGCCACGATGTCCGCGCCTAGCAGGGCAAGCGTGCGTGCCGGCTCGGGGAACCGCAGGTCGTAGCAGATGATCACACCCAGACGCCCAAACGGAGTATTCCACACGCGCAGTTTGTTTCCGGGCGACGTCACCTTGTCCGCGCCGATGAAGGGCAGGTGGGTCTTCTGGTAGGAGCCAATCGGTCCGTCCGGTCCGGCGATCCACACGGAGTTCCACAGCCGGGCATCTTCGTATTCCAGCGAACCGACCACTGAAACGACTCCGGCGGCCTTGGTGGCCTTTACGATGCGCTCGTATTGCTGACGCGCGGCCAGCGACGGCTCGCGGGCTTCCTCCACGGTGTCGAAACAGTAGCCAGTCAGCGCCGCTTCCGGAAAGATGACAATCTGCGCGGAACGATGGACCGCCACATCGAGATGTTCCAGAACACGGTCCGTGTTCGCGATAGCGTCGCCGATGGCGCAGTCCATCTGGACAACCGCGACGCGCGTGATTGATGGCGTTGATGTCATGTCATTCTTTCCGGATTCAGATGACGTGACCCCGCGCGCCGCGATTGTCGGCGTCGGCGCGTATAGGTTGCACGTTGACAACGTTCTCGGGCTCGTAGTCGAGCAATTTCAGCCAGTCTTCCTGTGTGTCGCTCTTCGGGAAGATTTCGTTTTCCTTGAACTCCGTGCGCACGGCGGATTCCAGGTCGCCCATGCTGATGCCGACGTTTTCGTCGCCGGTATCGATGG
>JAKQQT010000279.1 GCA_029564025.1 Armatimonadota bacterium | reverse complement strand
ATTGCGCCGCGAGGTTCCGCGCACGTCGCGCCCGGATCACGCGTCGGTTCCGGCTCGTTTCTGCACGGAGACAACACGCTCGGTTCCGGCGGCCGGCCGGGCAACCGGGGGGTTCCGCGTATCGGAAGGAACTGCCACGTCGCACCGGGCGCGATCCTCGTTGGGCCGGTCGAAGTGCCGGACGATACCGTTCTGGGTGCCAATGCCGTGGTCGTGCGGTCCCTTCCTCACGGCGGGGCCTGGGTGGGGTGTCCCGCGCGCCCGTATGAAGGAACAGCATCGGATTTGATTCCGTACAGAGGCCGGAGGAAAGCGGGACGAACCGCATGAAAACCGAAACACGCAAAATGGTCCGACCGGATCCGGAACCGTTCTTTGCCATGTGGCGCGCCGACATGGACCGGCACTACGTCTATTTCGAGCAAGTCGGCTTGAGGAAGCGTTTCGCGATCCTGTTCATGAACCACGCCCTTTGGGCGCAGGCCGCGTACCGTTTCGGGCGGCGTTTAAAAACGAAACCCGTGCCCGTGCTTCAGCCCATCCTCTGGGCGAAGTTTCGTGTGTGGGAATGGTGGACGCGCATCCTCTCCGGCACCCACCTGGATGTGAACGCGCGGATTGGCCCCGGACTTTACATCGGGCATTTCGGCTTCCTTCACGTTGGGGCGGGGGTGGAGATCGGGCGCGACTGCTCCATTGGCCACCTGTGCTTCGTGGGTCCCGGCGGTCCGGAAGGCGAATCAGGCGCGCCGGTCATAGGAGACAGGGTGTACCTGGGTGTCGGAAGCAAGGTCATCGGCGGGATCCGCATCGGCGATGACGCGGCCCTCGGCGCGAACGCCGTGGCGCTGGAAGACGTGCCGGATCACGCAGTGCTTGTCGGCAATCCGGGAACGGTGGTCAGCGACCGGGGAAGCGGGGACTACATCAGGTTGCGGAACAAACCTACCGGCTGACGGTGAGCCCGCCGAGGTGGGACGTGTCGTTCAGCAGGTCCACAGACCAGCGTCCGTTGTAGCGCAGGCGCGAGAGGCTTGCGTTGTCCGTGTCGAACACAACGAACGCCGCTTCCGGCAGGTTCAACGCCGCGCACAGCAACGCCGCAATGGTTCCAGCGTGCGAAACGGACACGATGGTTTCTCCGTGCGAACTCCCGGCAACGATCTGGTCCAGCCAGATTTTCGTTCGCGCGATGATATGCGCGAAACGTTCGCCGCCCGGCGGACGGTGGTTTAATCCGTCCTCCCGCCAAAGGCGGTACTCCTCGGGGAACCGGGCTTCGAACTCGGGAAGCGTCATGCCGGTCACAACGCCCATTGAGCATTCGCGCAGAAGAGGCGAGGGGATCGGCTGGAGTCCGTGGCGCCGGGCGATGTGCTCGCCGGTTACGAATGCGCGGGAAAGGTCGCTGGCGTAGACGTCGGATACCGGTTCACCCGCCAGCCTCTCTCCGATGGCTAAAGCCTGCAGGATGCCAAGATCGGTCAGCGGCGAATCGAGTTGTCCTGTCAGCAGGAGCTCGATGTTCGCGTAACACTGGCCGTGACGCACGAGGTAGAGAGTCAGATCCACGGTTGCACCGCCGTTATTCCTTGATGCCCGTCAGAGCGATTCCTTCAATGAAGTGCCTCTGGGCGAACAGGAAGATGACAATCATCGGCAAGGCCGCGATCACCGCTCCGGCCATCAGCACGGACCAGTTACCGTCTCCGTAGAATCCCTGCAATGACTGCAGTCCGATGGGCAGTGTCTTCATGCTCGGACGGTTGATGACGATGAGCGGCCACAGGAAGTTGTTCCAGCTTCCGAGAAAGGCGATGGCCCCGAAAGCGGAAAGCGCCGGTTTCGATAGCGGCAGAATGACGCGGTGGTAGATGGACCAGTGCCCCGCGCCGTCGATGGTTGCCGCGTCCTCCAGTTCCTTCGGGATGGTCATGAAGAACTGCCGCAGTAGGAAACAGCCGTAAGCGGTTGCCAGGAACGGAACGATCAGCGCGGCGTACGAGTCAACCCATTTCAATTCCACCATCAGGATGAACAACGGAATCATCGTCACCTGTGTCGGCACCATCATCGTGGCCAGGTAGGCGATGAACAGGCCGTC
>JAKQQT010000265.1 GCA_029564025.1 Armatimonadota bacterium | reverse complement strand
ATCGGCCGCCACGGCAACAACCGGCTGGGAAATCAGCCTTCCGCTGAACCGTATCGGTTCTCCAACCGGGTCCGTCAAGGTGATGGCGCTGATTCAGGCGAATAGCGATTATCACAGCAATCAGTATCTTCCGGGACTTCCGGCAACGTACCTCAACATGGAAGGCGGAGACAAGAACTTCGTTACGATACCGGGCAAGCAGTATGTCACGATGAATCCGGTGGTGACAGCAAATGACCTGCCGGCCGCCCAGACGATGTGGGCCTTCCGCGACAAGATAAACGGCGACGGTACGACGGAGAGCCATCCACCGGTTGTATCTTCACCGACGATCTACAACGGGCGCGCCTACGTTGTGGAGGACGTGGAACACGCCGATGGGACCCACACGGGCTTGCTGGTAGCCGTGTTGACCGGCACCGGAGCGCTCGATACGGCGTTTGGTACCGGCGGACGCGTGGCGATTGCGGGGCCGGCTACCGGTCGCATCGCCCTGCGTTACGTCGGCGGCGCAGTGCGCCTTTACTTCGCGACCACCAACGGTTATGTCTACTCGATGGACGCCTCCAATGGGGCCAATCTGCACTCCGTTTCCCTCGGCGGAACCACCGGTTCCACACCCGCCGTGTGGTCAAGCGGCTCCACGGCCGAGATACTGGTTCCGCTTAAATCCGGAGAGACGTGGTACCTGAAGCGCGTTACCGACACCGGAACTATGAGTGTTACGGGCTCACTGGCTCTCGCCGGTATCACCGATATCAGCGCTTCGCCCAGTATCATACGCGACGGTTCCTGCGTCCAGATCGGAGGGACGGCGGGTACGGGCGGAATGGTCTACACCCTTATGTCCGATCTGTCGTCTGTGCTGAACGCAGTCGCGACCACGAATCCGGTGAAGGCGTCGACAACCCTGTCTTCGGACTCCTCGCTGTTCTATGTTGGTGATGCGCCAGCTTCCGGCAACGGCCGGTTCTACTGCTTCAACGCGACAAATGGCAATTCCGCACAAACATTCGGAGCAGAGGGAGCGTTGACCGTGGAAGGCGCGGTGGAACACGCGGCGTATGGCGATTACAGCGTCGGTAACATCACGAATGCGCTGTATTTCGTCACGACGACAGGCCAGGTGAACGCGGTGAATCCGGTCACCGGCGCCAGCCTGTCCGGCTATCCGGTGAAGCCGATTGGTAACGAGAAAGCGAACGGCGGTCTCGTACTGCTGAACGGTATACTGTACGTTCCGACAGAAAAGGGGATGTACGCGATTTCGGCGGCCCAGCCAACCTCCGGCGTGCGGTATACCACCTCATCGTCAGCCTCCACGCCGTCTGCCACCGGCCGAACACCGGGCAGTGTCATCGCCGTCACGGGCGAGACCGGACACCTCTACGGACTGAGGGTCCAGTGAGAGGCATCATCAAACCGAAGGGAATCCTCTGATGATGCTATAATGGCGTGTACATCGGAAGGATCTTGAAGGGGTCGCGCCCGTTGGGACGCGGCCCCTCACTTTTGGGTTGGGAGACGGCATTTGGACGCAAGGCACCTTCGAAACATCGCCATCATCGCGCACGTGGACCACGGTAAAACCACTCTGGTAGACGCCCTGTTACGGCAGACCCTGGCTTACAAGGACAGGCGCGACGAGGTTGTGGAACGCCTGATGGATACCAACGACCTCGAGCGCGAGAAAGGTATCACCATCTTCTCGAAAAACGCCAGCGTCCAGAGAGACGGCTTCACTATCAATATCGTCGATACGCCCGGCCACGCGGATTTCGGCGGCGAGGTGGAGCGCGTCCTGCAAATGGTGGAAGGCGCCCTTCTGCTGGTGGACGCCGCCGAGGGCCCGATGCCGCAAACCAAGTTCGTGCTGAAAAAAGCCCTGGAACTGGGCCACAAGATCATCGTTGTCATCAATAAACTGGACCGTAAGGACGCCCGCTCCGATTACGTTCTGGACAAAACCTTCGACCTTTTCGTGGAACTCGGCGCAACGGACCAGCAACTCGATTTTCCCATCGTCTACGCAAGCAGTGTGCAGGGCAAGGCGGGCCTTGTGGACGATCTGGACGAGATGACCAGCATCGCCCCGTTAATCGAAACCATCATCGAGACCATTCCGCACCCGAAGGTCGACCAGGACGCGCCCTTCCAAATGCTCGTTGTGTCCGTGCAGGACGACGAGTACAAGGGCAAAATGGCCATTGGGCGCATACGGCGGGGCCTGGTGAAACGAGGCCAGACTGTGACGCACATCACCCGGGAGGGTGAGCAGATTCGGGCCAGGGTGAACGAGGTCCTGATGTACGTCGGTATGGACCGGGTGAGCGTGGAGGAAGCCGACGCCGGCAACATCGTCGCGCTGACCGGCATTGCGGACGTCCGGATCGGCGACACGCTTGCCTGCGCGGACAGGCCGAAGGCTTTGCCGCCGATTCACGTGGACCTGCCGACGGTTGAGATGACCTTCGGGGTAAACACCTCGCCGTTCGCCGGACGCGAAGGAACCTATGTCACCTCGCGAAAGATCCGGGAGCGCCTCTTCAAGGAACTCGAATCGGACGTAGCGTTGCGGGTCACGGAAACGGACAGCATGGACACGTTCCTGGTGGCGGGCAGAGGCGAACTGCATCTGGCGATTCTGGTTGAAAAGATGCGTCGAGAGGGGTATGAATTCCAGGTCGGCAAGCCGCAAGTCATCTTCCGCGAAGTGGACGGAGTTCGTCAGGAACCGATCGAGCACGTCTTCGTGGAGGTGCCGGAGGAATACGCCGGCGCGGTCATTGAGAAGATTGGCTCACGCCGGGGCGAAATGACGGATATGCAGGTTGAGAACGGAGCGGCGTTCCTGCAGTTCCGCATCCCCACGCGCGGCTTCATCGGATATCGCACGGAGTTTCTGACAGACACGCGGGGAAGCGGCATCCTGAACACCCAGCACGCCGGATACGCCGAATATGCCGGTGACATCGAGGACCACCGCAAGGGTTTCCTCATCGCCTATGAAGACGGCGTGACTTCGGGGTATGGACTCGAAGCGGCTGAGGAGCGCGGTGTTCTGTTCCTCGGGCCTCAGGTCCCCGTGTACGGCGGAATGATTGTCGGGCAGAATCAGCGGCCCGGCGATCTCGAGGTCAACGTGGCCAAGCAGAAACAGAAGACGAACATCCGAAGCAGTACCAGCGACATCGCCGTTCGCCTGACGCCGCCACGCGTGCTTTCGCTGGAAAACGCCATCGAACTGCTGGGTGACGACGACCTTCTTGAGGTTACACCGGAATCGTTCCGCTTGAGGAAACAGATACTGGACCACGTGAAGCGGAAGAGGTCGATGAGAAGCAGTCAGGACTGAGGCGGATCAGTATGTCGCTACAGCGTGAGGCACACTGAGCGGAGCCCTCGGGGCATAGTCGAAGTGCGCCGGCGTCCTTCGACTACGCTCGTAAACTCGCTCCGCTCAGGATGCCTCGAGTTGATTCCGCGAACACCCGATCGCTTAGACTTCCGAGCCGAAGTCGGCCTTGAACGCGTCGGCCAGTTTTTTGTTCCAGCCGTTCAGCGCCTTCATCTTGCCGAAGAAGAAGCGCAGAACCGGCGGTTCCTCGATGAACTCCAGACCGCCGACCAGGTCCCTGTGTTCGTACAACCAGGCAATCCGGTCCACCACGTACTTGATATGGGAGACCGAATAGACGCGGCGCGGAACCGCGAGGCGGGCCAGTTCGACATCCGCTTCCACTTCGTTGCCGTTCTCATCGCGGTCGGTCGAAACGGTGCCGCGTTCCATGCTTCGCACACCGGACACGAGGAAAATCGCCGATGTCAGCGCGCCGGCCGTGTATTGAAGGCTCGGCACGTGCGGAAGGAACTTGCGGGCGTCGATATGCCCGGCCAGTCCTCCCGGAGGTGTGACCACCGGAATGCCGCGGGCGTCCATATCCTCGACGAACAGCTTGATGAGATCGGCGGAGGAGGAAGCGACATTGATATCCACCATTTCGCGCATACCCACCGCCATCGCCTCGACTTCCTTCGACGACATGCCGCCGTAGGTTAGGAATCCCTCGTAAACAGGCAACCACGGCTTGATGGCCGAAAAGAACTTCTCGTTGTTGGTGGCAATGAAACCGCCGCGCACGCAGGTGCTTTTTCGCCCGGAGAGGTAGGTGATGTCTGCCAGGCTCGTCATTTCGAGCACGATATCGGCGATGGACTTGTCCTTGTAGCCTTCTTCCCGCTCGTGGATAAAGTAGGCGTTCTCGGAAATCAGGCTGGCGTCCATAATCACGATGATGCCGTGCTTGCCTGCCAGTTCCTTCACGGCGCGCAGGTTGGCCATCGAGAAAGGCTGGCCGCCAATGAGGTTGGTGGTGCATTCCATGCGGACAAAGGCGATATTTCCGGCGCCGTATTTTTCGATGGCCGCCTGGAACTTGTCGAGATCGAGGTTCCCCTTGAAAGGATTCGTGCTCTTGGTTTCCAGCGCGTCATCGCAGTAAATCTCGAGAACCTTGCCGCCGTGCAGTTCGAAGTGGGCCTTGGTGGTCGTAAAGTGGTAGTTCATCAGAACAACCTTGCCCGGCTCGACGAAAACCTTCGAAAGGAGATGCTCGGCCGCGCGGCCCTGATGAGCAGGGAGGCAGTATTTGTAGCCGAAGATATCGCCAACCGCATCCAGGAGGCGATAATAACTCTCACCACCGGCATAAGCGTCGTCTGCTACCATCATGGCCGCGAGTTGGTTATCGCTCATTGCATTGGTGCCGGAATCGGTCAACATGTCAATGAAGATGTCCCTCGTGCGAAGCAGGAACGTGTTGTAGCCGGCCTCCTCGATGGCCTTCAGGCGGTCGTCGATGGGAGGCAACGAGGTCTTCTGCACGATACGCACTTTGTGCATCTCAATCGGCAAAAGAGAGCCGTCCGTGAGTTTGAGATTCATAGATCCTCCGGGATGAGTTCCGGCGACAGGCGGCACGGTGGTACGGCACGCGAAAAGCAGTCTGCCGGATTCGTTGATGTCAGGTGGAACCAGGTATGGTTCTTTTTCACGATAGCATCAATTTGTGATAAAGGACTTATAACTTGCGGAGCCGTGCCAGGCAAGTTCGTCGAATGAAAGGATGAAGAGATGGACGAACAGCGCAATACCCGCAGGGAGTGGTTGAAGCGCGCCGGATTTGGGTTGGCGGCGGGAGCGGTTTTGCTTCCGGCTTGTGCCATTGCCCAGGAGAAACCCGGCACATCGTTAAGTGCGCGGGATTTCGGCGCGACAGGCGACGGACGCACGGACGACACGCAGGCCGCGCAGAAGGCCATTGACGCGGCGTTGAAGGCCGG
>JAKQQT010000259.1 GCA_029564025.1 Armatimonadota bacterium | reverse complement strand
AGCGATGCCGACTCCGACAGCGATGCCGACTCCGACAGTGATGCCGACTCCGACAGCGATGCCGACTCCGACAGCGATGCCGACTCCGACAGTGATGCCGACTCCGACAGTGATGCCGACTCCGATTCCAGTTTCGATACGGATGAGCCGCCTGCAGATACGGAATCGGTTGACACGGATCCGCTGGCGCCCGGTCAGTTCCGGATCACGCTGAACCAGAACCATGCCGGTGCGCCGGGGAACATGATTGTGCACACGGATACATACGGCAGCCTGGTCGGGGACGGTGACGCGCCGCTGATTCTGCCGTCTCCAACGAGAACCGGTTTCGATTTCAGGGGCTGGTTCACGACCAGCGGTGCCACCGGCGGCGCCAGAATACTGTCGGGCGCGACCGGCACGAAATTCACCGCGGACACAACGATCTACGCGCGATGGACGTCGCAGACCCGGCGGACACTCAGCGATATCCCGGCCTTTGAAAAAGAAATTTTTGATTGGGTCAAAGATGTCCGCAACGTTTGTGAACCCGTCATCCGCGGTACGGGCGGGAGCGCCGGAAACCTCATTTTCCACCAGCTTTACGCGGGCGGCGGTTCTATCAACTGGGCCGTGAGATGGGAGTCGGATCAGCCGGTCACGCTGCAACAGCGCCAGCGCATCGCCGCAATGCTGTACGACGGCATTAACGAATGGATCCGGCCCCTCATGGGATATGAGGACTTTCCGTTCGGGGAAATTCCCGTCAGCGTGGTGGGTTGGGCTGTGCAGAACGAAAGCCTGATCCTCGACCGACAGCCCAACGAAATCATATGGGTCAACTCCGATCATTACGCCCCATTGAGCGGGTACACGACGGGCTTCATGGCTTCGGCGCCGGTTGAACGGTCGAGATTCATTCATTACAACACGATCAATAATACTTCGGGAGGTCACATCAATTACAACTGGCCCGAGTCCATCGGCGGGCTCAACGGCCGGTATGATCTGTATTTGTGGCCGACCCAGGACAAGGAAGGCGGCAACGGTTCGGCCGAAGGCGGCGACTGGGGTTTCCGCTGGGGCAATCAGGGAACGAACGGCGCGGTGGTCAGCGCGGCGGACGCGCACAACAACAGCGGCACGATCCACGGCACGATGCTGCATGAAATCGGACACGCCTTCGGCTTTTACGACTGGTACGGCGGTCCGTGCTGCGATTGCGAAACGCGCAATCCGCCCAGTTACGGAACCAGCAGCCGAACGATGATGCACTACACGTACAATACCAGTACGTCGGGGAGCCCCGGACTCAACCAGTTCGATCAGTGGCAGATTCGCTACTACTACAACTGGGTCAGAGACACTTCTCCGGAAAACCGGTGGAATTACACCCCGGTTCCCTGGATACCCGCGGGCAACTGACGTTCCCTTTTGCC
>JAKQQT010000243.1 GCA_029564025.1 Armatimonadota bacterium | reverse complement strand
CTCGATCACTGTGGACGACGCCGCTATTATCGCGAGAACCATCGTGGCGGAGTCGTAAGACCCGCGTTGCGATCACGTAAGGGAAGGGGGCCCGCACGGGTCCCCTTTTCTTCGTCAGTGTCATGCGCGGATCACTTACCTCATTCGCTCCCGTCTGCATGCTGTTTGTCAAAGGCTAAACTGAATGTAGTAACCCGATGATGAAAGACACGGACACACAACAGAAGATTGAAGCAACGCTTGAGGCCTGGCGCCGGGAAGTTGCACACAATGCCCGCGCGAGGGATATTGACGACTCGCTGGCCGATTCCGTGCGCGAACTGATTGGCCTGGGCCACGACTGGCTGGAGGAACCAACGGACGCCGTTTCGGCGGAGGTTGCCAAGCAGGGCTATGCGCTCGCCCACCGCGCGCTCATCGACATGGGCCAGCGCACCGTCATCGCGCTGTTCCGCGATGCCCTTTCCGCCGCAATGGCGTCGCAGTACGCCGGCGAGCCGAAAGCCGCGGAACGCCTGCCGGGCTTTTTCAACGCCTTAACCGACGCATACTGGCAGTCCTACACGGACACCCTGAAGCGCACAATCCGCAACCAGGCGGCCGAGAACATCGCCAAGGAACTGCGCATCGCGAAGCATATCCAGCAGTACCTTCTGCCGAAGTCCATCCCGAAGATCGACGGCTACGAATTCGCGGGTCGGTTGTTGCCCGCGGCCGAGGTCGGCGGCGACTACTGGAGCGTGAAGTATTACGAACGGGATGGCATCGTTACGTTCAAACTGGCCGACATCGCGGGCCACGGGCTTGGATCGGCCACGCTGGTCGCCGCCGTGAAATTCATCTCCGGAGGATATTACCCGGGCGCCAAGACGGCTTCGGCGGTGATGCAACAGACCAACCACGTTCTCGTGAAGGAAACGCCCAGTGATATCCTGACAACGATGGTCTACGGTTGGTTGCACCCGGATTCCGGCGACATCAGCCTGGTCAACGCCGGCCACAGCCCGATCTTCATCCTGCACGGCGACGAAACCATCGACATCGAACCCACGGGGCCCGTGCTCGGTCTCGCCGAAAGCCGGTACACCGAACGCCGCATGCACCTGGAACCGGGCGACATCGTGTTCACGTGCTCCGACGGCATCACCGAAGCCCGCCAGGGACGTGTGATGTACGGAGTGGAACGTGTGAAGGAAGTCGTGCGCGCCAGCAAGGATATGCACGCCAGCGAAATCATCGACGCCGTGATTTCCTCGGCTCAGGCCTTTTCCGGCGGCCCGACCGACGACATGAGCGCCGTGGTGATCAAGGTGCTCGAAGACGGCGCGCGTAACCGGTGGAGACCGGGTGTTTCACCACAGCCATTAGATCCGTAGGGGAGGCACGGCGCACTTTTGCACCAACCAAATCGGTCAGACAAGCGTGAGGCACGCTGAGCGGAGCCCGTAAGGGCGCAGTCGAAGTGCGCCGGCGTCCTTCCCGTACGGGCCCGTTTGGGCGCTGACGCTTAGAATGACAAACGAAAGCGCGCCGGCGCCAACCATCACTCATCACTCATCGTTCATCACTCAGCCTTGTCCGCCGAAGCTCCGACAGGAGCGAAGGTGGGTCACTCCCTCCGAAAGGACTTGTTATGAGCCGTTTGCTGTTCGCCGCTTGCCTGCTGACGATCGCCTGCGCGTCGCGCGCCGCCACGGACTGGCTTGTGCCGATGGACGTCGCTTCCCTCCTCAAATCCGGCGAGGTGACCGTGACCGCCACGAAGTTCGACCTGGGCGACATCGCGGGCATATTTGACACCGATGCCACAACGATGGCGCGCACCCCGTCGATCAATCCGGCGTTCGTGGAGATCGCATTTACGCAACCGCAAACGGTGAGCGGATTCGGGTTGAAGTTCACGGACGAACCGCACTCGTTCAAGGTTCTTGCCGGTGACGCAACGGGCAAACTCACGGAGGTCGCGAAGGGTACGGCGGAAGGTGCTCATGAAACGTCCGCCCGGCTATCCAAACCGCTCACGGCCAAAATCTTCCGGTTCGAAGTGAAGAGGCTGGAGGGTGATGACTTCGTCCATTTCTTCTCCCTGCACTTCCTCGTTCCCGGCCAGTTGACCACGCTCAAACTGAACGCGCCCGCCGCCGAGACGCCGATGAATTCTGTGTTGCGGTTCACGGCTTCCGCGGCCACCAGCACCGGATTGACGCTGGACGTGACCTCCGACGCGAAGTTCACGGTCAGCCCTTCCGCCAACGAACTGTTCCGGACCAACAACGCCGTGTGGTTCCGCGAATCCGGCAAGGCAACCATCACGGCAAAGGTCGGCGACCTGACGCAGTCGGCGGACGTCACCGTTCTGCCTGGTTCGGTGACCAACGACAAGTTCGACCTCGACGTGCTCTTCATCGAGCGCACCCCTCGCATCAACTATGACGCCAACAGGAAGACCGGGGGCTGGCCGGCGAAAGGCCAGCGCGTGGAATGGGTGGCGCACCTGAAGTCGTGGGGCAAGCGCGATATCGCCGAAGCGGGCTACCGGTGGGTGCTGGACGGCAAGGTCGCCGGCAAGGGTGCGATCATGGACTGGAAAGCCGGCACGGAGAAGACGGTTTCCCTGCCGTGGCGCTGGGAGAAGAAACGGCACAACCTCGCGTTCATCCTGGATCCCGAAGGCCGGTTTGAGGACGAGGTTTCCCGGCGCAACAACCAGGTGACGATCGATACCGACGCTCTGGCCGTGGGTTATTGGGTGGAAGAAGGTCTCGCCGACTGGATGCACGAGCACCAGATGAAGCTGGGCGACGGCATGAACTCGTTTGAGGACTGGGGCCAGCGCCAGATGCTGATCTGGAACCAGATGAACGCCAACGCCCGCTTCGGCACGTCGCCGAACGGCATCACAGACCGCGTGCGCCTGGACATGGTGGTTCACGTGCCCACCGGCGCCCTGCCCCTGAACGGCGGCATCCCGACCAACAATCCGGACGTGAAGGACAAGACCGTCGACCTGATGTGGGGAATGGTCGGCACGCCGGACGCCTTGAAGCCGGACGGATTCTGGAAGGTGGACAAGGGCGGCCCGATGTTCTACGAATACGGACTGATTCACG
>JAKQQT010000216.1 GCA_029564025.1 Armatimonadota bacterium | reverse complement strand
CGCGATGGCTTCGATGATTGCGTCAGCCAAAATAATGATTCCAAAAACGACGATGGCGACACCGATGACAAGTCCAAGGTTTGAAGTAACGAGTTTCCAGGCGTCACCCAGGATGGAGCCGAAGTCCAGGTTTCCGGTCGGCGTTGCATATGTGGAGGCGGAGTTCCCGGCGGCATAGGGAGTATCGGGCGCAGAGGGCTCAACAAGCCTGGCCGGTTCGCCGTGGGAGGCAGGAGCTTCGATGAGGGCCTTGCAGTAGGCGCATTGTCCCTGCTTGCCCGCGGCCTCGTCCGGCATGGTCAGCGCCTTGCCGCAGGCGGGGCAGATGAAGGTCATGGACACGGTGTTTCTCCTTTCCGGAGCGAACAAAAGCAAAAACAACCGTCCGGAAACGAAAACCGTTCCGGTACATGATGATCATAGGCGGAATGAAGGCGTGTCTGGACCGGAAATCTATAGCAGGCAGGGGCGATTCTTGAATCGCCCCTACCCATCCCTGACACCTGGCATCTGAAACCTGACACCTTATTTGTCCGGTTCCTCCGGTTTGTCCTCGATGTCTTCGGAGAAGAAATCGCGGCTTGCGTGCATTCCCCTGGCCTTGCGTACCATGTGCCGACTGAGGCCCTTGGAGATGCTGGCGGAGGCGTCTCGCATGCCGCTCGGTGAAGCCGCAAACTGCGCAACATTCAACATCGTGATCTTGAATTCCTGCGCCACCTTCAGCATATCCTGGTTCGCGCCCAGGAACACGAAGGTCCATCGCTCGGTTTTCTCCAGTTTCTCGATGCGATCGGCAATAGGCGCGTGGCTGAATTCCTTGCTGTTGTTCTCCTCGCCGTCCGAGATGATGATGACGAGGAACGAGGTGTTGGAATCCTCCGCGTCGGGCAGGGCGGACAGGCGGTCGACGGTCAGGCCGATGGCGTCCAGCAAGGCGGTCATCCCGTTGGGGCGGTAATCGCGTGTGGTGATCTTTCGAACGTTCGCTACCGGCAGTTCCCAGAACACGGGCTCCGGAACCTCCGTGTTGAACTTGACGAGGCTGACGGTGGTCTCCTGCTTTTCATCGCCGGCCTTGATGGTTTTGATCTGGTCGTTGAAGGCGTCGATGGCCTCCTTGCGCATCGGGTCCATACTGCCGGATTCATCCAGCACAATGGCAACGTGGTTGACGAGCTTCTTCAGAGGTTTGTGAACAGGCATGGAACTCCCCTTTCCCTGGAAGTGGCGAGGTAACTCGCCTTACACCCTGATGATACAAGCGTGGGGTAGACGACAGGGTGTCCATTTGGAAAAAAGGATTCAGGATTCGGGAGTCAGGTTTCAGGACGGGGAAGGTGGCATGTGTCGGGTGTCAAGTAGGGGCGAACCTCTGTGTTCACCCCATGATAGGGGCGATTCACGAATCGCCCACGTGGTTGGAGGGTAGGGGCCCGTACGGGCCCCTATGACCATGATGGACGCCATCTCTAGGAGTCATAGGGCAGGATTCAGTTTCTGATTCCCAACCCCTTCCGCTGAATCCTAAATCCAGAATCCCGAATCCTTCTTCATTCGTTGTTCTTGAGGATCTGCCTGGCTTCCGATACCACCATCTCGCGGAGGGCGGGCGGTTCCAGCACGGTGACGAACCTGCCCCAACGAAGGATTTCGCGGGAGATCTCCTCAAGGCCGGAAACCTCGCCCGTCAGAATCACGCGGCCGGTGCTGTCCGGTTTCGACAACTCGTGCGGGAAGTTCCACAAACGCCTCTCCAGAAAAACCCGCGACTCGGGTTGGAACCGGAGTTTGATCTTTGTCGGTTCGCCGCTCAGCACTCCCACGGAGAGCGCCAGGTATTCCTTCAGCGACCAGTCTTCCGGTATCTTGAAGCGGCGCTCGGGTGTTACGGGCCGGCAATCGTACACGCGGTCGAGGGCGAATTTACGAACTTCCTTGTGCCAGGGATCGTAGGCGATGACCATCCAGAATCCGTTGAGGAACGCGACGGCATACGGATTGAACTGGCGCGTCCGGCGGCCGGAAGAGATGGACTCGTAATCCACCTCGACAACCTTCTGTTCCCGGATGGCCGCAATGATGGCGTGGATGGGCGCTTTCGAGTAATCGCGCTTCACCAGACCCTCCGCCGTCAGGGCGTTTCGGCAACCGTGCCAGTCTTTCGCCTGGCGGCGGGGTATCACGTGCTGGATCTTTTCGAGGGCGTTGTCCAGTGCGCGGTTCAGGTCCGGTTCACCAAGCGCGTCGAGTGTCGACTCGGCCAGCGACAAAGCCGTGGCTTCTGCCAGTTCGATGCTGAGGACGGGGAAAGGCATTTCGCCGTCCAGCGCGTACGACTTCCGATCGTAGTCGTAATAAATATCGAAGCCGGCATCCCTCAATTTGTCCAGGGTTCGCTGGATGGTTTTCGTGGTGCATTTGCAGGTATCGGCGAGGCTTTCCAGCGAGCATCTTTTGCCGGACATGATCGCCACCAGAACCATCATCGCGCGCGGCACGGTGGTTGGCGCACCGGGTTGACCCACGGTCTGCCGTAGAAGATTGGTACTATAGTTGTACATCATGGCCGTTGCCCTCTTACGCCTTGTCGCGTTGGGATTCCCATACGCGCAGGCCGAACCTGCTCAGATAGACAGGTATATTGCGCGAGAGGGGAACGCTGTCCTCAATCTCGCGGATCATCACGCGCTTGGCGCTGGAGGAATCGCCGCACAGAAGGGTCAGGGAACCGCCGTCGCCGCCAGCGCCGTTGACCTTCCAGCCGATCGCCCCGTGCGAACGAGCGATTTCGATAATCTGCCGGGCTTCCGTCGACACGAGAGCGTCGTTCAGGTTCGCCTGGGCATCGGTGTTCTCAGTCATGGCGGCTCCGAGTGCTTGGAAATCCCCCGCCGATATCGCGTCGCGGGACTTGCGGGCGGTCAATCGCAGGGCGTTCAGTTTCGGGGCATCGGGTCCCTGGCCTTCGAGATCCTTGATCACCTTGGAATGAATGTCCGAGGAACTGTGCGAGCGGCCGAGGTAGATGAGGGCCAGCCTGCGCTCCAGTTCCCACCACACGCCGTTCGGAACGCCGATTTGCGACACACAGGCGTAGGGATACTGGAACATCTCGATGTAGTTGATGCCGCCGTACGCCGAGCATAACTGGTCCTGGATTCCGCACTGCTGGTTCAACATCTCGGTTTCCACGGCGTGGGCGGTGTAAGCGACCTCGTGAGGCGAGAGACGGCCCGGTGTCAATCGGTCGAGGGCTCCAATGAGGGCAACGCTGACGGCCGCCGACGTTCCGGTGGATCCGCCCGCCGGGGCTTCCGAGTAGATGGAAACCTTGATCGAGATGTCGTCCGGAACGCCCATCCGGCAAACGGCGGCTTCCAGAAGGGGATGGCGGTCCCAGCCGAGGGATTCCGGTTCCACCACGAAGCGCTCGCCGTAGTTCTCGGCGAAGATGGAGACGCGCGGTTCGTCCGCCTTCAGTGGTTCAACGACGATCTGCACTTCCGCGTACGGGTAGACGCCGATGTTGAAGACGGTTCCGTACCGGGCGAACCATGTGTCGGTCCAGCCCCCGTTGTCGCAAACGCGTATCGGGGCGCAGGCATTGATGACCCTGGGTGTGCGCATTCGGGAACCTCCGAGGAGCGCGTCAGCGGACCGATCCCGCCCGCACTCTTTCCTTCCACCAGTTCAGTGTATCGCGCAAAGTCGTTTCAAGTGGAACCTCGGGTGTCCAACCGGTGGCCTGGCGCAACAGTGACGGGTCTCCGGTGGAGCAGGGCAGGTCGGACGGAGCGCTTCGGGCGGGATCCCGGGTCACCGAAATCGGCACGTGCACGGTTGCCAGCAGGTTCTTCAGCAGTTCCTGCATAGTGTGCGGTTTTCCGCAGGCGATGTTAACCACCCGCGGCGGTTTTACGCACGCCAGGAGGTCGGCATAGGCGCGGGCTACGTCACGGACGTCCAGCATCTCGCGCGAAGCTTCCAGGTTTCCGACACTCAGCATCGGGAACTGCTTGCCGGCTTGGATCTTCGCCAGTTGCTCGCACATGGCCGGAACGAAGAACGCCGTGGACTGGCCCGGCCCGGTGTGGTTGAACGCGCGGGCGATGACAACGTCGGCGGACGCGAATTCCGCCTGGGCCATCGCTTCCATCCCGGCCTTGCTGACGGCATACTCGCCCATCGGATTCAAGGCGTCGTCCTCGCGCGCCGGGCGGTCCGATGAGGTCGGTCCGTACACGTAACCCGAACTGGCGAGAACCGTGCGCCTGCCGTTCGCGGCCTTCAGGATTGTCCGTGTTCCGTCCACATTGATGCGTCGGGCTTCATCGCCGGCCTTGCTTGTGGAGATGCCGGCCAGGTGCAGAACGTGCGTGGCGGACTCCATCGCGCGAGAAACGCCGTCCGCGTCCAGGATATCTCCGGTGACGTAGGGTATCCGGCTCCAGTCCGAGATGGCGGGCGAGTTCGGCTGGAACATGGCCAGGCCGGTGACCTCGTGCCCTCGTTCGATCAGTTCGCGCGCGACCCACGGGCCCACAAAACCGCAGATGCCGGTGATGAATACTTTCATCGGACCCTTCCGCCCCCGTTGGAAACGCGCTCCAGATCCGCGTCCACCATCATCGCGACAAGGCCCTCGAACGATACTTCCGGCTCCCAGCCGAGTTGCTTCTTCGCTTTCGACGGATCGCCAATCAACAAATCCACTTCAGCGGGGCGTATAAACGCCGGATCCACCTTCACGTAATCCTCGTAATTCAAGCCCACGTGCTCGAACGCCACGCGCACGAGGTCGCGCACGCTGTGCGTCACGCCGGTCGCGATTACGTAATCCTCGGGCGTGTCCTGCTGAAGCATCAGCCACATCGCGCGCACGTAATCGCCGGCGAATCCCCAGTCGCGCTGTGCGTCCAGATTGCCGAGTTTCAGATCCTTCTGCTGGCCGAGTTTGATGCGGGCCACGCCGTCGGTGACCTTGCGCGTCACGAATTCCAGGCCCCGGCGCGGGGATTCGTGGTTGAACAGCATGCCACTGCACGCGAACAGGTTGTACGACTCGCGGTAGTTGACCGTGATGAAGTGGCCGTAAACCTTGGCCACGCCGTAGGGACTGCGCGGGTAAAAAGGGGTGTGTTCGTTCTGCGGTACCTCACGCACCTTGCCGAACATCTCGCTACTGCTGGCCTGATAGAAGCGTATCTTCGGATTAACGAACCGCATCGCTTCCAGCACGCGCGTGACACCGAGGCCTGTAAATTCGCCTGTCAGCAGGGGCTGTTGCCACGATGTCGGCACGAAGGACTGGGCCGCGAGGTTGTATATCTCGTCCGGTTCGGCCTGGTTAATGGCTTCCGAAAGGGAGTACTGGTCAAGCAGGTCGCCCTGTATCAGCGTAATCTGATCGTGCAGGTGGGCGATACGCTCGAAGGTCTCGGTGCTGGCTCTGCGCACGAGTCCGAACACTTTGTAGCCTTTGCTCAGCAGTAGTTCAGCCAGGTATGAACCGTCCTGACCGGTGATTCCGGTGATAAGGGCATTGGGCATGAAGAAAACCTCAAGGTAGACGGACCACGCGCGGTGGCCGGGATAATTGTAAGTTCAGTATAGCAGGGGGACGGACGGAGCCTAACCCCCCAGCCGGGGAACCTAACCCCCCAGCCCCCTTCCCGCTTGCGGGAAGGGGGAGCCCGAAGCGTTAGCGAAAGGCGGGGGGTTAGGTTCCGTCCCCCTTCCCGCAAGCGGGAAGGGGGTGCCCGGAGCGATAGCGGAGGGCGGGGGTTAGGACCGGCCGGGGGGTTAGGTCTGGTCTGGCTTTCTGCCATAATGATTCAGGAGGCGCCTGTGTCACTCAAATCTATCCTCAAAGATTATCTGGTCCGCATCCGCGAACAGCGCGCGCAACCGAACTCGTCGGCGGAACTCTCCTACCGCGACCACCTCTCGTGGTTGTTCGCCGAGGTCGCGACAGAACTGAAAAGTCCCGCGAAGTTCACCAACGAGGCGAAAACCGGCGCCGAGGTGCCCGGGCGGCCGGACTACGCGGTGACCGACGGCCTGAACGAGATCGGCTACGTGGAAGCCGAAGCCTTGACCACCGATCTGGACCACATGGCGGGTGCCACCCTTGAGCAAAACAAACGCCTCAAGGAAAACCTCCACAATTTTCTGCTGACCAACCACTTCGATTTTCAGTTGTTCGTGGACGGCAAGAAGGAACTCCGCGCGCGACTGCCGGAGCCGGCCGAACAGGGCAAAATCACCGTTTCCGACGCCGTGGTCGAGGACTTTCAGCGCCTTCTTGATCGCTTCCTCGACGCCGCCGCGCCGCCCGCCACCTCCGCCGAGGCGATCGCCAAGGCCATGGCCCGCCGCGCCCGCCTGTTGCGGTTCGCCGCCGAGGAGTTGCTGAGCCACGAAAACGGCCCACTGCACGGCTACTGGGAGGCGTACAAAGAGACCCTTTATCCCGACATGGAGGCCCGGCAGTTCGCCGACGTGTACGCCCAGACCTTCACCTTCGGCCTGTTCATGACGTGGATGAACCGGTCGGACAACGCGGATTTCACGCGCGAGTACGCCCAGAGGCATCTTCCGACCGCCATCCCGCCCATCCGCACGCTCTTGCGATTCGGCGGCGGCGAGGACCTGCCCGATGAACTGGTGTG
>JAKQQT010000208.1 GCA_029564025.1 Armatimonadota bacterium | reverse complement strand
AACGGCGCGGAGAAGGTGGCGCGCTCGGTGGATACGGTCATTTTTGACGTCGACGGCGTGCTGATCGACGTTTCGCAGTCGTTCCGCCAGTGCATCTCGAAAACGGTTCAGTTTTACCTGACGCGGCGGTTGGGTTGGCCGGAGGACGGCCTGTATCTGGAGCCCCGCGAGACCGAATATCTGAAGAAAGCCGGCGGTTTCAACAGCGACTGGGACGGCACCGACGCCGTGGTTCTGCTGTACCTGGCGAAGGGCATCGACGCGGAAGACCGCTCGGCGAAAGCCCTGCGCGCCATGTCGCCGACGCTCGAAGAGTTCGGTTCGGCGGTAGCGTCGGCCGGTGGAGGAATGGAACACGCCGTCGCCTGGATCCGCGAAACCTTCGACAACGACGTGTTCAACCGCGCGTTTGCGAAGTGGGACCGCGACTTGCTGATGCGCGTTTTCTGCGAGTATTACGCGGGCGGGCGGCACTGCCGGCGCATCTACAGTTTCGAACCGGGCATCGTCGGCATTCACGAAGGCGAAATGGAACGCGAACGGGTGATTATCGACCGCGACGCGATGCCCAACCGTTTCACTTACGCGATCCTTTCCGGGCGGACCACCGGCGAACTCAACTTCGGACTGGAAAGCACGCGGCTGGGCGATCTGATTTCACCGCGCGAGACGGTGGACGCGGACGAAGGTCCGCTGAAGCCGGATCCGGGCGGCCTGTTCAGGCTCACGGATCGACTTGGGTCCAAAGCCGCGGTGTACGTCGGCGACACGGTGGACGACCTGCGCACGGTGCTGAACTACCGCCGCGAAGGCGGAACCGTGCCGTTTCTGGCGTGCCAGGTGCTGACGGGTCCGGCCGGAATGGCCAATCTGGAGTTTTTCGCGAACCAGGGCGCGGATGTGGTGGCCAGCGATGTGAACAACCTGCTCCGATGGCTGGACCGGACCGCTGAAATAACGGGAGGTGTGTGATGGGGACAATCCGGCGAACCGCACTGATCGAGCGGAACACGAAGGAAACAGGTATCCGTCTGAACCTGAATGTGGACGGAACCGGAATCCTGGATATCCAGACCGGAATCGGTTTCCTGGACCACATGATGACCCTGTTTGCTCATCACGGACGCTTCGACCTTGAATTGAAGGTCGATGGGGACCTGCACATCGATCCGCACCACACTGTCGAGGATACCGGAATCGCGCTTGGCCAGGCGTTCAAGTCGGCGCTTGGAGACAAGGCCGGCATCGTCCGTTACGGTTCCTTCTGGGCTCCAATGGACGAAGCGCTGGTGCTGTGC
>JAKQQT010000191.1 GCA_029564025.1 Armatimonadota bacterium | reverse complement strand
CACGGCGGAGGTTCGCAATGGTGACGGCGCTCTGGTTGCCGACAACACAATCGTCAACTTCTCCACCACGCTTGGAACCATCGAATCCACCGCGCCAACGCGCGGCGGCCAGGCCAGTGTGTCCCTGGTCAGTTCCACCATCGCCGGCACAGCCATCGTTACTGCGTCGTCCGGCGGCGCAACGGCGGACATCAAGGTGTACTTCACCGTGCGGGCCGCGCAGATTCAGGCCGGCCCGGACGTGATTATGATTCGAGCCAAATACCTTCTGTTCAACGACCTCGAACGGGTGCTGGATGCGACCGATCAGGTCGAAATCCGTGTCGGGGCTGTCCGCATCAAAGCCGACCGCGCACAGATCGACCTCGAAAAGAACGTCATCATCGCCGAGGGAAAGCCGGGTGCCGCATCGCTGTCCATCACTTCAGCCGGCAAGACCCTTCAAGTGGACCGGGTCCGCTACAACTGGTCGGCATTGAGCGGCGTGCTATCCGGGACGCAGGAACCTGTGCGCGGCGTTTACAACCTGAACGGAATCACGATGGAGGTGACGAAGTCCGCGGAACCGCCGCCGCCCGACACGTTCACGATCCGCGATCTGGAGGCAAGCATGTACTCTGTGCGAGCCTCCCGGATTGTGCTGGTACCGGGCAAGGAGATTCAGTTCCAGGGAGCGCGTATCCTGTTGAACGGCAAGCGGAAGTTGTCTCTGCCGTATCACGTGGCGTCGCTCTCCGAGGCCGGGCTTGGCGACCCGCAGTACATCGGTATCGGCCCCGAAGGCCCTCTGCTGGATATCCCGTACTACGTTGTGGTCGGTCCCGAGGGTTCATCGCAGTTCCGGTTGAAGTACAACGCGCCCGAGGGCCTGTACGGTGCGAACGTGGCCGGTTGGGCGCTGGACCTTGTGAACCGCTACAAAGTCGCGAACGAGATAGACGGCTCCGCCAGCCTGACGCGCATGACCTCGAAGGACTGGGGCCTCTACTGGACGCACAACCAGCGGATGGGCGACCGCACCAAAGCGTACGTCAACCTCGACACAAGGTCCGGAGGCGGTTTGAGCCGCCGGTACACGCTCGGCAACTTCGCGCTGTATCACACGGGCCGCGGCTATTCGACGACGCTGACAGGCTACGGGGCCAGAGCCGTGGTGACAACCGGCGACCTGCGGGTGTCACTGAGTTCAGCCGGCAGGCCCATTGTGAAGGGATTGACGTGGAGCGTGGGAGCAACGGCGGCCAGCGGACGCAGGCAGATCATCGAGCAGGATCCCGACAATCCCGACACAACCCGCATCGGAACAGCGTGGACTTCCTCCCAGGGTGTGAATACGCGGCTCACGGCGTCCTCCGTCAACCTCGGCGGAGGTTTTACGATGAATGCCTCGGCAGGAAAGGGGTTGTTGTGGTCCAAGGGGTCAACGTATCAATCCACCCTGGCGACGGTTCGGATTAACCGTCCAATTCCGGCTCTGAAAAAAGGCGATGCTTCCGGATCATTCAATCTCGTCTACAATTTCAATGATTACGGTTCGCGCGTCGAGCAGTCCGGCTCATCATACACTCGGCAAAGGCAGACCATGACAGCCAGCCTAACCTACGCAAAAGGCGCGCGCTGGAACTGGTCCGCTTTTGGAACGTATGGTTTTCAAGACCAAAGTCAGAACTATCGCCTGAACGGAACGGTTCGATTTGCGCCGAACTGGAGCGCCCACTTGAACGCCGGCATCTTCAAGCAGAGGTACAAGATCGACGATCCGGAGGCGGGCGTGTTTGATGTGATGAACTATCAGCAGACCAACGTGCAGGTGCGTATCACGCGTGAACTGGGAGAACGCGCGTTATCACTCGTTTATGAAAGCTACCGCAATCATGTTTACCTGGATTACTCGCCCGGTCGGTATTTCTAGAACCGCGTCTTCACGGGCGCCGTTTCGTGCTATTTGTCTCTGGTTCTTTACCGGTTTTTTTGCGCTTGCGGGTTGGGCGCCGGTGGAGGGGAAAATGACCGTTACTGATTTGCGCTGTGAATATCTTGTCGATCCCGTTGGCCTTGGTTCGGCCAAACCGCGCCTGTCCTGGATCCTCGAATCGGACCGTCGGGGCGAAACCCAGACGGCTTATCAGATAGTGGTCGCTTCCCGTCCGGACTTGCTTCAATCGGACGTGGGCGATGTCTGGGATACCGGGCGTGTCGATTCCCCGCGCATGAACCAGATCGAGTACGAAGGCGCCGCGTTGAAGGACGGTAACGGGTATTTCTGGAAAGTGCGGGCGTGGGACGCGAACCGCCGCCCCTCGGCCTGGTCGAAACCCGCTCGCTGGGTAATGGGTCTGACGTCGGCGGAAGCCTGGAAAGCCCGATGGATCGTGGCGCCGGAACCGGAAGGCGAGGACGCCGTCTCACTGCCGGCTCCGTTCACGGAAGGCAAGTGGATCTGGCATCCCGGCGAGAACGCCCTTGCCGGAGCGCCCGCCGGTGACCGGTTCTTCCGCCGAACTTTCGACATTCCCGCCGGTCAGGGCGTCCGCAAGGTCACCATCTCGCTGACGGCGGACAATACGTTCAATCTTTTCGTGAATGGCCAACTTGCCGAGGTCAGCGACGGGGGATCGAAGCCGTGGTCCTACGTGAAGACCGTCGATATCACCGCGTTCCTGAAGGAAGGAAGGAATGTTGTAGCGGTGGAATCGCACAACTACAACGGGCCTGCGGGTGTGCTCGGCGCGATCAGCATATGGTGGGAACCGGGTGACCGCAAGACCATACCGACGGACGCAACGTGGAAGTCGTCCAGGACGGCGGACGTCGGCTGGAAGAAAGCGGATTTTGACGACGGCAAATGGAAAAGCGCGGAAGAGATCGCCTCTCCCGGCGAAGGCGCGTGGGGTCCGATCACCGACGGTCCTTCCATCGTGCTTCCGCCCGCGCCGTTCCTGCGCCGCGATTTCAAAGTGACTGCTCCCGTGAAGAAGGCTCTGCTCCACATCACCGCTCTGGGACTGGTGGAGCCGCGTCTGAACGGCCGCCGCGTTACGAATGATGTGTTCATCCCCGGATGGACCGAGTACCGCAAGCGCGTCCACAGCCGGACCTTCGAGGTGGCCGGCCTGCTACAACCGGGCGACAACACCCTCGGGGCGATACTGGCGGAAGGCTGGGCATCGGGTTATGTCGGCTTCAGCGGACGCGACACCTACGGTTTCGGGCGGCCGCGTATGATGGCACAATTGGACATCGAGTATGCCGACGGCAAGACGCAAACCGTTGTCACCGACGGCAACTGGAAGGGCGACTACGGTCCCGTACGCGAGGCCGACCTCCTGATGGGCGAGGTGTACGACGCGCGCAAGGAATTCCCGGGCTGGGACACACCCGCGTTTGACGCGAAAGGCTGGCGACCGGCCATCCTCGCGGACCCATACCCCGGCGTTGTGGAACCGCACCCGGGAGTGCCGGTGAGGCCAATCACTGAAATCAAGCCCATTTCCATCAACGAAAACCAGCCCGGCGTGTTCATCTACGACCTCGGGCAGAATATGGTCGGTTGGGTTCGACTGCGGGTGAAGGGCAAGGAAGGCACGAGGGTCCGGTTGCGGTTCGGTGAAGTGCTGAACCCGGACGGCTCGCTGTACACAACCAACCTGCGCGCGGCGCGTTGCACCGACGGTTACGTTCTGAAGGGCGGCGCTGTGGAGGTGTGGGAGCCGAGTTTCACTTTCCACGGTTTCCGCTACGTGGAAGTGACCGGCTACCCCGGCAAGCCCGGCAAGGGAACCGTCACCGGTGTGGTGGCACATTCGGACACGCCGTTGACGGGTCGCTTCCAGTGCTCCGATCCGATGATCAACCAGCTTCAGCACAACATCGAGTGGGGCCAGCGAGGCAACTTCCTGGAAGTGCCGACCGATTGCCCGCAACGCGACGAACGCCTCGGCTGGATGGGCGATGCGCAGGTGTTTGTGCGAACAGCCTGCTGGAATATGGACACCGCCGCGTTCTTCACCAAGTGGCTGAAGGACGTGGAGGACGCCCAGCATGATGACGGATCGTTCACCGATGTCGCGCCCGATGTGACGCGCGGATCGGGAACGGCCGCCTGGGCCGACGCCGGTGTCATCGTTCCGTGGACCGTATACCAGGCTTACGGTGACAAACGGATTCTGCAAGAGCGGTACCAGGCGATGGTCCGATACATCGACTATCTGGAAGGCCACAGCAACAACCTGATCCGACCGGCGGAGGGATACGGCGACTGGCTGAGCATCAATGCCGACACACCGAAGGACGTGCTGGCGACGGCCTACTTCGCCTACAGCACGTCGCTGATGGCCCGCATCGCACAGGCGCTTGGAAAGACCGCCGATGCCCGCAAATACGCGGATCTGGCCGATCGTATCAAAGCGGCCTTTAGGCAGGCGTTTGTGGATTCGGACGGTTTCATCAAGGGCAACACGCAGACGGTGTATGTGCTGGCCCTGCAGATGGATTTGATACCCGATGAGATGCGTCCCATGATCGCCAAACGGCTGGTGAACGACATCCACGCCCGGGGCTGGCGGCTGTCCACCGGCTTCGTCGGCACGGGCTACCTCAATCCGGTCCTGACCCGCGAAGGACACACCGACGTTGCCTACCGCCTGCTGGAGCAGACCGAGTTCCCGTCGTGGGGATTCTCGATCAAGCACGGCGCGACAACCATCTGGGAGCGCTGGGACGGCTGGACGCCGGACAGGGGTTTCCAGGATCCCGGCATGAACTCGTTCAACCACTATTCGTTCGGCGCGGTGGGGCAGTGGATGTTCTCCACGGTGCTTGGAATGGACGGCGATCCAATGTTACCGGGCTTCGAGCATATCAACGTGCGGCCCCAGCCCGGCGGTTCGATCACGAGCGTTAAGGGGACGTATGATTCCATCCGCGGGCGGGTGGCCGTATCCTGGCGCAAGGAACCTGCTGAGGACGGCGCCGGTTCGCGATTCATGATGACCGTCACGATACCGGCGAACACCACGGCCACGGTGGCTATTCCCGCGAAAAGCCTGGATGGTGTCAAGGAAGGTCGGCGTCGGTTGGAGCGTGCGGAAGGTGTCGGCCTGGTGCGTTACGAGGACGGATACGCCGTCTGCTCCGTCGGTTCGGGCACGTACCGGTTCACCAGCGAATTGCCTTGAGGGAAAGCCTGTGCACCGGGAAGCACGCATCATATTAATCAAGTAGGGGTATAGAATCTATACCCGATTATGTGGCGCTTCAGTAGCAGGCCGGGGGCTGACATGGGGCGCTGAACTGGATATGACACAGACCGGGGATCGTGAGGCTTACGTCAGTCATCACGATCCCCGGTCCGGCATTTTCCTTCCGGCGGCGTGTCGGGAACACGTTGGGACACACAAACGCCGTAATGGTATCGCGTCCGCGAACACCCCTCCAGGATTCGCGAACTGTCTTCTTTTTGTGGTTCCCGCCGTTTTGGCGGAAACAGGTTTCGTGGGCGAAACCTGGCTGTTCATCCAGCCCCATAAATATTGTTGACCAGTATGCAAATATCCATATGCTTATCACATGGAACGAATAAGTCTAATTCCAAGCAATAACACATTTTAACACATTCGCAGAGTCCACCAAATACGATGTGAAGAAGCCCCCGGGACGGTGTTCCCGGGGGCTTCTGGATACTTCAGCGGTTGGTTGTAGGGGATTAGAATCCCATTCCGCCGCCCATCCCGCCCATGCCGCCGCCCATGCCACCCATTCCGCCACCGGCGGGCATCGGGGGCGCCGCTTCCGGAATCTCCACAACCACGCACTCGGTGGTCAGGAGCATGCCGGCGATGCTGGCCGCGTTCTGCAGGGCGCTTCGTGTGACCTTCGCCGGGTCCACGATTCCGGCCTCGACCATGTTGACGTACTCGCCGGTGGCGGCATTGTAGCCCCAACCGGGCTTGCCGGACCGCACGTTCTCCACGACCACGCTTCCCTCGGCTCCGGCGTTTTCCGCGATGGTGCGGATCGGCTCCTCGAGAGCGCGCTGAACGATGGAAATTCCGGTGCGCACGTCCATTTCGGAAGTTGAATCGCCCTTGGGAGTGATGGCGTCCAGCGCCTTCACGACACCGAGGTATGTGACACCGCCTCCAGGAAGAATTCCCTCTTCAACCGCGGCGCGTGTGGCGCTGACGGCGTCCTCGATGCGGGCTTTCTTCTCTTTCAGCTCGGTCTCGGTGGCGGCGCCGACTTTCAGCACGGCCACGCCGCCGGCCAGCTTGGCGAGACGTTCCTGCAGTTTCTCGCGATCGTAGTCGCTGTCGCTGGTTTCAATCTGTTTCTTGATCAGGGCCACGCGTCCGTGGATGGCTTCGGTGGTGCCGGCGCCTTCCACGATGGTGGTTTTGTCCTTGGTGACGACCACCTTCTTCGCGGAACCGAGCATGTCAACGGTCAGGTTCTCCAGCTTGATGCCCAGGTCCTCGGTGATGAACTGCGCCTTGGTCAGGATGGCGATGTCTTCCATCATGGCTTTCCGGCGGTCGCCGAATCCCGGAGCCTTGACGGCGCAGACGTTCAGGATGCGCCGCAGGTAGTTCACGACCAGGGTGGCCAGGGCTTCGCCCTCCACGTCTTCGGCGATGATCAGCAGAGGTTTTCCGGTACGCGCCACCTGCTCCAGAAGGGGCAAAAGGTCGGCTACGGCGCTGATCTTCTTTTCGAACAGAAGGATCAGCGGATCCTCCAGCGTGGCTTCCATGCGCTCGGGATCGGTGACGAAGTAGGGCGAGATATAGCCCTTGTCGAACTGCATTCCCTCGGTGAGTTCCAGGGCGGTTTCGGTGCCCTTGGACTCCTCAACGGTGATGACGCCGTCGTTGCCGACTTTGTCCATCGCCTCGGCCACGAGTTCGCCGATGGTGGCATCGTTGGCGGAAATGGTGGCGACTTCGGCGATCTGCAGGCGCGATGCAACCGGGATGGCCTGCTTGCGCAGTTCTTCCAGCACGGTTTCGACGGCCAGTTCGATGCCTTTCTTCACGCCGAGCGGATTCGCGCCCGCGGCCACACTGCGAAGGCCTTCGTGAACCATGGCCTGCGCCAGAACGGTGGCCGTGGTGGTTCCGTCGCCGGCTACGTCGTTGGTCTTGGACGAGGCTTCGCGCACCAGTCGGGCGCCGATGTTTTCAAACGGGTTGTCGAGTTCGATTTCCTTGGCGATGGTGACGCCGTCGTTGATGATGGACGGGCCGCCGTACTTCTTCTGCAACACAACGTTTCGCCCACGCGGGCCGAGCGTTACCTTCACGGCGTCCGCCAGCGCGTTCACTCCGCGCTCCAGGCCGCGACGGGCTTCCTCGCTGAACTTCAGGTCTTTTGCTGGCATATTTCCTCCAGGGCCGGCGTCGGTGTGCGCGGCCGGGTGCGTATTTTCCTACTCGATGATGCCCAGGATGTCGTCCTGGCGCATGATGTTGTACTCCTCGCCGTCCACTTTCACTTCCGAGCCGGCGTACTTGGAGAACAGAACCTTGTCGCCGACCTTCACTTCCATCGGCACGAGTTTGCCGTCGTCCAGTACCTTGCCAGGGCCGACGGCGATGATTTCACCGCGCTGAGGGCGTTCCTTGGCGGTGTCGGGCAGGATAATACCGCCGGCGCTTTTCTCATCGGCGGCCAGGTTCTTAACGATCACGCGGTCACTCAAAGGCTTCAGCATGTTGATTCCTCCATCGTTACGGGTGTGAGTATTGGCACTCACACAATTCGAGTGCTAATCCCACGTAATCATAACACGCGCGGAATCAGCGCGGCAAGTGAACGGGCGCGGGGCGCGGCGAAGGGGTGTCGCTAAGTTGGCAACGGGGAGGAATCAGGACGCGCAGGCTGAGGTGCAGAGGTCGCGGTGGTGCAGGCGGCGTTCCGCGCAAATGGCGCTACCGTTGCCGTTGCCGGATTCTACCTGCAAATGGTCCGCGAACTGGCTGGCGAGGAAGAGACCCATGCCGCCGGATTCGTCAAAATCGGAGCTGTCCGTTTTCCAGTTGGGCTCGAAGCCGCAACCGTCGTCGGAAACTCTCACGCGGACACAGGCGTCTTCCAGTTCCATCTCCACGCGGTATCGTCCTTCGGAAGAGGGGTACGCGTGGCGGACGACGTTGGCGCACATCTCGCCGAGCACCAGCTCCACGGCGTCGATGTCGTCATTGCAGATACTGTGATGCTCAAGAAGCATCCTCGCCGAACGCCGGGAGAGCATCACCTGTGATGAGATCGCGGGGAGATCCCATGTCACACGCACCATCATTGATAAAGGCTCCAAGTTTGCAGGGAAAACTTGTACACAGTGGCAATACCGTAGAATATTGTGGCCGGCTGTCCGGACTTCGTTAGTCTGATCGGTGTTTCAGAACACTATAGCCGCCATAGTGACACAAATTGACACGTTACCGCCGCATTAGTGATGCGACTTGTGCCGGCCAGTGGGTCAGGCACCCGGCGGAAGAACGCGGTCGCGGAAGAAGGTCTCGAAGCGCGGGGCGTCGCACTGAAGGCATACCGTCGCGTTGGGGTTGCCGGGGATAAGCAGGTGGTTGGGACGCAGGCCGGCGATGGTCATCAACCAAAGCGACCTTCTTTATCCCACAACGCCAGAGGAAGATCGCGCCCGGACGTGGCAACCTGTGCGCACCACCAACGCCGCCGAGTGGCCACAATACCAACACGACGTTCAGCGGACTGGGAACGCACTATAGTGGTGATGACAAGAGGTGTCCCAGTGAAGAATCCAAGCTACTACCGCCTTCGCAGCTTCTCTCGACTTGCCTGTATATGCGTGGTTGCGTGGCTCGCCTGCGGCAACGCCGATTCCCAAGTGTATACACTGACCGATGGAAACGCCAGCTTTGAAGTCCATCCCCTTGATACCCTTACCACGCAGACACTCTCGGTAGACGGCGGGCCAAGCCTGCTCAACGGAGCCGGGTACTGGTCAGATCTGCACCGGTCCGTGCTTCCTCTCAGCATTGATCCGGATACCCCGTGGGGCATTGTGGTTAGACGGGCTAGCGCGAACAGTGTGAGTGTCATTTACGATGATCCGCTCGCGCCGATTGCAGTAACATACGATCTATTCGGCGGCACAGCTGGAAGTGGCGTTGCGAGCCTCAAAGAGACCATCACAATCGCGAACATGCTCTTCGGGCCTCTGAATTTCTCTTTGTTCGGATACCGCGACTTCAGTTTATCGGATTCGGATCAGGCCGTGACTTTCGACGGCATGACGATGTCCCAGATCGGCGGTGGCTGTTCGTTGATTGAGGCTTCGGACCGCCCAGCGCGGCATTACGAGATAGATAACCCGGACGTCCTTCTGGCGCGTCTGAACGGCGGTGGTCCGCTGACACTGAGCGATACACCTACCGTGGGGATACCCTACCCATCAACACCAGGACACGCGGCATACGCATTCCAGTGGGGAGTGGAAATCGGACCA
>JAKQQT010000186.1 GCA_029564025.1 Armatimonadota bacterium | reverse complement strand
GGCAGCGGACGGGAAGGTGTCTGATGCTTCGTCCGGTTCGGCGCAGGGCGTGTCGATCGTTGCGGGCGTTACCGACGGCGACGTTATCGAAGTCGCTGTGTGGGGCGTTAAGTCAACCTCGGCGGCAAACGTAACCGTGGCGGACACCAACTCCAACATGACCGGGACCAGCGTCGAGGCGGTACTGGACGAGATCATGAAGGGGCTGAAGACCGCGCAGTATCACATCAACCCCGATTGGATCACCGCGGAGGATGGAACCGCTCTGACCAAGGCGGTCGATTCCCCGGCCGGCGTCGGATTCGCACAGATCAGCAACAAGAACCAGGTCATCAAGTGGGAGGCAGACGGCACTCCGAGCAAGATCGTAGCGCATTTCACGCTGCCGCAGGATCTCAATGACGCGAAAGACCTTGTGCTGCATCTGCTCGGCCAGCCCGCGGCTGCGTCCCCGGCAATCACCCCGACGTTCACCGTCGAGGCGTATTTCGACGTTGCCGGAACGGCGGTTGGTGGGGATACGGATTGCGGCGGGACTTCTGCTGAGTTTGCGGCAACGGCGGTTCTCCAGGAAAAAACCCTCACGATTACGGCAGCCAACCTTCCGGCATCCCCGAGTGCGCTTACCCTGGTGCTGAACCCGACGGACGGCCAGATGGATACGACCGACTTCTACCTGGCTGGAATCTGGTTGGAAGGGACCCGCTCGGTCCTGACGACCTAACGGCTCATTAAAAACTGGGGTTCGCCCCGAGTCTGATCAACGAAGGGCGACGAAAGAAACATCAAGGCGGGCTGTATGGAGCCATACCTCCATCGGTTCGCCTTTTTGTTTGCCCCGTCAACGACAAGGAGGAAACGTAAAATGCCAAGACCTACATCAGCGACAACCTTACAGCGTCCGGATCTTGCGACGCTGGCGTATGAGTATATGCTCGATGCCGATCGCAGGGGCTTCATCGGATTGAGCATCCTTCCGATCTTCGAGGTGCCGCAGCAGTCGGCGGACTATCCGAAGATCCCCCTGGAGGCCCTGCTGAAGCTCCAGGATCTGAAGCGTGCGCCCAGGGCCGCCTATCCCCGGTCCGATTGGGAGTTCGAGACGGGAACCTACTCCTGCGAAGAGTACGGTTGGGAGGAGGCCGTGGACGACGTGGAAGCGGCCCTCTATCGGCGGTATTTCGACGCGGAGACGGTGGCGAACATGAGGGCGGTGGACATTCTGCTTCGCGCCCAGGAGAAGCGCATCGCGGCAGCGGTGTTCAATCCCGCGAACATCACCAACACGGCCGATGTCGGCACGGAGTGGAGTACGGCGGCAAGCTGCACGCCCCACGCGGACGTGGAAACCGCGAAAGAGGCCATGCGGGCCGCAACCGGCCTTCTGCCGAATGCGATGGCGATCACCTATAAGGTTTTCACCAACATCCTCAAATCGAAGGAGCTGAAGGATGCCTTCCGCTACACCAACCCCATCGAGATCGGCGGACAGGAGGCCAAGCGTCGGCTCCTGGCGCAGTATTTCGGCGTGGATCAGGTGCTGGTAGGCGGAGCGATCTATGACAGCACGGCCAAGGGTCAGTCCACCACCATCGCGGACATTTGGGATGACGAGTATGCCCTGCTGTTCAAGGCATCCTCGGGCGGCCAGGATCTCCGCGAGCCCTGCCTGGGCCGGT
>JAKQQT010000140.1 GCA_029564025.1 Armatimonadota bacterium | reverse complement strand
GGACTCACGGCGTTGCCCGACGCATCCTCAAGCGTTTCCGCGTAACCGAGATCCAGCACAGTTCCGTCGTTCGCTCCCGTAACGCTGAGGCTGACATAGCCCAGCACGTCGCGGCCCATATCCAGCACCACGGATCCGTCGGCCTGGTCCAGACTCTGAAACACCGCCCCGCCCACTGCCTGTGTCAGGCGTTCGGGATATAAAACACGCGCGGTCGGACCCGGGGTTCGCGGTTCAATCCGAATCACCGACGCCACATGACGCAACGGCTCCACGGGCGCGTAGTACGGTCGCCAGATCACCGTTCCGCCGGTTTCCGGCGGATAGGCGCGGTTGAAACCCTCAACCACGCCAAGGTTGCCGTCAAAGGCGTACCCGTCGGAAACACGCCACCAACCCGGCTTCGATATGTTTTGTTCGACGCTGATGACGATACCGCTCGCATCAGCCGATGCTATGCCAAAGTACATTTCCCAAGCATTCAGCATCTGTACCACCTTGACGCGCACGGGATTCCAACCGGCGTACAGGTGAATCCGAACGGTATCCTGCGCGGGCGCGGCGAGGCGTTCGATGCAACGGTCCAACGCAAGTGAGCCGTTAACCCACAACTTGACAGCGTCGTCGCTTCCCAACTGAAGCGTCACGTCACGTGCCGTCGGCGAGTACAGAGCCGTTTCGGCGTAGGCAACCGACCAACCCTGGCGGTCGTACAGCGGCGCGAAACTGATACGCGAAGCCGACGGGAGACGACCGACACTCTGCGTTACAACAACCGACTTTGGACGAAGGACCGACTCGGCCGAATCCGGGAGCGGGTTAGCGGTGAGGTTGGTCCACGGCGCCGTGCCCGCAGACCCGATCACGACGGCGGATCCCCACGAGGAATCATCGAAGACCGTGGAAATCCAGTTCACAGGTTCCTTGCGGGCATCATACAGTTCGGGAAAACCGAGTTGCATGTTGATGCGGTCAAGATCGGCATCCCACGCCGTCGTTCTCAGGGCGCGCCA
>JAKQQT010000124.1 GCA_029564025.1 Armatimonadota bacterium | reverse complement strand
ACTGCGTGGCAGGGAGAGGCGCGGTCAGGTAGTAAATGATATCCGGCATGCTCTGGCGGGGGTAGGCGAATCCGGACAACAACATAGTCGGCAACAATGTGGTGATAAAACCCAACTGAAGCGCGAAGGCCTGGTTCGGCGCGCGTGAGGATATCAGCAGTCCCATCCCCATCACGCCCGCCAGGAACAACAGCATACCGAATCCCAGCAACAACAGCGAACCGGCCGGGAAAACGCTGAACAGCACATAACCAAATACGACGAGAAGGACCACGTCGACCATGCCGGCCGCCACGTAGGGCGCCAGTTTCCCGACCATGATTTCCGAGGGCAGTACCGGCGAGACGACAAGTCCCTCCAGCGTTCCGATTTCACGCTCGCGTACGACACACGTTGAGGTCAAAAGCGCCGAGGTGATGGCCAGGATAAGCACCAGCAGGCCGGGAACGATGTAGTTGGCGCTGTTCAGTTCGGGATTGTACAGAATTCGCGGAATCACTGACACCACCGGCGCTGTCCTCATCGCTTTCGGCGCACGTTTCATAACAGCCGTCCCGCCCTGTTGTGCCGCGAACGCGGCAATCTGCGCGTCGGCATATGCCACGGCGATGCCGGCCGTCGTCCCGTCGGAACCGTCGTAGACCGCCTGTAGATCGGCTGTGCGACCGGCGCTCATGTCCGCGTCGAATCCCCTCGGAATCACGATCACCGCGCGCACCAGACCGGCCCGAAACAGGGGTTCGATGTCGGATTCCGAAGGCACTTCACCTGTGAAACGCAGGTACTCGTTCCCCTTGAACGCCTCCCTCAGGGCGCGACTGCGCTGGGTTCGGTCGTGGTCCAGGATTCCCATCGGAATATGCTTGAGATCGAAGTTGATGGCATATCCGTACAGAACCAGCGTGACGAGCGGCAGAAGGATGATGAGCCCGAACGACTGGGGATCGCGCCTCAGGTGAAGCCATTCCTTGCGGGCAACGGCCCACATCCTCCTCCAACTCCACTTCTCGACCGGCCGGCTCATGCGCCGGTGGTTCCTTCCGCTGACGCGACGAGTGAAACAAACACATCCTCCAGCGTCACCTCCACCGGTTTCACACTCTGAATCGACACGCCGGCCTTGGCGAACCTTTCCTGCCACTGCAAGGTTGTCCGGGTGTTTTCCCTGCACGTTATGTGCAGGTCCTCGCCGAACAGAGCGGCCTCAACAACATCCGGCCAGTTCTCCGCCACCCGCATAGCGTTCATCACGTCGCGCGTTCGTATTTCCAGGACCTCAAAGGCATATCCCTGCTTCAGTTCGGCGGCGGAACCCAGCGCCACACGCCGGCCCTTGTCTATCATTACCAGGCGGTTGCAGTATTCGGCCTCCTCCATCACGTGCGTCGTCACCAGAACCGTCACCCCCGTGCGCGCCAGACTGTCTATCAGGTCCCAGAACCGCCGTCGCGAAACCGGATCGACGCCGCTGGTCGGCTCGTCCAGAAACAACACGTCCGGTTCGTGCACCACGGCGCTGGCGAGTGCCAACCGCTGTTTGTAACCCACCGACAACGTTCCTGTCAGCGTGTTGCTGTCGGCGGTCAGGTTCGCCAGGTCAAGCACGGCGCCGATACGTTGTTCGACCCGATCCGGCTTTACCTTGTACACACCGGCGAAGAACAGCAGATTCTCCATCACCGTCAAGTCGTCATACAGGCTGAACTTCTGGCTCATGTACCCGATGCGGCTCTGAATCTGACGGGCCTGCGTCACGACATCAAGGCCGGCCACCGAAGCGTTTCCCGCCGTCGGTGTCAGAAGACCGCACAGCATCCGTATCGTTGTGCTTTTGCCGCTTCCATTCGGACCCAGGAAGCCGAAAATCTCGCCCTTGCAGACGTCAAACGACACTCCGTCCACGGCGGTAAAGTCGCCGAACCGCTTCACCAGGCCGTCCACGACAATGGCCTTCTCGTCGCAAGCGCGTTCGGTCAATTCCGGCCTCCGTCAATCGCATCCGAGGCAAGGTGAACGAACACGTCCTCCAATCCGGGTTCCGACACAAAGACCGACCGGACGTCGACACCAGCGGAGGCAAGAAAGGCGCGGAGCGCCGATTCGGCTTCGGCGGGCTTTTCAGTCAGCACGTGCAAAGCATCGCCGAACAACACGCTTTCCAGCACATCAGCCCTTTCGGCCAGGAGGTCGCGGGCGGTTCGGGGATTATCCGTATCGAAAACCAGGATGCCGTCGCCGGTTTTTACACGCAGTTCGTCAGGCGAACCGGATGCGATGATCCGCCCCTGCGACATGAAGGCAACGCGCCGGCACCGCTCGGCTTCGTCCATGTACGGAGTGCTCAGCACGATGGTCACACCCTGCGCCGGAAGATCGTACAGAATGCTCCAGAAATCGCGCCGCGAGACGGGATCTACGCCGGTGGTCGGTTCATCGAGAAACAGAACCTCCGGCCGATGTAACAGCGTGCACGAAAGCGCCAATTTCTGTTTCATCCCTCCGCTGAGGTTGCCGGCCAGGCGGGACTTGAAGGCGGTCATCCGGCTCGCCTCAAGCAGTTCGTTCGCGCGTTCCTGCCACTCGCCGTCAGGAACAAGGTAGGTTCCCGCAACGAACTCGAGGTTTTCCCACACAGTCAGGTCGGTGTACTGGGCAAACGCCTGGCTGAGGTAGCCGATGCGCCTCTTGGCCGATTCGGGATCGGCGATCACATCCACCCCCGCGATGTGTATTGAGCCCGTGTCCGGCCGAATCAGCCCGCACAACAATCGGAATGTGGTGGTCTTTCCCGCTCCATCGGGACCGACAAGGCCGAACACCTCGCCGGCGGGTACCTGCAGATTCAGGTCCGACACAGCCGGTCGGCCTTGAAAGGTTTTCGACAGCCCTTCCGTATGAACGGCATCTGGCGATGGCGATGCTGAAGCGGTCATATTGTCCGGAAAACCTCAGCGGTTATCCCACACCGCCCGCGCTGGCATACCCGGTTTCAGGCGTCCGTCCGGATCCTCGATGGCCACCTTCACCCAGTAGACCTGCTGGAGGCGCTGATCCCGCGTTTGCACGTTCTTGGGTGTGAACTCGGCTTCGGAGGCGACGGCGATCACCTTGCCCTTGAATGTCTCCCCGGGAATTGCATCCGTGTCGATAACCGCCGGGTCACCGACCTTCACCTTGCCGAAACTGCGGAAAGGAAGGTATACGCGGACGTAGGCATTGCGGACGTCCAGCATCTTGACCACCGGCAGACCGGCGGACACCATTTCGCCTTTTCGTGCGACAATTGTCGATACCTGCCCGTCCGTGGGCGCCTTGACAACCGAGTCCGCGAGTTTCTTCCGTGCCAGGGCCAGAGCGCCTTCCGCCGCCTGCCATTGCCCCTTTGCCGTCTCGATGACCTCCGTTGTGTTGCCGGCCTCCAGCAAAGTCAGGTTTTCGCGGGCGGCGTCGCGTGCGGCGCGAGCCGTACGCACGGCAGTACGGGCGTTGTCTCGCGCGGTGCGAGCCTGGATGCGGTCGGCATATGCGGTGCGAGCGTTGTTCATCGAAAGCCCGGCGCCCTCAAACTGGGCTTTCACAGAACTGACCTGGGCGTAGGCGGCCTCGCGCCCGCGGAGCGATGCGGTGTACGCCGTGGTGGCTGAAATGACCGTCTGTTTCGCCGCCAGCCTGTCGGTAAAGGCCGTTCTGGCATTGTCGTACGCCGCCCTGGTTGCGGTTGCCTGCGCCTCCGCCGTGTCGAGGGCGGCCCTTGCTGTGTCAAGCGCTAGGCGCGCGTTATCGGCATCACGCTTGGAAACGGCGCCCTGCTCGTACAATCCGGAAATCCGGTCAAAGTCCGCCCTGGCTGTAGACATGGCTGTCGAGGCCCGGTTACGCGCGGCGAGTGCGGACTCGTACTGGCCCTTCGCGAGGTCTTGAGCCTGCTTCAGGTCGGTCACGGTCTCGAGCGCCTTTTTGGCGTTGGCCAGCGTTTCGGAAGCACCTTTCACCTGCGCTTCGGCGGCTTCTGCCTGTTTCGATGCGGCCAGCAGTTGCGCCTTCAACGAGCGAATCTGGGCGTCGGTGCTGGTGACGGCCTGTTTCAGTTCCGTCACATTCCGAAAGTTGCGTTCCGCATTGGCGAGGCTTTGAACCGCTCCGTCGACCGCCGCGTCAGCCGATGCCAGTTGCGCGCGGGCGGCGGCGATCTGCTCCTTCCGAGGGCCTTTCTTCACGTTGCGGTAGTTGCTAAACGCCGCGTCACGCTGTCCCTGCGCCTGCCGGAACTGCGCCTTCAGTTCGGTGTCGTCCAGCACGGCTATCACCTGTCCCGTCTTGACGAATGCACCCTCGGAAATCAGTATCCGGGCGATCCGGCCGGCCACCTGCGGCCCGACCTCGATTTCCGTCGCCTCGATGGTGCCACTTCCCTCGGGCGGCGCGTTCGCCTCGCGGTTGTCTTGAATCCTGTTGATGACCAGCGCGGCAAGCACGATCACAGCAAGGGCGACCGGTATGACCTTCGGATTGAACTGTGGTTTCGCCATCATACCACCTCCGTTCGGACGGTTCGGGACACGGCTATGCCTTTACTTAGGCAACGATTCCCGATTCATCACATTGTGGACTCAAGTTAGGGTTGCGCATAAGCCCGTTGGCGATCCGGAAGGGAGATTCGTGAAAATCGTCCCTGAAAACTTGCACGGATAGCCGCTTATGAATCGCTCCCGTTGTATCATGGCAACAAAGGACTAAGCTATGCGTTCCGCGGTTCTGTGGGCTTACAGGTACTTCCTCGGGTGGTTGCGGGCTCTCACGCCGGCGACCAGGTATGCCGTTCTGGGCGCATCGGGCGCACTTGTCGGCATGTTCCCCTATCTCGCCCGCATCTCCGAGGGCGCTTCGTACATGTCGGATTCTCCAAAGACGTGCATCAACTGCCACATCATGAATCCCGAGTACGCTTCGTGGGAGCGCTCCAGCCACGGACGGGTCACGGTCTGCAACGACTGCCACGTTCCGCACAACAACATCGCCGCCAAGTATTTCTTCAAGGCGAAGGACGGCTCCCGCCACTCGTACCTGTTCACCCTGCGCCGCGAACGCCAGGTGATCCAGGCCATACCGGAATCGCGGCACGTGATCCAGAAGAACTGTCTGCACTGCCACGAGCGCATCGTTGACGTAACATACGGGCCGCACGCCGACTCGAAACGCGGTTGTACCGACTGCCACCGTGAGGTTCCGCACGGGCGCGAGCACAGCCTGACGTCCAGTCCCAACGCCGCGGTTCCGCCGCTTTCCCCCGTCGCACCGGAATGGATGATTCCGGGCAACTGATCCGCGAGGTTACACCATGGACAACACACCAAACGCAAAGAGCGCGAACCGGCTGGGTTGGTTCATCTTCTTCGGTTGCGTCATCGGCGTCCTGCTGTTGGGACTGCTTGCCACCTCGATCACCGAGCGCCGCGCTGAAAGCAAATGGGCCACCATGCAGATTATCCAGCCCATCGGCGAGTGGGAAAGCGACAACAGCAAGTGGGGCGTCAACTTCCCGCGCGAATACGGTTCGTGGGAAAGCACGAAGCAGATGAATGAAAACACGAAGTACGGCGGCTCAGGCAAGCGCGACTACCTGGCCGACGACCCGCGCCTGGTGGTGATGTGGGCAGGCTACGTGTTTTCGAAGGAATACGGTGCGCCGCGCGGACACCACCACGCCATCGAGGACGTGACCGGCACCAAGCGCGTCTCCGCCGCCACGAGAGCATCGTGCTGGACCTGCAAGTCGCCCGATGTGCCGCGAATGATGAACAAACTCGGCGGACCGGCGAACTTCTACAAGGAATCGTTCGACCACTTCCGGCCGGAGATAAAGAACCCTATCGGTTGCGCCGACTGTCACAATCCCAAAACGATGGCGCTCCAGATTTCACGGCCGGCGCTGATCGAGGCGTTCCAGCGGCAGGGCAAGGACATCACGAAGGTCAGTCGGCAGGAGATGCGCTCGCTGGTGTGCGCACAGTGCCACGTAAGTTACTACTTCAAGGACAAAGTGTCCAGTTACCTCACCTTCCCCTGGGATGACGGCTTGCGCGCCGACGACTTCGAAAAGTACTTCTTCGAAACCGTGAAGCCGAACCCGGACTTCGTGAACGCCATCTCCGGCACCCCGATTTTCAAGACCCGTCACCCCGATTACGAGGTCTTCAGCCAGGGCGTGCACGCCTTCCGGAACGTCTCCTGCGCGGACTGCCATATGCCCTACAAGGCCGAGGGCGGCATCAAGTACACTGACCACCAGGTGCGAAGCCCGCTGTACAACATGGCGAACTCCTGCCAGGTGTGCCATCGCTGGAGCGAGAAGGAGATTCGCGATCGTGTGACCTCGATGCAAGACAAGAACCGCGAGATGCTTGACCAGGCGGCCGATTCCATTTACCCGGCCCACATCGAGATCGGCGAGGCGATGAAGCTCGGCGCGACCGACGCAGAACTGGCGAAACCGCGCGAACTTCTGAGCAAGGCCCAATTGTGGTGGGACTATGTCGCCTCCAACAACGGGATGGGATTCCACGCCCCGCAGGAATGCGCCCGCGTGCTGGGCCGTGCCATTTACCTGGGCAACCAGTCCCGCATGGAAACCCAACGCGTGCTCGCCAAACGCGGCGTCATCAACCCCGTAACGATGCCGGACATCTCGACCTTCGAGAAGGCAACCGCCTATACAAAGCCCTACGCCGACGCGCAGAAAGCCGCCGCCGCGAAGCACTGATATCGAATTGGTAAACAGAAAGGTCCGACCTCGGATTGAGGCCGGACCTTATTTCTGCTTCTCTACACAAAGGATTGAGGCACGCTGAGCGGAACCCGAAGGGTGCCCCTACGGTCGCATGCTCCCTACGCTCCGCTCAATGTGCCTCTGTCATATACGGGATGAAGGACTCGATGCGCCTTCGTTCTTCATCTGCGGGCCAATGTAACCTTCACCGTCGCGATCCTAAACCCATTGACCTTAACGGTGAACCCGTTCCCCGAGACGGCGGCGCTCGATTCCGGCAATGGTCGCTCGATGAGGTCGGCCTCAACCGCCGCGCTCACCTTGCCGAAAAGGGCTTCGCTGAGCGTGACATGTGCCGTGGTCCGCTGATCCAGGGTGACGAGTGTATTCTTGCGCCTCGATAAGCAACGTATACCGACACTGGCGTAATATTCGGTATGTCAGATGGCCTATAATGGCCATGTGTTATTTACGCCTTGTGAAAGGAGGTTGTAACGACACGTTGAATGATGGGACCGCTTCTTCCACCCTTGACAGTGGTGGCACAGCATCTCGGCCACCGCGCCACAGAGCCAAACTGCCACCGGATTATAACAACCAATCAGTAGCCCGCTCGTGCTAAGCGAACAGACACTTTTCCGAAGGGAACGAAGATGAAATCAATCACGAAGACCATGGGCTACTTGGTCATCGGGCTAACTGCCCTTGCTGCGTCTGCATTCGCGGACCGCCTGTATGTTCCCGCCGTGCGGGAACTCCCTGAACTACGCTCGGCCACCTCCCGTCATTTTCTCCTTGCCGATGGCACCTATTCCGCCGAATGCACACTGGAGCCGATGAATTACAAGGCCACCGATGGTACCTGGCAACCGATTGACACCAATCTGAATCCTACCACCAAAGACGCCTTCGCCTTGGCAAACGAGGCCAACACGCTCAAGACGTATCTGCCGAATACGGGTGGCGGATGGGTTCGCGTGGAGGCCGGACAAGGCGCCGTCTCCTTCCGCCC
>JAKQQT010000098.1 GCA_029564025.1 Armatimonadota bacterium | reverse complement strand
GGTGCGGAAGATGCCACCGCTGAAGCTGATTCCGATGTTCAGGAAACTGCAGCTCGTGTCGTCGGCGATCTACTCGTTTTCGCACGGTTCAAACGATGCGCAGAAGACCGCCGGAATCATTTTCGCGCTGTTGCTGGCGTCCGGCCTTCCCGGCGAGACATGGGGCCAGGCCGCCAACGCTCCGGACGCGATACCGAACTGGATCGTCGTGCTCTGTTATGTGGCTATCGCGGCAGGAACCTTGTTCGGCGGGTTCCGTATAGTCAAGACTATGGGAACCAAGCTGACCAAACTGGACCCGATGCACGGTTTCAGCGCCGAGACCGGTGGCGGCGTCACGATTCTTGCCATCAGCCTGCTGGGCATTCCCGTTTCCACGACCCACACGATCACCGGCGCCATCATCGGCGTGGGTGCCGTCAGCGGGGTCCGCAGCGTCAGGTGGATCTGGGCACAGCGCATAGTGTGGGCATGGATCATCACGATTCCGGCCGCAGGCCTGTTCGGCTGGGGAATTTTCGAGCTGATGTCCCTGTTCGGGTTTAAGTAGAAGCATTTCTCCAAGTCAATCAACGTGGTCACCGGCGGATTTCACACTTGCAATCCTCTGAACTCGCTATTCAATCTTTCTTGGAGCATTGACGCGTTTCCTTGGCGTGCGTAGCCTGCGTGAAGGCCGCCGCGCTGGCGACCGCATGGTTTCAAAACAGGGGGCATGGCGCGATATGGGCAATTCAAATGGCAGGGGTATGGTTCGAATCGGCGTGGCGGCGTTGTTTGTGGCGGTGATAGTGGGCGGTGCCGGATGTGCCACGACCACGACCGAACGTCTGAAACTGCCCGAGTTGAAGACCGTCGAGCATGTGGATCTTTCCCGCTATCTTGGAACCTGGTACGACATCGCCAGCTTTCCGCAGTGGTTCCAGCGTGGTTGCACGGCGACGACAGCCAGATACACGTTGAAGGACAACGGCGAGATCGAGGTCGTCAACGCGTGCAGGAAGGGGGCGCTGGACGGCAAACTGAAGGAGTCCCGCGGTCGGGCGAGGGTCGTGGACGTAAAAACGAACGCCAGGATTGAAGTCAGCTTCTTCGGTAATTTCTGGGGTGACTACTGGATCGTCGAGCTTGGTCCCGACTACGAATACTCGGTCGTCGGCAGCCCGTCACGCGACTACCTGTGGATCCTCAGCAGGACGCCGCGGATCGACGGTGTCGTTTACAACGGCATTCTGCAGCGGCTCAAGGAGCAGGGCTACGAGGTCGAAAGGCTGGTGCTGACCCCGCAGGTGGTGCCGGATGGCGAAAAGGTCGACGGTGGATTCTGATGAGGCTCTGGTCGCTTCATCCGCGGCATCTGGATGCGAAGGGGCTGGTGGCCTGTTGGCGCGAGGGTCTGCTTGCACAGGCGGTGCTTTCCGGCCGGGCAAAAGGATATACGCGACATCCCCAGCTTGACCGGTTCAGGGCCGCGACGGATCCGCTGATTGCCATCGACTGCTTTCTGTCGCGGATCCTGGACGAGGCCATGGCACGAGGCTACCGTTTTGATCGGACGAAAATTCGATACTGCCCGTGTGCGTGCGTTGGAATGACGGTAACGGACGGGCAGATCGCGTTTGAGTGGGCACATCTGCGCGACAAGCTGAGGGAACGGGACCCCGCCCGTTTCACTGCCTGGCGCAGGACGACTCCCGAGGCGTCACCGTGTTTTCACGTGGTGGCCGGCGGCGTCGAGCCGTGGGAGCGGGGTTACTGACGAGATCTCCGATTGGATTAGGGGCGGACCACTTCCTGCATTTCTTTTTGTTGACAAAAACCGCATAACCGGATAAGCGAATATATCTCGCGCGAACGGAGGTCCGTGGTGAGAAGGGCGGCGGATTTTTACAAGGCGCTGTCGGACGAGGCACGCCTGGGGATACTGTTGATGCTGCATCTGCATGGCGAACTGTGCGTCTGCGACATCATGGGTGCTCTGGGGATCACGCAGTCAAAGGCGTCCCGTCACCTGGCTAACCTGCGGCATGCCGGTCTCGTGACCGATCGTCGCGAAGGACAGTGGTCGCATTACAGGATCCGACAGGATCTGGCGGATTTTGAGCGCGTGGCCCTGATGGATGCGATGAACGCGGTTGTGGCGCTGGATGCTTCGCGGGAGTTAATCGAGGCATTGAACCGCCAGTTGCGCGCCAAGCGGCAGCCGTC
>JAKQQT010000074.1 GCA_029564025.1 Armatimonadota bacterium | reverse complement strand
GGCGCAACCGGGCCGGCAGGTCAAGGGAAACGTGTCAATCGGGGGCATTCGGAGGACAGATGCCAGGATTCCAGGATATGGGATTCAGGGGAGGCATCGCCGCCGGAAGCGCCATTCTCCCGATTGGCCCGGCAGGAGGCGCCCGTTCGGCTCCCCTCCTTTTCAAGGAGGGGCTGGGGGGTGGTTTTTGGGGGTACGAACCGCGCAACCGCCCCTGTTACCGGCTTTCGGAACACGGCAACCACCCCTTACCCCTCCTTGAAAAGGAGGGGAATTCGGAACTTCCCCTACCGGTCAATCCTCCATGTTCCATCATCCATCCTCCAACTTGGCGTACGACAAAAGCAGTTTCCGCACGCCGGCCTCCGGGAAGGCCACCGTTACCTGCGCGTCGTCACCCGAACCCGTGGCCGTCACCACCACGCCGACGCCGAATGTCTTGTGCCGCACGCGTTGACCAACCCGGAAGCGGCCGTCATACTCCGCGTTCAGTTTCGGCGGTGGCGGCTTGGGCCGTTGTTCCTCTTGCGGCGGAGCCAGTTTGCTCCACGCTCCCGTGGTTGATGCCTCGGAATGCCACGGCGGCGCGGCATGGCGGCCTGGTCGCGTGACCAGCAGGGTGTCATCGGGGATATCGTCCAGGAACCGCGACGACATGCTGGGCATCCGTCCGGCGTAGTTCGTTCGCGTCGTGGCGAATGACATGAACAACTCTTCCTTCGCGCGGGTGATGCCCACATAAGCCAGCCTGCGTTCTTCTTCCATCTCCTCACGGCTCTCCAGCGAGCGCGAGTGCGGAAACACCCCCTCCTCCATTCCGACCATGAACACCACCGGAAACTCCAGTCCCTTGGCGGAGTGAAGGGTCATCAGCGTGACGGAATCTTCCTTTTCCGGCGATTCGTCGATGTCGCTCAGCAGGCTGACGCGTTCCACGAACGCCTGCAGTGTCTGCTCCTCGGCGGTCTCCTGGAACTCGGTCGCGGCGTTCACGAATTCCTGCAGGTTCTCCAACCGGCTTTGCGCCTCGATGGAACGGTCCTCGTTCAGCATCGCGGAGTAGCCGGAGGCGTTGATGGCGTGCGTCACGATGACGGGCAGTGTCGACCTCCCGGCCTCCAGGCGCAGGCTTCGGATGATCTCAACAAAATCGGCGATTCCGCGCTGAGTCTTCGCGATGATGCCGGGACATTCATTCGCCCGTTCGCACGCCTCGAACAGCGAGATCCCGTACTGCGCGGCGAACGCTTCGAGGCGCTCGAACGAGGTGGCGCCGATACCCCGCGCCGGCACGTTCACCACACGCCGCAAGGCCACCGAGTCGCGCGTGCTGACCGCCAGGCGCAGGTAAGACAGAATGTCCTTGATTTCCTTGCGCTCGAAGAACCGCAAGCCGCCGATGACGCGGTACGGGATGTGATAGGAGAGAAAAACGTCTTCAAATACCCGGCTTTGAGCGTTGGTGCGGTACAGGATCGCGTGGTCGTTGAACGGCCGTCCGTGGATTTCGTTGGAACTCCGGATGCGTTCTGCCACCCACAGCGCCTCGGCGCGTTCGTCCTGTGCGCTGTGCAGGTGGATGCCCTCGCCGCCCTCGCGGTCGGTCCACAGTTTCTTGTCCTTGCGCCCCTTGTTCTTGCTCACCACCGCGTGCGCGGCGTCCAGAATCTTCGGTGTTGACCGGTAGTTCTGCTCCAGTTTCACCACGCGGGCATCGGGGAAGTCGTGCTCGAAGGCCAGGATGATGCGCACGTTGGCGCCGCGCCACGCGTAGATGGACTGGTCGTCGTCGCCGACACAGCAAAGGTTCCGGTGTTCGCCGACCAGCAGGTTGATCAACTGGTACTGCGCGTCGTTGATGTCCTGGTATTCGTCCACCATCACGTGCTCGAACCGGCGCGTGTACTTCTCGCGGACGTCGGGACAGGCGCGCAACAGCAGAACCGCCTGCATGATCAGGTCGTCAAAATCCAGCGCGTCGTTGGCGAACAGAGTTTCCTGGTATTGGACATAAACGCGGCCGGCGATGTCTTCAATGGGATTCCCGCCGAAAGCGCTCCGCCAGTGCTCCGGCGTGATGAGGCGCTCCTTGGCGCGGCTGATGAGGCTTAGTATCACGCGCGGCTGGACGGCTTTGTTGTCCGTCAGTCCCATGTCCTTCAGGCACTGCTTCACCAGCGTCATCTGGTCGCCGTCGTCGTAGATATTGAAGTTCGTGTTCAAACCGTTCTGGGCGCCGTCGATGCGCAGAAGGCGCGCGCAGATGGAGTGGAACGTTCCCATCCAGATGCCGGAGGCTTCATCCTTGCCGACCAGGTCGATGATGCGCTCTTTCATCCCGTTGGCGGCCTTGTTGGTGAAAGTTACTGCCAGGATGCTCCATGGGCTGACGCCGCGCTCCCTTATCAGATACGCGATGCGGTGCGTCAGCACGCGGGTCTTGCCGCTACCGGCGCCGGCGAAAATAAGCAGAGGGCCGTCGCCGTGCAGAACAGCTGTCCTCTGCGCCGGATTCAAACCGGCAAGGATGGGGTGGTCGGTGG
>JAKQQT010000060.1 GCA_029564025.1 Armatimonadota bacterium | reverse complement strand
CCCCGACACTTTCCGACGGCCGCAGTCAGGATTTCCCGTGACTCTCGCCGAACGTCGTCCCGAGTTCCGTTCAGCAGGGTCAGCGTGTTAACGCCGCCCTTCAGCGTCACGCGGTCGCCTATGCGGCGCACGGCGTCATCCACGCGCACCCCGCCCAGCGGGTCCAACGGTTCCAGGGCGTCCACGCCCGTCTCGGCAATCATCTCCAGAAGGGGCGAGGAATTCCCGCAGATGTGGATGTACACCTGAGCGCCGAGCGCGTGGAATGCCTCCACCGTGCGCGCATAGCGGGGCTGGCAGAAACGCTGGAACTGCTTCGGAGAGATGATGCTGGCCGACGACCAGGCGTCGCCGATGTAGATGCCGTCCACCCCGGCGGAGATGTGCGCCTTGCCAACCTCGATGTTGATGTCCGTCGCGCGGTCCATCAGTTCGTCCACGAAGGCGGGATCGTCCATCAGGTCGTACATCGCCTGGTCGGAACCGCGCCACGAGGCCAGTGCGTTCATCGTCTGCCCGGCGGCGACACCCGCGATGTACAGGTCGTCCCCGTAATCGCGCCGCAGTTGGCGCACCGCTTCGAGATTGCCCTGTTCCTCGTAGCGCTCCGCCGGAACAACCTCAATAGTGTCCAGGTCCGACTTTTCCCTCAGCGGCGGACTGAGGTCCAGCGGAACGGGGTCGTCGTCCTCCTGGTATCGGGCGTACGGCCTGCCTTCGGCAACCAGCAGATACGCTACTCCATCCCGCTCCTTCAGTGTGGGAGGCACGCATCCGCGCGACGGTCCAAAGCCTACCTCAAGCCCGTCGAATCCGAACCGGTCTTTCATCGCGCGGATGCCGTCGAAAACCAGTTCGGGTTGTAGGGCCATCCGACCGACCGGTATGCCCAAAGTGCGCGCGCCGAGGTAACGGGTCGTCACGGGAAAGACCGGCACGCGATCCACCGGTTGACCCGCCATCGCGGCGCGCACACGCTGTCGGGAGGTCATCATTTTACTGGTGCAATCTCCTTACGACCGCCACTCCGATTCGGGAATCTCAGCGGCGGTCATGATGGCACGAAGAGTACCGCGAGGAAGAACCCGACCGGCGTGGAAAGGAACGATCACGATCATGCGGAGGGAAGCGGAACGCCATTTGCGGTGACTGCCCCGTTGCGAAACAAGCGCAAATCCGTGACGCCTCAGGATATCCTCCACTTCCTGGGCCGTGAGTGAGCGTATCCGCTCACTCACGGTACGGACACCTGCCGAACGGTGGCTTCGCGCGACAAATCCAGGGCTTCAGGTTCCAGGTAAAGCGAGATCGCCTCGCGGATATTTTCCAGCGCTTCCGCTTCGTCTCGACCTGCAGACACGCACCCGGGAAGTTCCGGGCACCAGATAGCCCAATCCCCGGTATCCACATCCTTTTCGAGAACTACTCGCCAGTTCATACGGCCAATCCTTGATCCGCACCGCTCATCATTGAAATCATACCAGATCGGGACGGCATCCTGCAGGCCTTTGCGCCTTTGTGTTAGACTTGCGGCACCGGCACCCACACATCCGGCGTCTTCAGCGCGGCCAGGCCGGCTTCGATGATGGCGGCAATCTCCAGCGTCTCCTTCGGATCGATCACCGACACGCCGGTCTGGAAGTACTCCAGCATGGAGTCGATGAACCTCGGGAAGAAGTCGTCCATTCCCGCCAGGGTCAATCCTTTGTCGCCGTCGTACGCCGCGTACACGCGGAAGTCGAATCCCGGAGCGAGGATTACCGACGCGCGGCGGTCATCGGCATAGCGCACGATTAGATGATTAACCGGTCCGCTGACGCACTGCATTACGTGCGTTGCGCCAACCCCAACGGCCATCACCATCATCTCTATCTGATGGATGCCGTAGATGTGGAACTCGCCCGGGCCTTCCGTGGCCACATAGTGCATCTTCGCGCCGGCCAAAGGACCGGCCAACGCGTCGTTCAGCGCGGAGCCGAAGCGCAGGGCGGAGGAAGACATCATCGGGGTGTTGTGCGCTTTCGCCTTGTCAAACAGCCTCTTGGCCGCGGCCAGCGTCGGGGCGATGGGCTTGTCCACATACACCGGCTTGCCCGACTTAAGCGGCAGGTCCGCCAGGTCCTCGTGGCGTTCGGCATTGTCCGGCGATAGAACCACCAGGGCGTCGCACTCCGCGATGACCTGTTCGATGCTCTCGGCCTTCGGGACGCCCTCTTCCTTGCACCACGTATCCAGAGGCCGCCGGCCGGGCATGGAGGTTTCCTCCCACGCCAGCGCCACGGTAAAATCGCCGCCCAGTTTGCTCTCGCGGATCATCCGCGGATAGTTGTTCGCGTGCCACTCGTCGATGTAGTAATCGATGAACCCGATCTTCTTCACAAAACGATTCCTTTCAAACCCCGCTCTCCACGCTCATTGTATGACGCGAGCACTGGGCAATTGGCCTGGACAAGAGCATCATTTTGGGGGAATATTGCGATGGTTAGCCTGTTGCGGCCGGGATGCCAGCGCTACAATTACCGCTTTGCGGGCGGGACGCCCGCGTTACCCGTCCTTCTTCAATTTGATGACTGTCACACTGGCGGGCGGGAATGTGTACTCCAGCGTCGAATCCTCCGCTTGAACGGCGGATTCAACCGGCGTCACGGCTTCTGGGCGCTCTTCGTTGTTGGCCGCGGCGATGCCGGCGGCGAAGAGCGACTGGGCCTTGCCGGGACCATTGAACCCGTCGACGCTTATGCGGGCCGAAGTGACGCCCGACAATCGGCGGTTAACGCAGAAGAGAATCAACGTGTCTCCAGTGTCGTTCAGGGCGGAAACCACGTCAAGATACGGTACCTGCGGTATGTTGGGGATGCGGACGTTGCCTTCCTCCACATCATAGGTTTCAACCTTGGTGGTTGTCGGCACAACGCGGGCCGCGCCTGCATTTGCATACATCCGGAAAGCCCAATACGATGGTGTGCCGAACACCTGGGACTTCGCCTTGAGAATGCCGTGAAAATCCATCAGGCCGGTCATTGTGGAGATGGGCACGATGTCGCGAACCCGCAGGAAGGTGTTCAGCATGCCGCCGGTAATCACCGCGCCGCCCATGTTGTTGAATGAAGGAACCCGATCGGCGTGTCCAAGGAACAGCCATTCGGAAAACGCAATCTGCGCGCGGCCCTTCCACTGCGGGTTGGCATCAAACTGGGCTTTCATCTCGTGCAGATGCCGCTCCAAGCCGATGGGAAGGGCAAACGCGGCCTCGGTGATGAACTCGCTGGAAGCATCCCTGCGCCGGACATCGTGAACGGTGTCCACGAAGTGCGTGGCGAAGTACCGGAACATTCCCGCCGGCAGTTTCATCAGTTCCGCGTTCCAGTCCCGGAAGCCGTCCGGGTCCGCTCCGGTGGCAATCAGTTGGGCGTCCGGTTCCACGTTTCTGATGGCGGTGGCGAAGGCGCCGGTTCGTGATTCCAATTCCGAGAACGCCGGATAACCGATCTGATGGTTGGTGCCCCACAGTTCGTTGCCCAATTCCCAGAACACTCCGGCACTTCTCTTGCCCCATTTCTCCTTCACATAGGCCACCCATTCGGCCGCTTCTTCCGGCGTTCCACTGCCCAGGTTGACGGCAATCTGCGGCTGTGCGCCCACCAACTCACAGAGCCGCAGGAGTTCATCGGTGCCGAAGTGGTTATACTCCGGGAAGCCCCAGCTTTGGTTGAGCATGCTTACGCGCTTGTCCAGCGGGCCGATGCCGTCTTTCCAGTGGTAGCCGGAAGTGAAGTTGCCGCCATAGCGAATCACCGTTGTCTTCATCTCGCGGCAAAGGGTCAGCACATCGGGGTCCATGTACTCCACATGGTCGGCGGGATAGAGCATCGCCTGGTCGAGGAACGCGCGACCGCCGTCCTTGAGGGCAATCACAAAATCCGCCGGTTCGCGCGGCGCAAGGGCGTTCTCCGGCAGTTCCAGCGCGAAATCGTACCGCGCCCAGTCTGACCCTTTCGTCTCCAGGGACGCGTGGCAGTAGACGATGGAGGCGTCGTCCCTCTTGCGGAATGAAACCTCGACGCGGCGGTCGCCGGTCTGATGCCTGGCGTAGAACCAGCCCACATACTTCCGCGTGCGATGGACCGGCAGGTACACCTCCTGCCGAACTCCGGTTTCCGAATCAGGCAAGGCCATCACCAGCAGGGAGCGGAAACTGTTGAAGGCGTCGCCGAACCGCGGTTCATACCGCCAGCCCTGATTGTCGTGCAACGCCTGCCACGGAATCGGCAAGCCGATTTCCGAAGAACGATTCAGGCCCGGAGTGCGCTCCACCAGATGGCGAACCGTGGCAACGCTGGAAAGCGTCTCCTCAAACGACGGGTTCTCCAGCAGTTCCGCCGACAGACCGCCCTGAATGCTCTCGTCAATAGGCTCCAAAAAAGTCCCGAAGAGTGTGACCGGAATCCTGTCGGCGGCCGGCTGTGATGGTTCCACTTCAATCTCAGCCTTCGACGGCGGCGTTTCCGCCAGCGCGGCCAGGCACGGGATGGCAATCAGGAGGAGCACAAAAAGCGGGGTGCAGGTGGCGAGTTGCATTGGCTTTATTTATCCGTCAGCAAGCGGCGGACACGATTGCCCGCGCACGTGAATTACCACCAGTGTAGGCCGGAACGCCACCATTGGCCAAAAACGCAAACCGGTCAGGCTCTGCTGAGGAGACTGACCGGCCTGTCGTGGAGTCGGATTAGAACACCCTTACCACAGCATCTTGCTCAGGTAATCGTCCAGCATTCGGTCCTAACGTACCGTCTGGTACAACAGCGGAAGGTATTTCGGCTCTGGAATAGGCCGGCCTGCATCACGCGCGGCGGCGAGCCACGCTTCTCTGGCAATTTCCAGTTCACGAAGAGCCTGCGCCGGAGTATCGCCGAAAGCCGAGCAGTGCTCAAGGTCCGGAATATCGGCGATGTAACCGTCGTCCTCTTCGCTATAGAAGATATTGATATGGTAATCTGTCATTGTTCCACCTGCACGGATTATATCACGCCGAGCCGGGCGGTCCCTCGTTCGGAAGACCGCCCGGTTGGTTCCGTTCCTTGTCAATACCGAATTACAGCATCATGCCAAGATAGTCTTCCAGCATCCTCCTCGTGGAGAAGGCGTACACACTGGTCGCGATGGCGCGCTTCATCACCGGAATCCACCGGATAGGCAATCCCGTGGCGTCGCGGTCAAAGTACAGCGGAATCACCTCGTTCTCCAGTATGCGGTACGCTTCCTGGGCGTCGAGCCTATCCTGTTCGTCCCAGTTCTGCACTTCCTCGCGCCCGCCGATGGCCCAACCGTTGAAGTTCGGGCCGCCCTCGAAGGCTTCATCCCACCAACCGTCCAGAATCGAGACGTTCGGCAGTCCATTTGCCGCGGCTTTCATGCCGCTGGTTCCTGAAGCCTCCAGCGGTCGGCGCGGATTGTTAAGCCAGATGTCGGCGCCCTGCACCAGGTTGCGGCCGACCTCGATGTCGTAGTCCTCCAGCAGAAAGACCTTGCCGCGGAACCTCGGTTCCTGCGTTTTCTGATACACCTTTTTTATCAATTCCTGACCGCCGCGGTCGGTGGGGTGCGACTTGCCGGAGAAGATGATCTGAACGGGTCGTCCGGGCGCGTCGAGCATGCGGGCAAGACGGTCTTCGTCGGTGAACAACAGCGAAGCGCGCTTGTAGGTGGCGAACCGGCGCGCAAACCCGATGATCATCGCTTCGGGATTCAAGGCGTCCAGAAGGAATCTCAGGTCGTCCGGTCCTTCCCCGTGCCGCGCGTGCTGAACGTAAAGACGGCGTTTCGCAAACTCAATCATGGCCCGCTTCTGGGCCAGGTGCGCCTGCCACAGATCACGGTCCGGCACATTGGAGATGCCTTCCCACGTCGGACGGTTTGCGCCGGATGTCAATTCCATTCGCGTGTCTTCACCGAACTCCGCACCCTGCGCGGCGAAGACCTTTTTCATCTCCGGGCCGATCCAGGTGGGCATATGCACGCCGTTCGTCACGCCGATGACCGGAAAGCCCGCAATTTCGCGCCATGTCTTGTCTGCCGTTTGTCCGTGCAGAAGACTGACCCCATTGGCCATCCGCGAGTTGCGCAGAGCGAAAGCCGTCATGTCGAAGACTCCCGGATCTCCGTCCGCGCCCAGTCCCATCTCGAGCACGGCCGACGCTTTCAGCGATGTGCCATCCAGCACCGGCGCAATCAGCGAGTCAGCCAGTTCTGCGCTGAAACGCTCGTTCCCTTCCGGGACAGGCGTGTGAATCGTGATGACGGAATCCACCTGTATCGCCAGCCTCGCCGCGTCCACGGTCGCGCCGTCCGCCAACTGCTCGCGCAGTCTCTCCAGCAGGAGGAACGCGGAGTGCCCTTCGTTCATGTGCCATACCGTGGGCGCTATGCCCAGCGCACGCAGAACGCGGACTCCGCCCACGCCCAGCACCGTCTCCTGCGTCAGGCGCATCTCGCGCGTGTTCACGTAGAGTTGACTGGTGATGGGCCGGTCTTGCTCCGCGTTCTCCGGAAGGTCGGTGTCCATCAGCAACAAGGGAATCCGGCCGACCGACGCCAGCCACACGGCGATGTTAAGCGTCCTGCCAGGCAAGGGAATCTGCACCGTCAGCGGTTCCTGCGTTCCCGGCTTCACCACGCGCGTCACGGAATGCTGTTCCGGCGGCAGTTCGGGATACAGGTGCTCCTGGCGTCCCTCCCAGTCCACCATCTGGTGGAAGAAGCCGCGGCGGTAGAACATCCCGATGCCGACGAACGGCAGGTTCATGTCGGAGGCTTCCTTGCAGTGGTCGCCCGCGAGAATGCCGAGGCCGCCCGCGTAAAGGTTCATCGACTCGTGGAAGCCGTACTCCGCGCAGAAGTAGGCGATGACTCGCTCGTCCTCAAACTTCGGACCTCCGGCCATATACCGGTCGAACTCGCCGGCGACGCGCTGTACATCGGCAACGAACGCAGGGTCGGCCGAGGCTGACGCCAAGTTCTTCGTCCGGCGCAGGATGCCGGCGGGCGGAACGCCTTCGGCCCACAGGTCCGGGTCCAGCCGTCGGAACAGGTCCTGCGCTGAAGGATTCCAGGTCCACCAGAGGTTGACAGCCAGCCGTTCCAGCCCGGCCAGCGGTTGGGGAAGATTAAACGGTTTCGGAAGCACGGACGGAATGGATTTGAGCATCGGATCACCTTTTGAATACGTATTCAGAGACACTCACATGATAACACGGATTCGGTAGACGGGACACAGGAAAGGATCAGGAGTAGGCGCTTTCCCTCTTGGCGACCTTGGTAATGGTCACGACGCCCGCGCCATCATCCACATCGTAGATGATCCGGTAATCACCAACACGAATCCGATAGCCGGACAAAGGCGGTGAGAGTTTCTTGCAGTCTATCAGACGCGGTATCACGGCCAGTTCGCGCAGTTGTGGCCACAAACGGCGCTGAACGTCTTTTGGTAACTTGCTCAGAGTCCGCTGTGCCGCCGGAGCGAGAATAACCGCGTATGTCACGGTTTGGCATCCTGCAATCGGATAAACTCCTCAAGGGGTATCGTCCCCTTTTCTCGCGCTTCCTCCATAGCCGCGATGTGGTCGGCGATATCCTCGGCGTCCTCGCGGGCCTCAAGTTCCTCAAGGTACTTAAGGTCGTAGAGCGAAACGATCGCGGCCACGGGTTTCCCCCGCCGCTCCACCACCACCCGTTCCTGACCGTAAGCCACGCGATTCAATGCATCCGCCAACCCGTCCCGCGCTTCCTGAACCGTCATACGAACAGCCATAGCTTCCTCCTGCCGTACATCATGTACGAATCTTACAACATGGACATGATATCAAAGTCAGCCAGATAATGGAAGACGACACGGCGAAGGGGCGGTTCACGAATCGCCTCCACGTACATCCGCAAGAAAGGGCACGGCGTTCCGTGCCCCTACCCGAATCCTGAATCCCGAATCCTGAACCCTTTTTTCTCAGTCGGGCTGGAACATGCCGCACGACCCGCCCATACAGCACGGCTGACCGGCGGTATCGCGGCCGGCGGCGCACGATCCGCCGCCGTTGCCCTTGACGACCATCCCCGGTGTGTGAAAGACCTTTCGCACTTCCGCACCGCACGACGGGCATTCCGATACCGGACTCTCCGTCATTCCGTGACTGCGCTCAAACCTGGCATTGCAGGATCGGCATTCGTATTCGTAGGTTGGCATGGTTTATTTCGCCGGGGCACTCGTCGCCGGTTCGGGCTTGCTTTCGGTTGCTTTCGCTTCCGGTTTCGTTTCCGCAACCGGAGCCGGCTTTGACTCGGATTCGCCGTTGGAACTCGAGCTGTTAACCCGCGACCGACTGGAAGACGCGTAGTCGTTGATGTGAAATCCGGAGCCCTTGAAGGCGATGGCCGGCGGGTGCATCACCTTCCGCACACCGGCGCCGCACGACGGACACGACTTCACCGGCGGGTCGCTCATCTTTTGAAATCGCTCGAACCGCTCTCCGCAATCCGGGCACAAATACTCGTATGTCGGCATCTATCGTTCCCCAATCTCCGAAGTTTCCAACGCCATTTTAGCACTCCAGGTTCCAGAGTGCCAAGGAGGTTCCCTCACGCCCGCCGCCATGTGGAACCCGTCGGCGAATCCTCCACGATGATGCCGGCGTCTTTCAGCGTATCGCGTATCCGGTCCGAGGTGGCGAAGTCCTTTTCAGCGCGCGCCTTGTTGCGCATCTCCAGGGCGAGTTCGACAAGCACGCCCAGCGCGGCGTCATCGGTCGCTCCCGGAGATGTGAACGTCAGGCCCAGTATCGAGCCCATCTGGCGCAATGCCCAGCGCAAGGCGGCGGCCGTCTCCTTTTCGCCGCCGGCTAACGCCTTGTTCAGCAAGGTGGCCGTATCGAACATCGCGGCCACGGCGCCCGGGGTGTTAAAGTCGTCGTCCATCGCGGCCGTAAACCGTGACACAGCCTCTTTCGCCGCCGGATGGTCTTCCCTGCCCTCAATGTCGCCCAATATACGAGCGGAATTGGCAAGGGCCGTGGTCAGCCGCTCATAACCCTTCGAGGCCGCCAGCACGGCTTCTTCGCTGTAGTCGGAAGCGCTCCGGTAGTGACTGCCAAGGAAGAACAGGCGCAGAACATCGGGTGGCCAGCGCTCCAGGGCCGCGTTGACCGTTATGAAGTTGCCCAGGCTCTTGCTCATCTTCACGCCGTCGATCTTCAGCGATCCGTTATGTATCCAGTAGCGGACAAACGGATGGCCGGTAGCCGCCTCGGACTGGGCAATCTCGTCCTCGTGGTGCGGGAACATGTTCTCCATCCCGCCGCCGTGGATGTCGATGGTCTCTCCCAGGTACTTCATGCTCATGGCACTGCACTCGATGTGCCATCCGGGGTAGCCGTCGCCCCACGGGCTGGGCCAGCGCATGATGTGGTCATCGGTCGCCCGTTTCCACAAAGCGAAGTCGTGCGGGTGGCGTTTGCCTTCCAGCACGGTCTGGCGAACGTTCTCTTCCTGTTCTTCCACGTTTCGCCCGCTCAGTTTACCGTAGTTCCCGGCTGAGGCCCACCTCGCCACGTCAAAGTACACATTTCCGTCCACTTCGTACGCCCAACCGCGCTCAATCAGCCTCTGGCACAGCGATATTATCTCAGGAATGTGACCGCTGGCGTGCGGGCTGATGTCCGGCCGCGTCACGTTCAATGCGTCCATCGCATCGAAGTACTCCCACGTGTACGCCTGCGATATCTGCATCGGCTCCAACCTCTCGGCCCGAGCCTTGCGCTCCACCTTGTCCTCACCGGCGTCAGCGGCTTCATCGGTCAGGTGTCCCACATCGGTGATGTTCTGAACATAGCGAACGTTGTAGCCCAGATATCTCAGGTACCGGACAATAACATCGAACGCCACATAACTGCGGGCGTGGCCAAGGTGCGGACTGTCGTACACCGTCGGTCCGCAGACATACATCCGGACAAAGCCCGGTTCCAGCGGTTCAAACGGTTCCTTGCGGCGTGTTAATGAATTGGTTATATGTAATGACATGGCGATTTCAGTGTAGCATTCCGATGAATACGGCCGGCACGCACAAAGGCCCGAAGCCATCGCTTCGGGCCTTTGTGTTGAGTGAGGAACCGTTCGCTGTTAGAACGGGAACGGCGGCGGGTTGGCTCCTGGAGGATTGCCCCCTCCTCCGCCTCCGCCACCACCCGAACCGGCGATGACGGCAATGAGAGCAACCCCGCCGATGATCATACCCAGGTTGTTCTTTTTCTTCTTTGTCTTGGCGACCTGCTTCACCGGAATCGCTCCCAGTGATCCGGGTGTCACGGTGCCGCCGCTAACAACGCTTGTCTCAGGAGTATCCTGGCTGAAAAGTTGGGTCAGCGCGGAGCCGACAGCCTTGTCCACGGCCAGTCTCACGACAGCATCGACAGGCAACATGGGATCCGCTCCGGAACCTCCTGAAGCCGCGATCTTCGCCTTGGCGTCGGCGCTGGTCACCCAGTGCAGGGTTACGGTTGCCTTCCCGCTGTGGGCCGATTCGTCCGAAGCAAGTTCGTCAACCGATCCGTACACCGCGTACGGCGCTTC